>JBOGXY010000105.1:0-4206 GCA_050696495.1 Solirubrobacteraceae bacterium
CCCGTTGGCCAGCTGAACGCGCCCCCACGTCATGGGGAGAACTCATGGCCACCAGTGGGGAGAAAAGATGGCCACCAGTGGGGAGAACCGATGGCCGTCCGTGGGGAGAAACCGACGGCCATTGACAACCGACATCGAAAAAGCCATACTGCGCCTCGTCCTTGAGGCCCAGGAGGCGTTGCAATGACGTTGCCGCCCGCTTGCCGCCAGGCTTGATCCTCTCTACCAGTGTCGCTGCTTCCCGGTGATCCTGCCCGCGCGCCCGCCGTCCAAGAGCCGCGCAGCACGCGGCGTCTGAGGCGGCGATTCCCGCAAGCACCGCGAGTGCCGCCGATGCGCTCGAATAGTCGAGATCGTCGCCCTCGTCGACGACGAGCTCCGCTACTTCCAGGAAGCGTGTCGCATGGCGCAGTCGAGCCGCCGCGTCGGTCTTTGAGCACGATTGGAACCTGGGCTCGCGCGGGCTCATTGTGGCTCCAGCAGCTCCTTGATGCGGAGTCCGGCGACAACGATCGCGTCGGTGCGAAGCTCATCGACGATCGGCCGCTTCTCCCTTACGAGATCGGCCACCTGTGCCTCGGAGCGCTCGACAATGTTTGCTCGGTTGCCGGTCCAGGCTTCGAGCTGGTCGCGTAGCTTGTCCACCTGTGCCTCCCAGCGCCCGCTCCCAGAAGCGCCGGCAGGGTGGACGATCAGCATGTCGATGTCGCTGTCGAGGTTCCCGTCGCCGCGGGCGGTCGAGCCGAACACAGACGCGTGCACAGCTGCGATATCCCAGTCGTAGACCACCTCTTCGATGCGCTCGAACAGCTTCCCGCGCATCGCCATCAAGAGTTCCACGGCGTCTGCCGCGAGGTGGTGCCGGTTCAACGTGAAGAGATAAGCCCGGTTCAGCGATACGCGCGTTACCAGGCCATGCGCGGTGAGCCGGTGCAACGAATCCAGTACCCCCTTTTGAGAGCGGCCCGCCATCGTCGCAACCTCGCGGCCTGTGAGTCCCAGATCGGTCCCGGCGAGTACCCGGAGCACATCTCCGTCGAGCGTGGGGCATACCGCCGTATATGGGCGCGATACGTCCATCGTGAATACTATACTACTCACATATGTGGTAGACCACTCATTTGAATGGTCTACTATTCACGGCTGGGAGGGGGATCTACAGCGGAATGTTTCCGTGCTTGCGCTTCGGTCCCGGCTCGCGCTTGGTGTGGAGCGTGTCGAGCGCGGCAATCAGCTTCGGGCGCGTCTCGTGCGGGACGATCACGTCGTCGATGTAGCCGCGCTCGGCCGCCGTGTATGGGTTGGCAAAGCGCGCCTTGTAGTCGGCCATCAGCTTCTGGCGGCGCTCGTCGGGCGTGGGGCTGCCGGCGATGTCGCGGCGGTAGATGATGTTCACGGCGCCCTCGGGGCCCATCACCGCCACCTCGCTGGTCGGCCAGGCGAAGTTGAAGTCCGCGCCGAGGTGCTTTGAGGACATCACGTCGTAGGCGCCGCCGTAGGCCTTGCGCGTGATGATCGTGATCTTCGGCACGGTCGCCTCGGCGAAGGCGTACAGGAGCTTTGCGCCGTGGCGGATGATCCCGCCCCACTCCTGGGCGGTGCCGGGCAGGAAGCCGGGGACGTCGCAGAAGGTGATCAGCGGGATGTTGAAGGCATCGCAGGTGCGCACGAAGCGCGCTGCCTTGGCGGAGGCGTCGATGTCGAGCACTCCCGCCAGCTGAGCGGGCTGGTTGCCGACGATGCCCACCGCGTGGCCGTCCAAGCGCGAGAAGCCGCAGATGATGTTCTTGGCGTGGTGCTCGTGTACCTCGAAGAACTCGCCGTCATCGACGATTAGGCGCACCACGTCGCGCATGTCATACGGCTTGTTGGGGTTATCCGGGACGACGTGGTCGAGCTCGGGGTCCATCCGCAGCGGGTCGTCACTGGGCTGCACGCGGGGCGTGGTATGCAGGTTGTTCTGCGGCAGGAAACTGACCAGGTAGCGGCAATCCTGGAGGCACGCGTCCTCGTCCTCGGAGGCGAACTGGGCGACGCCCGACTTGGTGTTGTGGCTCATCGCGCCGCCGAGCTCCTCGAACTGCACTTCCTCGCCGGTGACCGTCTTGATCACGTCGGGGCCCGTGATGAACATGTGGCTGGTCTCCTTGACCATGAAGATGAAGTCGGTGATCGCCGGCGAGTAGACCGCGCCGCCTGCGCAGGGGCCCATGATCAAGCTGATCTGCGGGATCACACCCGAGCTGCGCACGTTGCGCAGGAACACGTCGCCGTAGGAGCCGAGCGAGACGACGCCCTCCTGGATGCGCGCGCCGCCGGAGTCGTTGATGCCGATCACCGGGCAGCCGATCTTCGCCGCCAGGTCCATGATCTTGCACATCTTCTCGCCCATCACCTCGCCCAGCGAGCCGCCGAAGACGGTGAAGTCCTGGCTGAACACGCACACCCGCCGACCCTCGATCGTGCCGTGGCCGGTGACCACAGCGTCGCCCCACGGGCGGTTCTTCTGCATGTCGAAGTCGTAGGTGCGGTGGCGCACGAACGTGTCGAGCTCCTGGAAGGAGCCCGGGTCGAGCAGCTTCTCCACCCGCTCGCGCGCCGTGTACTTCCCGCGCTCGTGCTGCTTGCGCTCGGCTTCGGGGGCCGAGTGCAGGGCAGCCTCGCGCAGCTCGGTTAGCTGGGCGAGCTTCTCGTCGTAGGTTTCGGGGGCCTTGGAGCGCATCGGGCGGGGAATCTTATCCGTGTGATCGGGGCAGCACGTTCAGGCCACGCTGAGTGAAGTGACGGTCGAAGGCGAAGGCGGCGTCGAGTCGTTCTCGCTCTATCAGCGCGAACGAGGTCGCATCTACGTAGCTCCATTCCTTGTCGGTGTGCGACTCGAGGATCGACCAAGCCTCCTGCTCGACCTCTGGGTCAACCCGGATCAGCTCGATCGTCTCCCCGGCTCGGAACCGCCTGCCCCACTCGATCGCCTCCGCCCTGCCGACTCTGACCAGAAGCGCGGTGTATGTCTCGGCGAAGACGTAGTTTGAGGTGAATAGCTGGGCACCGTCCTCCACGAGCTGCTTCAACGTCGAGTGCGCAACCTCATGCTCCCGCTCGGCACGGTTACGAAGTGCAACAAACGCGCCTGTGTCGATGAATACACGGTCGGGGCTCAAGGACCTCAGCCGTAGATGTCTTGATCCAGGGTCGCAACCGTTGAAGGAGCTCCGGAGTCGGCCGGTGTCCCATTGAGGAGGTAGTCGATCAGCGGATCGGCCGCTCGAACTTGTCTACGCGAACGGGCAGCGTCGATCAGTTCGCGTACGACAGCGGCGATGCTGCCGCTGGACCCCGCGCGCCGCTGTAGCCAGCGGTACTGGTCGTCCTCCAGGTAGAGCTGCGTTCGATGTGCCATGGCTCTATACAGCATACAGCATGAAACGCCATCGGACCATCCATCAGTAGTCTGCGTGACGCAAGACCAGTAGTCAGACAGGCGCAAGACTGGTAGTCTGACTGACTACTGATGAGCTTGGAGATAAATCCCTTCATCTATTCGCATCCGCTCTCGCCCGAGGAGATCATCGATCGCGAGGCTGAGACCGACGATCTGCTCAAGCACGCGATCGGCGGACACTATGTGCGGCTGTTCGCGCCGCGCAAGTACGGCAAGACGAGCCTGCTGCGGCGAGCGCTGCTTGAAGGCGAGCGCCGCGAGGGGTTGGTTCCGGTGCTGGTGGATCTGTATCGCGTGTCTTCGATCGCCGACGTCACCGTGCGCTTCGAGCGCGCGTACTCCAAGCAACTGAAAGGGTCGCTGCGCGACAAGGTCGAGGACTTCCTGCAGAAAACAGGTATCGGTCTGTCGCTCGGCGCCTACGGGATAAGCGCCAAGTTGCAGACTGGCGCCAGACTCGATCCGCTGCCCGCCCTTCATGCGCTGCTCGACCTTCCGTTGCGGCTGGAGCAGAGCGGCGGGTATCGCGCCTTTGTCGCGCTCGACGAGTTTCAGGACATCGAGCGGATTCCAGACCTGGACGGGTTGATCCGCAGTCATATCCAGCTGCAGGGGGAGGTGGCCTCCTATGTCTTCGCCGGCTCAGAGCCCGGGCTGATGCGCCAACTCTTCGAGGTCAAGGATCGTCCGCTCTACGGCTCGGCGGTTCCGCTTCGCCTTGAGCGGCTGGCCAACGAGGACATCGCTGTCTATGTGGACCGCCG
>JBOGXY010000106.1:0-26516 GCA_050696495.1 Solirubrobacteraceae bacterium
CAGCCTGCGCCGCACGATCATCGCCACCCAATACTCACCAGTTACCCCCACAGCCCCCAAACAGCGAGTAATCACCAACACCGCTCACGCGCTCATCGCAACCACCGGATAACCCCGAAACTCAAGCGCTTCTGGAGAGCTCAAGGAATTGATCAAGGCAGCGCCGTGCCGAGCAACTCCTCGATCTTCCAGGCGCGCCCTTCACGTACGAGCGTGATGTAGCTTGCTGGCATCGTCCTAGAGCCGACCAGGGCCTCCGCTTGAGCGCCATTGACGCGAGCGCCGGTCACCTTGCTTGGGCCGGCCAGCTCGCTGTGGAAATGCTTGAACAGCATCGTCATGATCGCACGGCAGTTCTTACCACCGCGCAGATAAGATGGGCCGGGGCCTTCTCCGTAGTCTTCGCGGATCGAGCGGGCAAGGCTGGACACGATTAGAGAACAGGCGACGCTCCCATCATCCGCATCGGCCGCGGCATCGTAGCGTTCGACGACGCTCGCGATCGCTTGCCGGTCAGCCCTGCTCGCAGCCTGACCGTAACTTAGGATCCGGCCGTCGTCCTTGTCGGGGTAGGCGTAGCTTGCAGGTGTGGGCCTGTCGTCGTCGTGGTCTTCGCTTCCGTCGTTGTGCGCGTCGTCGCCGTCGATGTCGCGAGGGTTGTCGCCGTCGCTGTCTCCCAGGAACGATGAGTCGGTTGGCGTAGCGTTCGAGGCTATGGTCGTGGTGGCGTTCGAGGAGGCACGAGAAGTCGAGTGTGCGCCACCGTTTGCGCTACCGCACGCCGAGGTACCCAGGCTAAGCACGGCGGTTGTGGCACACACTAACAACGCCTTCATCTTAGTTGTCCGCCGGCGATTCTTTGACATATATGATCCGGGCCACATCAGTTGACCAATTGATTCTTTCACACTCCGGACAGGAACATCGGCGAGTCAGAAACAATCGTCCGGGTTAGTCAGAAACAATCGTCCGCATACTGGTTGACAAAGCTCCCTGTTCTCTGCAAGAGTTTCCCTCAGCCCAACGTATGAAAACAGGAAAGTAAAAGCGAGGTCAAAATCAAGATGCGTGTGTGGCTATCGGCATTGATACTCCTTGCGGCTACGCTCTTGGCGGCCGGATGCGGAGGGAGCAAAGACGGGAGCACGGCGGCGTTGAGCAGAGGGTCAAGTGGGACCACTCCCGTCACGAGCGCGACCGGCCAGCCAGGTTCGGCCGGCGATAAACCCGGCAAGCCACTGTCTGCCTCCCAGTTGGTCGCCAGGGCAGATGCGATCTGTAAGCGGCTTAACACAGTGCTGGATCGCGACCACGTCAAAAATCAGCAGGACATCGCCGGCATCGCCTCTCATCGTGCGTCGGTCGAGCAGACGGCATTGAGCGACCTGAGGGGGCTAACGCCGCCCGCGTCCATGGCGCATGACTATCGGCAGATGCTAGCGGCCAGGCAGACGCTAATCGAAGACGTAACGAAGCTTGGAGCAGATGCGGCGGCTAACAACACGCAAGCTGAGCAGCCCCTGTACTCGTCGAGCACGGCCGTGGTGCGACAGATGGCGGCGACGGCTCAGAGCAATGGTTTCAAGTACTGCGGGGAACTCGGTTGATCTCGATAGCGCCACCGGCTCTTGGATCTGGTTCGGTTGGTTAGGACTGAAAGAGTATCGAGGTGAGATCGTTGTTCGCGCTGATCGCGGCGGCCCTGCTGGGTATATGTGCCGGAGCGTGCGGAGGCACGAGCAAAGCCGTAGACTCGACTACAGGAGCATCGCCCCAAACTGCGGATAATGCCGGCGCGCCGGTAACGAGCGCCTCCAGTATGCCACCGGTTCAGCTCAAACGGGACGGCGACGGCGACACCGACAACCCGGGCAACAGCTATTACGACAATGACGACGCCGAAATCCTCGCCTATGGCGAGACTGCGAACACAAAGGACAGGCGGCAGGTCGCTGCGCTCGTCAAGCGCTATTACGCAGTGGCTGTGGCGGGCGATGGTGCAGACGGCTGCTCTCTAACCTACTCGTTGGTCGACGAATCGACCGTGGAAGATTACGATCAGAGCCATCCAAGCCAGCGCGGCAAGAGCTGCGCCGAAGTCATGTCGAAGCTGTTCGAACAAGATCACGCACAACTGATCGCTGGCTACGCGAAGTTTCACGTGACTGGCGTGCGTGTTGGCGGGAATCGCGGGTATGCGCTCCTGGGCGTCGGAGCGAGGCCCGAACGCTACCTACTCATACATCGCGAATCCGGCGCGTGGAAGATCGAGGCGCTGGTCGAGAGCACATTGCCCTAAGGACGGAAGGATAGTGGCCGTGAGATGGCTGATCGGAGTTATCGTGTTCGCGTTTCTCGGCGCGTTTGTCACGGCCTGTGATGAGAGCGACAGGGGCACAAGCTCCGCGTCTCGTGTCTCCTCGAACGCAATGACGACGCACAGCAAGCAGGTTGTAGAGAACCCCAGCGAAGCATCGAGCTTGCCCGGCCTCAGGGGCGACGAAGACGACGACGACAGCGCCGGAGTGCACACCACTGACACGAGCCACGACAACGACGCCGACTTCGACAACGACTCCAAGACCAACGAACCCAAGGCCTATTACGACAGCGACGACAGTCCCATCCGCGGCTATGGCGAGGCGGCGGACCCATCCGACAGCCGAGCGATCGCGGCGCTTGTCAAGCGCTACTACGCCGCGGCTGCGGCAGCAAACGGCGCTCGCGCCTGTTCGCTGGTCTACTCGCTGTTCGCCGAAGCGATCCCCGAAGACTACGGTCGGGGCGCCGGCCCCGCCTACTCGCGTGGCGACACCTGCGCGGTCGTTCTGTCGAAGCTCTTCAAGCACGATCATGCTCAGATCCCCACCAGCATCGTTGTCAGCGCTGTGCGCATAGACGGAGGCCAGGCGCGTGCGCTGATCGGCTCCAAGACGGCGCCCGCTGGCTACCTCACTGTGAGGCGCGAACGTGGTGACTGGAAGATCGATAACCTACTGGCGGTGCAGCTGCCGTAGATGCCAGGGAATGTTTCTGACACTTGCTCGTCCGAAGATTACGACGCTGTCGCGCACTCCTTGAAGCCGTCGCGTGCAGCGACGGCGAGCGCTCGGTGCTCGTTCTGCTGATTGGCGTTGAACAGCGGAGCGGCCTGGTCGAACTTGCCTTCCTTTGCCAGTTGCCCCAGCTTGGCGGTGTCCGTGGCGGTCGTCTGCGCGTTGTCAATGATCATGTTCCAATCGCTCACCATCGACGCGGGCGCCCGCAGACCGCGCAGCTCGTCCACTGCGGTCTGCTCATCGCCGGCGAGGATAGGCGCAAGGCGGGCGATGCTGGCCTTGGTCGTGTACCCATTGGCGTGGTATTCGACATGCACGCGTGCGCAGATGACGTCGGCCTTGGCGATCAGCTCGGCGCGTGTCAGTGATCCGCTGGTGCTCGGCGAGCTGCCGCCGCAGCCGGCCCCGACGAGCGCGCTTGCCGCGAGGACGGCGGCGATGCGTGTGCTTGACATTGGTTTTCTCTCCTGAGTTGGTTGACGTCCGGCTGTATCTCTGTCGACGACACGCTGTGGAGAAGGGCCGATTGTGCGAGAAGCGCTTGCCGCTCGCGCCAGAACGCTAGTACGAGCGCATTGCAGCTGTCAAACCAATGGTGAGACATGTTTCCGACTATCGGCCCGAACGCCGGAATCTGTGCGCTTCTGGGGACGTGCGCGGTGGTAGGATCGGTTGGTGGACAGACTCACCTTCATCACTCTTGGTCCCATCGGCACTTGCCACGAACACGCATTGGTGAACTATCTGGAGTACCAAGGCCTTGAAGCCAAGGTCGAGCTGGTCGGCGACTTCCTCACCGGCCTCGAGCGAACACGCGAACTGCCGAACGCCTATCTCGTGCAGTGCAGCTCCCACCCCGACGTCCATATCGTTACCGAGCGCTACCGCCAAGAGGTGTTCGTTCTCGACACCTTCATGTTCCCAGCCAAGGAAATGGGCCTGATCGTACGCCGTGACCGCCCCGACCCACGCAGCCTTGGCATCGTCCCCGCTGCGGTGGGCTACCCCAACCTCGCCGACTGGGAGACAGTGACGCAGGAGTCGGCCAACCCGATCGTCGCGCGCGAACTGCTCGCCGGCAAGTACGACGCAGGCGTCACGTTCGTTGCGTTTGGTGAGGAACACCCCGACGAGCTGGATGTGCGCGAACGCTACGGCGAGGTCGACACCACCTGGCTCGTCTATGGCAAGCGTCGGCGCTATCAGGGCGAGTTGATCGGGCATCGCATCCCGGAGTTCTTCAGCGGCGAGCTATCGTCGGCATGAGCAAGAGCGGGCTCGATTCGGACGCGCAGGTGCCCGAGTCAGAGACGTCGAGCGGCCGTGAAAGCACCGAGAAATACGGGCTCGCGTCTGGACCTGGCCGGCCCGCGCCGCCGCTGGCGCCTGGACGGCCGCCTGAGAACGGAGTCGTCGACCGCGAGCGCTTTCCTGGCGTGACCGTCGGCGAGGGCTACGCGATCGGCGCCATCGACGACGTCGGCCAGGGGGAGGGCTTTCGCAAAGTGCGCCCCGGTCTCGGCGTTAGCGCCTTTGGCGTCAACGCGCTCGTGCGCCAACCGGGCTACGAGACGAAATGGCATTACCACGCCGTCCAAGAGGAGCTCTACTTCGTGCATCGCGGCGCGATCGAGATGCAGTTCGGCGATGGCACAACCCACCGACTCGAGGCCGGGTGCTTCGCCCGCGTGGACGCCTCCACGGTCCGTCGCATCAAGATCCTCGGTCCCGGCGAGACGATCTATCTCTGCATGGGCGGCAAGGACGGCTACGTCGGTCATGACGGCCGCACCCCACCTGGGGGTTAGGCGGCAGAGGGCGACGTGGTCGCGCGCCGCACGCCAAATCCAAACCATAAAATCTCCGACCGGCGGCGATGAATCTAGACCTACAAGACAAGACCTTCGCCATAACCGGCGGCTCCGCTGGCGTGGGCTACGCCCTGGCGGACCTACTGCTCGCCGAGGGCGCGCGCGTGGCGATCTTCGCCCGCGACAGTGACAGGCTCGCAGCGGCAGCCGAGCGCCTGCGCGAGCACGGGGGAGATGTGATCGCGCTTGCCGGCGACGTAACGGTGCCCGAGCATGTGCAGACCCTCCTCGACACGCTCGAGAACGCCTGGGGCCGCCTGGACGGCCTCGTCAACAACGCCGGCGCCCTCTCGGCCGGTCGTTTTGACGAGCACACCGACCAGGTCTGGGAAGAGGATCTAGCCCTGAAGCTGATGGGCGCGGCCCGCCTTACGCGCCTGGCCCTTCCCCTGATCCGCAAGGCAGGCGGCGGCGCCGTCTTGAACACCCTGGCGATCTCCGGCAAGGCGCCCGATGCCCTCACCACGCCCACGTCGGTCTCCCGTGCCGCTGGCCTGGCGTTGACCAAGGCGCTCTCGCGCGAGCTTGCGCCCGAGCAGATCCGCGTCAACGCAATCCTGATCGGCGTCGTGGAAAGCCTGCAGCTCGAGCGCCGCGCGCAGGCGGCTGGGATCACGCCGCCCGAGTACTACGAGCGGATGGTCGACTCGGCGGGCATCCCGCTCGGGCGGGTCGGCCGCGCTGAGGAGTATGCAGCGCTGGCCGCGTTTCTGCTCTCGCCGCGTGCTTCCTACGTCACCGGGGTCGGCGTCAACCTCGACGGCGGCCTGTGCCCGGTGCCTTGAATCCGGGCTCCGGTTTCCAGTTCGCGCAATTTGTCTCCTACTCTGACTCGCGCCTTGGCGCCCATGCCGCAAGGGATTTGCGGGGATTCGGATGCGGCTACAGCTGCGCGGAGCCCGTCAACGGCAGATCCCGAACATCGGGATTGATTTCGCAGCGTGACCTTGATATGAATCCAGGTGAGGCTCCTGCCAACCAACAGGACTCGAATGGGTTGAAGTACTACGGGTCGGGTCGCCGCTTATGGCTGGGGCGGCCCGACCCGATCTTTGCTGGGGTCGTGATCTGCGGGTAGAGGCCGCCGGCCACGCGCCTGCATCCACCTGGGGATGCTTGAGCTTACGCCGCCGCGTCGGCCGCCTCGCTGACGCCGACGAACGGCGCCAGTACAAGATAGGTGGCCTCGCTGGTCACACCCAGCAGCTCCGGGGCGCGGTGTTTGACCGCGTAGTTGAACGCCAGCTCGAACAGGCCGTGCACGGCCGCTTCGGGTGCGATCTCCGGCGGGCGCCGGCGTTGTGGGGCGTCCTCGAGCAGCAGTCGCGTGTAGACGCTCACATGCTGGTGCATGCGCTTGGCCATCTCCACACCCGCCAAGGGGGCGTCGACGAACGCCAGCCGCGTGAAGTACGGCTCCGCGGCCAGGAACTCGACAAGCGCGCGAATCGCGTCACGTACGCCCGTGCGCCAATCGGGGGCGCGTTCGCGCGCTCGGGCGACGATCGCAAGTCCCTTCATGTGACCCACCTCCACAGCGGCGGTGAAGGCGTCGTCCTTGCTCTTGAAGTGGGCGAGGAACGCCCGTTCGGAGACGTCGGCGCGCTCGGCGATCGATTGCGCGGTCAGCTTCATGTAGCCGGTCTCCTCGACGAGTTGGGCGACCGCGTCGAGGATCCGTTCGCGGTTGACGTGATGGACAAACCCCTTGGTCTGGCGCTCGATAGGCGCCCGATAACCGGAGGGCGCCAGTGTCAGCGTCCCCGGGGCGCGGCCGCCCACAAGTCCGTCTGTGCCGGCAAGCCAAGACGTGTCGGTCGGACCCGCGGGGTCGAATCCCGCCGGCAGAGGATCGTAGCTGCGCGCCCAGCGCGCAAGCTGGGGGCCGAGCTCGGTGGTGTCATCGCGCCACAGGCGCAGGTGCGCGTCGATCGTGCGGTAGACGCTTCCCGCCAGAGCTCGCGAGAGCGACTCGGGCAGCGCGTGATCGTGTCCGTTTGCCTGCAGGCACTCCTCCAGCAGATCTCCGTACTCGCTCATCAGACGGTCTCGCCGTTCCAGGCCGACGGGGTTGCGCGCCGCGATCTCGATCGCCGAGAGGGCGATCGTCCCCGGGCTTTCTTCGCCGATACGGCACAGCCGGCGCATGAGAGCTTCCAGTTGGCGCGTCGGGCCACCCTTCAGGCGCACGGCAGCTCGAACGTCGTCGAGCACGGCGGGGGAGACCTCGTCAAAGGCGGCAAGCAGCAGGTCGTCGCGGTCGTCGAAGTGCGTGTAGAAGGTCTTGCGCGAGACGCCCGCGTGGGCGATCAGGTCGCCGACGGTGGTGGCCGCGTAGCCCTTGGTAGCGACGAACTCGACCATCGCCGCGATCAGCCGCGCGCGCTGGTCAGCCTCGACTTCTTGCGGCGTCAGGTCGTGCGGGCCGCGCGGCAGTCTGCCTGTGCTCCCCTTTCCCTGTTGATGGGAGCTCATGGGTGTTGCGCCTTCGGTGTGTTTTCCGGACTGTTGCAGCGACCGTAGCACCCGCGGCCGGGGATGAACATGCGCGATTCGAAGCTTCTAATTGAGAGGATGTCCGTTGTGGGTCAGAGGCTTGCGCGCTTCCCAGAAGATCTCGAACTGGTTATCGCGAGGGCGGCCCGGTTTGCCGCTGCCGCGGAACGTGTTCGTCAACTGCATGCCCAACGCGGCGTAGATCTCAGCGAGTTCCTCGACCAAATACAGGCGTGAGCTGTACGGGATCGGGTCGATCCGCTCGAACACGTTGCCTACCCAGATCGAAGCTGCTGTGCCTTCCATCCGGCTGTTCTTCTCATTCCATCTGTGGTCGGTCAGTTCGATCGCCTCGGCCCCCTGAATCCAGGTCCGCTTGGGCAGATGGCGTTCGGCGTGCAGGCGGTTGGGGGTCTGCGCCAGGTGCCGGCCGCCGTCGCGAAGCGCGTTGGCCACGACCTCGAAGGTGCGCCGGTTCTCCGCCTCGGTCTCGAAGTAGCCGATGCCGCCGTCATTGAGGCAGACGACGATGTCGAACTCCTCGGACATGTCCAGTGTGCGGAGATCCGCTTGCACGAACTCGACGCCGAGTCCCTCCTCGCGTGCCCGGTCTCGACCGACCCTAACGTTGTCCTCTAGCAACTCCACGCCGACGACATCGAAGCCGCGGCGGGCGAGCTCGAGCGAGTGTCGCCCGGTACCGCAGCCGAGGTCGAGTATGCGCTCGTCTCCGCGCGGAGCGAGCATCCGCAGCAGACGGTCGACTTCTGAGCCTGTCTTGTCTGCCCATGGCAGCCTGTCCATCTCTGGCGGATAGGCGGAGCGATACCAATCATTGCTGATCTCGACGGTAGACATCGCCGCAGTTTAGAAGTGATCGCTATTTAAGTCAAGATATGTTCCTGACGCAGAAGGCGGTGTTGTACTTCGTTATGTTCGTTATGGAGGCGAGCGCGAAGACCCGCATCATGCTTCATGGCGCCACCTCTGGCAGCGGCGGCCCCGGATCTTCAGTAACAGATTGCCTAAAGCCGGCGACGTGCCGCGAACACACACGTTTGGCCGTCTTGCCTGAGCCGGCTGAGAAGTGATACCGATTAATGAGATGGTGCTACCGTCCGGCACCAACCAAACCCTTTCGGGAGGGATGTTGGACGTAGAACACAAGATCGGGAGCGCGATGCGCGTCCTGGCGACGGTCGCGATGTTGGCGTTGGCGTTGGCGCTCGCGGCGTGTGGCGCCGCGCGCGATGGAAAAGGGGCTTCTAGTCCGGCTGCGTCCTCGGCGGCGTTGATCGCCTCCGGCGTGGGATTGGTTGGGCGAGGCCTGCACGGAGACGGCGACGACGACGAGGCGTCCTCCGCCCACGTCGTCCAGGATTTGCATGATCACGACTTCGACGAAGACGGCAGCGAAAACTCGAGCTTCTATGACGCCGACGACCTCGGCGCCCTTTCCTACGGCACGGCCCCGGCGCCGCATCAGGCGGCTCTGCTGAGGCGCGTGGTTGTCTCCTACTATGCGGCCGCGACCACGGCAAACGGCGCCAAGGCCTGCGCTCTCCTGGTGCCGATCTGGCGCCAGGCGGTGATCGAAGACTACGGCGAAGGCGCAGGTCCGGCCTACGCTCGCGGCCGGACCTGCGCAAGGGTGATGTCGCTGTTGTTTGTGCACCGTCTGCGGGCGAACGAGCGCGTCGTTCTCGTCGCGCTGCGCGTCAAGGGAACGCAGGCGTTAGCGCTCGTCGGCTCGAGCGCCGCGCCGGCTTCGCTGTTGTCCCTGCAGTTGTTGAACGGACATTGGGAGGTCGCCGAGCCGTTCGCCCTGAGCATGCCTTGAGCCTGCAAGACGACGGGTTGCGTCTGGACACAACTCATGCCCGCTCGACATGGGTCCTGGCTCAGGCGGCGCCGTGTCACGGCAGAGGGTCGGCAATCATCTGTGCGACCCACCAGCGGTCTCCCGAGCGCGATAGGCCGAGCTCGCCGGCCGGCATCGTCGCCGACCCGACAAATGCACGTGCGCCCCGCCTGGATACGCGCACGTTGGTGACAGAGACCGGGGCCGCGAGCTCGGCCCGCAACCGCCGCGAGACCGCCGTGAGCACGACGGCACAACTGCGCGCTCCGCGCAGGTAGGCCGGCCCTGCGCCTTTGCCGTAGTCGTTGGGCAGCGAGCGCGCTACGCTCGGTTCTAGCAGCGCGCAGGCAGCGGCGCCGTCCATGCTCGCGGCGCTGCGGTAGTAGCGTTCGACGACCGAGGCGATCGTCCGGCGCTCGAGCGGAGCGGCGGCCTGGCCGACGGCGAGCGCTTCGCCGTCGTCACGGTCGTGGTAAGCGTAGGCGGCCGGTGTTCTGGCGTCGTTGTCTCGGTCTTCGCTGCCGTCATGGCTGTCTCCGTCGATGTCGCTCGGGTTGTCGGAGTCGCCGTCGCTGAGCAGGCGCGCGGCGCCGGCCGCGGCCGGGCCGCCGGCCTGCGTACGCCCATGGTCCAACGCTCGCGTGCTCGATCCGCAGGCTTGCGCCGCGAGCGCAGGCGCCAGGCACGTCAATCCGATCGCCACTGTGCGGGGATGGAGCAAAAGGCGCCGCGATGACCAAGGAAATGGCACAGACGGAAACAGTACCTGACCTTTAGCTTGACAAAATGGGGGGTGCTTGCAAGACTGGCCAGCGGTTCGAGTATCCGACTATCTGGGATGTCGAGCCGGAACGCGAAGCGCTCGGGACCAGAAGGGAGACCGGACCAGCGGTGAGCACGTCGATCGAAATGCAGTGGCGTCTTGCCGCGATGTTCGTGTCGCCAATCCGTATGGGAAACATCTCTGGACATAGAGTGCGTCGTGGGGCGAGAATGCTGACGAGTCGGCGGAGGGGCTTAGGTCCGATCTGCGAGGCGCGTGCGGCATCCGCATACAGGGGTCGTTCGCGGTGCTCTCTGACCTTGGACGGGTGCTCCGTTCGGCCGATTCAAACCTCAGATGGGGCCCGACCGGCCTCGGACGGGGGAAAGGGTTAGACAAAGACGATGAGAAAGATCCAACTAATCGGGGCGGCGCTGCTTGCTCTGCTGGCGCTTGGGGCAGTGACTGCGTCAGCGGCCTTCGCCGAAACCGAACTGTTATTAAGTGGGAATCCGATCGCAGAATTAATCAATGTCGAAATCAGTGGTGAACTCGGGCTCAAGGACGACGCGTTCTTGAGTGGCGCTGTTGAATTCTTATGCACCGGGTTCTTCGACGCCAACATCGAACCAGGTGGTAAGTTAGGCTTCATCGAAGCTGTGTTAAACTCAAGCAAAGAATTAGTGAGCGCAGAAGTGACGAGGAATGGGGTAAAAGTCACGGGCGACGATGTCTCCTGTGAATCGATGGGGTCCGGCTGTATGACTCCGTCCTTACTGGTCGCCGTCGACCTTCCTTGGCATTTCGTCTTCATGTTATTAGAAGGAACCAATGAATACATGATCCACCTCTTAAAAGGTGGGGAAGAAGTCGGTGACAAAGAACCCGGTTATGTGGCGGTCTGTGAAACGTTACTGATCGGCAACGTCGAAGATTACTGCCACGGGTTAACTTATGCAGCGCTTGCGAACGAAGTGGGCGGTCTGTTAGCCGAATTCAGCAATAATGCGGAAATATCGACGCCGGGAGCCTGTTCGCAGGGTAATAACGAATCGGGCTTACTGGCAGGAGACGGCTTCATCAAGGAGGTAGGAGAATTGGAAGGGGAACATCTATTGACGGTCTCCGGTTGATGAGCCGAGAAGTATTAGTATTGTATTAAGGTGAACAAAGTCGTGCCGGGCGGATGTCAAGGGCGTCTTGCCCGGTACGACGATTTGGGTAGAGGGGAGGTGGGATCGAATGAGGCATAGTCCGAAGGCTGTGTTCCTGCTCGTGGCGGCTGTAGGCATTGTCGGCAGCATGTGGACGGTAGTCGCTCGCGCTGCCGTCGTGGGACGCGGCTACGAGATGGTCAGTCCACAGTTCAAGGGTGGTTATGGTGCGTCGGGGATAGAGGCCGTCTCTCCGGATGGGGAACGCTTGGCTTACGGCTCTCGCGGGGCGTTCGCCGGAGATCCTGCCAATGAACCGCTCGACAACGTGTATCTGGCAAGCCGGATGCAGGGGGTTGGCTGGTCGACTGTGGCGCTGACGCCTCCGGCGGCGCTGGCGCCGACTGCTGATGTGTTCGAGTATTCGCCTTCGTTGTTGGAGACGCTCTCGATGAGCAGACCGGGACCCAATTATTCCTTTGGATCGGACGATACTTTGGAACAGGCCGTCCTTTTGCACGACGACCAACAGCCCGACGCGGCGCCGCTCGCAACCCCAGAAATATTCGAACCAGCGCCGTATTTCGAACTCGCCGGAGCGCTGCTGCGGTCGGTCAACGGCAAGCGCAGTGAAGCTCGGTACTTGGGCGCGAGCGCGGACATGTCGCACATCGTGCTGTCCGAGATCCAGGAAGCGCCGTTGCTCACGAAGGCGGCAAAAACGCAATCGACTCTGTATGAACTGATTTCGCATCCGGCGCCGGGCGAAGAACCGCTCGTGTTGGTGGGTCTCAACAACAAAGGCGGCGTGTTGGACCCCGCCTGTCCGACGGGACTCGGCAGCGTCGGTCTGGCCTCGGAAAAGGGAAGTCGTCTGGGAACCGTCGCGGCTGGCGGGTCGATCGTCTTGTTCGCGACGGGGGTGGGCGGCGAATGCAGACAGCAACTGTTTGCGCGCCTGGGACGCACTCGTACGATCGAACTGTCGCGGCCTCTGGAACCTTGTGGCAGCGGGTCCAAAGTCGGCGAAGTCCCGTGCGCCGGCGCCGAAGAACGCGCGCCGGCTGAATTCCAGGGCGCCTCCGATGACAGCTCGACGGTCTTCTTCAAGACCTCTCAGCGGCTCGTCGCCGGCGACACCGATGAAGGCCCCGATCTGTACATGGCGCGGATCGGTTGCCCGGCGGTCACGCCGGGCTGCGGCGCGGCTGAAATGGAAGTAACCGAACTGGTGCAGGTCACGCACGACACGAATCCTTCGGAACCGTCCGATTTCCAGGACGTCGTCACCCCGGCGCCGGACGGCTCGCGCGTCTACTTCGTGGCGCGCGGTGTGTTGCACAGTGGCGTCAACGCCCAGGGGCGCGCTCCCGTCGCCGGCGCCGAAAACCTGTACGTGTACGACACCCGCACCGCCGCGGCCCCGGTGTTCATCGCCGACCTCTGCAGCGGACCGGAGACGTCGGGCACGGTCGAAGACATCGAGTGTCCGGGCGGGCTGACTCCGGCTGATGGCAGCGGGGTCGGCCGCAACGACGAGGGTCTGTGGGCCAAGAACGATCCGCAGGCCCAGGTGAACGTGTGCGCTCGCCCGGCAGGCGAATGCACGGGCACGCGCGAAACCGGACGTTTCCTGCTGTTCTCCTCCTACGGACAGTTGACCGAAGACGACACCGACACGGCCCGCGACGTCTATCACTACGATGCCCTCACCGGCTCGCTGCAGCGCGTTTCGGTCGGCGAAGACGGCGCCGACTCCGACGGCAACGGTGAAGGCGCCGGCTCGGACGCGAGCATCGCGGCCACGAGCGAGAGCGGCGAAGAGTTCCGCCAACACGGGCTCGACAGCCGCTCGATCAGCGAAGACGGATCGCGGGCGGTGTTCGCCTCGGCCGAGCCGCTGGCGCTGTCGCCCACCGACGGCCTGCTCAACGCCTACGAATGGGACGAAGGCCGTGTCGGGCTGATCTCCACTGGCAGCTCGAGCGCCCCGATCGAAAACCTGGTGATGTCCGCCAGCGGCAGGAACATCTTCTTTGCGACGACACAGGGTCTCGTTCCCCAGGACAGCGACGGGCAGTACGACATCTACGACGCCCGGCTCGGCGGCGGCTTCCCGCGGCCTCCCGAACCGGCGCGCGAATGCTCGGGCGACTCGTGCTACGGCCCGCTGAGCGAGCCGGCGCCGCTGCTCGTTCCCGGCAGCGTTGCGCAGGCGCCCGGCGATGAATTCAGGCCTGCGAAACCGATCGAGAAAGCGAAGGTCAAGAAGACGAAGCGTGCGTCGAAGCGTAAGGCCCACGGTAGGCGCAGCGGTCGTTCCAGCCGTCGAGGGAGCCGACGATGACGGTGAACCAAAATTTGAATATCGGCAAACTGGCCGCAGTCGCACTGGCGGCCGCCTTTGCATCCGTGCTGTTTGCGATCGCGCCCGCCGGCGCCGACGCCGTCGATTCGCCGCCATTGGGAATTGAAAGCTTCACCATGCAGACGACCGAAGCCGAACAGGTGGTCGAAACGGCGCCGTTCAAAGTGAGGTTCGAAAAGTCGGTTTATCCCTTCACTCAGGCGGGCGGTCATCCGTGGGCGCTGTCGACCACGATCAAGTTCAAGACTGAACCGGTCACTGCGCCCGGAGGGAATGTCTTCCCCAAACCAACCCGCGACGTGAAGGACATCGTCACCTATCCGCCGCCCGGACTGCTCGGCGATCCCAACCCCAGGGATTTCCCCCGCTGCTCGGTCGCTGCGGTGCTCGCCCAGGAACACTGTCCGCTGGATACGCAGATCGGCGTGGCGCGGCTGAAGTGGTACGGAGTGAAAGAAAGTCTGGCGCCGATCGTGAACGTGGTACCCGAAAAGGGCCAGTCGGCCGAGTTCGGCGTGGAGACCGTCGGCGGCGTTACGGCGCTGCTGACCGGACACGTCGCGCGGGTGCGTGATCCGACGGGACGAGAATCGTATGGCCTGGTGGTCGTCAGCAACGAGATTCCCGACATCATCGAACTCGTGGAAGCGGAAGTCACCCTTTGGGGGGTTCCCGCCGACCAGAGTCACGACCCGATGCGCGGCGTCGAATGCGCGGGAATCGTCGGTCTGGAAAACTGCGGGGGCGGAGGACACAAAAGCGGCGTGCGGCCGGTGCCATTCCTGACGATGCCGACCGACTGCACGGCCGGCGACCAGAGCGCCAAGGTGCTGGCCGACTCCTGGGAGGAACCCGGCAGCTTCGCCGAAGGACGCTACTCCGGCTATGCCGAAGAAACGACGAAATTTCCTGCCGTCACCGGCTGCAATCTACTCAAATTCGAACCGGGTATCGGCGTGCAGCCCGACACCGAGCTCGCCGATGCCCCGGTCGGGCTGGGGATCGACCTGACCGTCCCGCAGGTGGAAGCAAACGAAGCGAACCTGACGACACCCGCCACGCCGCAGTTGCGCGACTCCGTCGTGACGCTGCCCGAGGGCCTGTCCGTCAACCCGGGGGTGGTGGACGGCATCCAGGCGTGCGAAGCGACCGGTCCGCACGGCATCAACATCATCGGACCCGAATCCGAAGAACGTGGGCTCAACGGCGAATCGCAGCTCGCGCCGGGCCACTGTCCCGCCGCCTCGACGATCGGCGAAGCCGAAGCCGAATCGCCGCTGCTCGACGAACCGGTCAAGGGACACGTCTACTTGGCAAAGCCCGGTTGTGGTGAGGGCCTGCCACCCTGCACTCCGCGGGACGCGCTCGACGGCAACCTCTACCGTATCTATCTGGAGCTGGGCGGCGAAGGGGCGCTCGCCGACGCCGGCGTCAACCTGAAGGTCGAAGGCAGCGTACAGGCCAACCCCGCCACCGGTCAGCTGACCACCGTCTTTCAAGGCACGCCGCAGCTACCCTTCAGCGAACTGCGGATCAAGTTGAACGGGGGCCAGCGGGCGTCGCTTGCCAACCCGCCGGTGTGCGGCGGCGCCGTCACGACCTCGCGCTTCACCCCATGGAGCGCGCCGGGAACCACCCCGGAAGGGCTGTTCGTCGCCGGTACGCCGGACGCGACACCGGGCTCCGAATACCACGTTGGAGGCTGTGCCTCCCCGCAGCCGTTCGCGCCGGGCTTCCTCGCCGGCACGGTCACGCCCAATGCCGGGAAGTTCAGCGCTTTCACGCTCGAGTTCTCGCGCGAAGACCGCCAGCAGTACGTCAAGGGCATCGAGTTGCACACGCCGCCGGGATTGCTTGCGGACCTTGCGAGCGTGCCGTTGTGCCCCGAAGCGCAGGCCGACGATCCGGCCGCCAACGGCGAGTGCACGGCGTCGAAGATCGGCACGACGCGCGTCGCTTCCGGCGCCGGCTCGCATCCGTTTGAAATCGAAGGCAGCGTCTTCCTGACCGGCCCCTACCGCGGAGCGCCGTTCGGCCTGTCGATCGTCACGCACGCGGTCGCCGGGCCGTTCGACCTGGGATTGGTGGTCGTACGCGCGCGCATTGACATCGACCCCGAAAACTCGACGGCGATCGTCAGGACCGACGAAACCGGGCCGTACGCGATACCTCAGGTCCTGTTCGGCGTCCCGTTGCGGCTCAAACGCGTTACCGTCGACGTCGACCGCCCGGGCTTCATGCTCAACCCGACGGGGTGCTTCGCGAGGCGGGTCACGGCCTGGATCTCGGGCAGTGAGGACGCGCTCGCGAGCGTCTCCAGCCCGTTCGCCGTGGGCGGCTGCAAGAGCCTTGTCTTCAAGCCGCGCTTCTCCGCCGCGACGACGGCGCACACCAGCCGCAAAGCCGGCGCCGGCTTGGACGTCAAGCTCGCCTATCCGAAGGGCGCGCTTGGCAACGACGCCGGCGTCGCGCGCGTGAAGGTCGACCTGCCGCGACAGTTGCCCTCGCGGCTGACGACTCTGCAGCAGGCTTGTCCGGCGCGCACGTTCGCCGCCGACCCCTCCGCCTGCTCCAGCCACTCGGTGGTGGGTATAGCGCGCGCACACACGCCGCTTCTGTCCGGGCAACTGAGCGGACCGGTCTACTTCGTCTCTCACGGCGGCGAACAGTTCCCGAACCTGATCATCGTGCTGCAGGGCGACGGCGTCCGGGTCGACCTGGTCGGCGACACCTTCATCAGCAAAGCCGGGATCACCTCGAGCACGTTCAAGGCGATCCCCGATGTGCCGGTCGAAAGCTTCGAGTTGAATCTGCCGCAGGGACGCTACTCGGCGTTGGCGGCCAACGGCGATCTCTGCCGCGCCCGGACCGTCACGACGATCCGCCGGGTCAAGAGCAGCCGGGTGCACGGCCGGACGGTCCGGCGGACCGTGATCTCGCGCAAGCTCGTCAAGGGGCTGCTGATGCCGAGCGAATTCGTAGCCCAGAACGGTCTCGTCTTCAAACAGTCGACCAAGATCGTCGTGGCCGGCTGTCCGGGCGCCAAGGCCGCCGCGCGCCGCGCGGACGCGACGGGGGCGAGCAGATGACTTTTCGCGGCCTCGAGGTTGAGCGTCTCTTGCTGTGCTTGGTGTTGTTCGTCCTTGCGAGCGCGCTCGCGATGGCCTCGCTGGGCGCCGACGCCGGCGCGGCTCCCTACACCGGACCGGTGAAGGAGTTGCCGAAGGCTCATCTGGGTCGCGAAGTGAATCTGACCGAAGCCGGTAAAGGGATATTGCTCGAAGACTTCTGCGACGAGCAGGCAGACACATGCCGGACGGGCAAATCGAGCGGAATATCCGGAGGGTTCAATTTCCCGGCAGGGGTTGTGGCGCAGAGCGCGACGAGCGAACCCACACTGTTCGTCGCCGACACGGTCAACGATCGTGTTCAGCGGATATCTTCCACCGGCGCGTTCGTGAGCATGTTCGGAGGCGAAGTCGACGCCACCAAGGCGGCGGCGGTGAAAGCCAAGGAAGCCAAAGGCGAAACTCCAAGCGCAAGCGAACTGCACGAAGAGAACGTCTGCACGGCGGTTTCCCACGACGAATGCCAGGCCGGAACCCCCGGCGGCGGAGCCGAAGCGTTCGACGGTGATTACAGCATCGCCCTTGACCAGGGCACAGGCAACGTGTTCGTGACAGACCTTTTCAATTGGCGAGTCGATGAGTACACGGAATTCGGTCAGTTCGTCCTGATGATAGGAAAGGGCGTCGACGCCACCAAGGCGGCGGCGGTGAAAGCCAAGGAAGCCAAAGGCGAAACTGCAAGCGCAAGCGAACTTCGCGAAGAGAACGTCTGCACGGCAGCGTCGGGGGATCTCTGTGGTCCGGGCCAACGGGCCGCCGCCGCCAGCGACGAAGCGGGCGCGTTCGATTACAAGCAGGGTTCCGGCGATCTGCTCGCGGTCGACTCCGCCGAGAAGACGCTGTTCGTCGGCGACGAACACAGGGTGCAGGAGTTCGACCTCGAAACGGGCGAAGCCAAGCCGCAGATCTCGCTTGCCTCGATCTCAGCAGAAGCCGAAGCCAAGGTCGTCGCGCTTGCGCTGGATGAAACCACGGGCGAACTCTATGTCGCATACGGGTTAAACCAATCGGTCCCGACGATCGAGGTGTTCGATTCGAGCGGTACGCTCGTCAGGCAGTTCGAAGTGAGAAAGCCGGCATCGGACTTGACGACGGTTCGCATCGCCGCCATGGCCGTGGACGCGCAGGGTCGACTGGCTGTGACAGAACCGTTCGGCTCCATCTACGACGCCATCTACGACGGCCTCAGCGGACGGCGCGAGACGGAATTCGTTGGCGCGAGCGAAGGTATCTCCTTCAATGCCCTCGGCGAAGCGGACGAACTGTACGCCGCCACACCTACAAGCCATGAAATCGAGGGCTACCGGGCGGTGCACGTGGCCGATCTGACGACGGCTGGATCTCCGTGTAAATCGGGCGCGGACGAAGGCTCTTCGGCGACGCTCGACTGTACGCTGAAGGGCGAAGTCAACCCGGAGGAAGTGGCGCAGACCGAGGTTTGGCTTCAGTGGGGGCCGAGCGAAGCGTTCGGCAAGGAAACCTCCAGGCAGCCGGTCACCACCGGCGGTGCGCCTGTCGGGGTCGAAGCAGCGATCCAGCGTTTGCACCCGAACACCCAATATTTCTACAGGCTGGACGCCTCCGACCAGAACGAGCCTTCGCCGCCGGAAACGCCGCTGACCAGCGAAACCGCTTCGTTTAGGACCGAAACGGTGCCGCCGCGGAGCGTTGGGGCTCCGCAGGCGCCTCATGTGCGTACGTCCTCGGCCGTCCTGTTCGGGCAGTTGAACCCGGAGAAAGACGCGACCCGGTATTCGTTCCGCTACGGCCCCTGCGCCAGCGTCGCCGCGTGCCCGTCGAGCCCATATCCGGACGGCACGAACACGCTCGAATCGGCTCTGTACGGGACGATCGGGGCGACATTCGAAGTCACCGGTCTGCAGCCGGCGAGCGTCTACCACTACCGGCTGGTGGCCGAAAACGGGAGCAAACAGACGGCGACCGGTAATGAAGGCGTGTTCCAGACGCCGGCGACGGCCTCGCCGCGCGCCGAAACCGGCGGCGCGAGCGCGATCGGCCCCACCGGCGCGAGCATCTCCGGCACAGTCTACCCCGAAGGCGAGCCGGCCAGCTACGCATTTGAACTCGGGGTCTACGAAGGCGCAGCCACCAGTTACGGCGTCGTCTATTCCGCCGGCGTGCCGGCAGTGGACGAAGGCGTCGGCGAGTCGCTGGCGCTAACCGGCTTGCAGCCGGGCACCGCCTACGCCTACCGGATCCGCGTGTCGAGCCCCGGCTTCGGCGATGTCCAGGGCGCGCCGGCGACGTTCGTCACGCAAGGCCTGCCCGAAGCGCTGCCGCAGGTGTTCGCGCCGCCGCTGCTGTCAGTGCCCCATCTCAATTTCCCGAAAGTCGTCCAGCCGTTGACGCGCGCGCGCAAGTTGGCGCTCGCGCTGAAGGCATGTCGTAGGGACCGGCGGGCGCGACGGAGGGTGCGCTGCGAACGAGCCGCCCGCACCAAGTATCGGAGCAGATCGAGCGCGAAGTGAGCGCTCGAGCACTTCACCATTCCGTGACCATCATAAAAGGACAATGAGGAGGGAAGACAGATGTTCTCGAGCATACGGAAGCGGGTCACGTTCGCCAATGTCGCGATGACACTGGCGCTCGTGTTCGCGATGGCCGGGGGGGCGTTCGCCGCCGGCCAGACCGCCAAGAGCCAGAAAGCAGGTAAATCGGTGCTGATCACATCCACCAAACAGATAAGCAAATCAGTGCTGAAGGCTTTGAAGGGCAACGCCGGGCCGGCAGGCCCGCAGGGTCCCGCCGGTAAAGACGGCGTCAACGGCAAAGACGGAGTCAACGGAACGAACGGAACGAACGGAAAAGACGGCGCCAATGGGACGAACGGAAAAGACGGCTCGCCATGGACTGCCGGCGGTTTGCTGCCGAAGGGCGCCAGCGAGACCGGCGCCTGGGTCGTGACACCCGTCAAAGCCCTGAGCGTCGTGTTTGGCGACGGACCGATCTCATTCGGGATTCCACTGGCCTCGGCGCCGACCATCGTCTACCTGAAAGAAGGCGAAAAGGAAACGACCGACTGTCCGGGAACGGCTGAAGCTCCGGAAGCCAAGGAAGGGTTCCTATGCGTGTACACGCTCGGGGAAATCGGCACCACGTTCCAAGCAGCCGAATCGGAAGCATTTGTCAGCGGTGCCATCCTCAAGTTCTCCGGCAGCTTTGAAGGGGTACCGGTCGACGGGACGTGGGCGGTGACAGCCGCCTGACGATCGCAACCCGGCCCGGCGTCGCGATACGGGCGCGCCGGGCCGCAGTCACAGGGTCGTTCGCGGTGCTCTCTGACCTTGGACGGGTGCTCCGTTCGGCCGATTTCGAACCTCAGATGGGGCTCAACCGGTCTCGTATGGGGGAAAGGGTTAGACAAAGACGATGAGAAAGATCCAACTAATCGGAGCGGCGCTGCTTGCTCTGCTGGCGGTCGGGGTGCTGACCGCGTCAGCGGCCTTCGCCGAAACCGAACTGTTATTGGGTGGGAATCCGATCACAGAATTAATCAATGTTACAATCGGTGGTGAACTCGGGCTCAGGGACACCGCGTTCTTGAGTGGCGCTGTTGAATTCTTATGCAATTGGTTCTTCGACGGCATGGTCGAAGCAGGTGGCACATTAGGATTTATCGAAGCTGTGTTAAACTCAAGCAAAGAATTAATGAGCGCAGAAGTGACTAGGAATGGGGAAAAAGTCACGGGCGACGATGTCTCCTGTGAATCGATGGGCAGTGGCTGCATGAATCCGGCCTTACTGGTCGCCGTCGACCTTCCTTGGCATTTCATCTTCATGTTATTAGAAGGAACCAATGAATACATGATCCACCTCTTAAAAGGTGGGGAAGAAGCCGGTGACAAAGAACCCGGTTATGTGGCGGTCTGTGAAACGTTACTGATCGGCAACGTCGAAGATTATTGCCATGGGTTAACTTACGCAGCGCTTGCGAACGAAGCAGGCGGCCTGTTAGCCGAATTCAGCAATAATGCGGAAATATCGACACCGATAGCTTGCTCGCAAGGTAACAGTGAAGCGGACTTACTGGCAGGAGGCGGCTTCATCACGGCGGAAGGAGGCGGCGCATTGACGATTTCGGGTTGAACAACAGGAAGGTTCAACATCGGCGTCGCGTAGTTCCCAGGTGGGAGGGTGTTCTCGGATGCCTCGCCCACCTGATCCAAGTAGGAAACGTCAGATAGCTTTTCCTTGCCAGCTTGCTGTAGATGTGCGATATTCGGCTTCTCCGACAACCAACCGGAAGGAACGAACATGCGCACAACGGCAACCGCGCTCGTGCTGGCGGTCGCGACGCTGGCGATCGGCGGCTGCGGCGGAAGCGGCAGCTCCAAAACCACCTCGTCCGGAGCCGGTACGGGCGCCGGCACGAGCGGCTCCTCGACCGTTTCGGCGACGAGCGCCTCAGGCGCGGGTCAGGCGAGATTCGTCGCCGGCGCCGATGCGATCTGCAGATCGCTGAGCTTGAAATACGCGGCCGCCAAAGATACGGTCAACAGTCTCGCCGCTTATCGCCGTGTGGCGATCAGACGCCTGGGCGAAGAGCGCGCCACATTGGCGCAGCTGCGCGGGCTCTCGCCGCCGCCGTCGTTGGCCGCCCAGTGGCATCAGCTGCTTTCCTACCGTGAATCGATCGTCTCCTCGTTGACGAGGATCGTGGTGGCCGCGGCTGCCAATGACGGGCACAGTGTCGCCACGGCGATGAAGGGCAACGTCAGGATCGACAACCTCCTGATCGCGCTCGCCCAGAGATCTGGTATCGCGGAATGCGGCAACGTGGATTGAGATCAAGGACGGCCCTCCCGGGGGCCGACCGGGCGTCAGGGGAGGCCCGTGTCGAACACCTGGTCGATTCGCCACGGGCCTGCGTCGCGATGGAGGGTCGTATACGCCGGCGGGGCCAAGCCGAAGGACAGCAACGCATAGGCGCGAGCGCCGCCGATCCTGACGTCGACGATCCTCAGAGTGCGGGCGTCCGCCGTCAGGCGGGCGCGTTCGCGCGCAAACAGCGCCGAGAGCGTCGATGCGCAGGTGACCGGTCCGCCACGCACCGTCGACCTGTCTTCTTCGGGCAGCGATTCGGCCAGCAACGAATAGAGCAGCGGGCATGCGCGGGCGCCGTCGCCGGCCTGCGCCAGCCGGTAGTAGCGGGCCAGCAGCGCCGCGATCACGCGCCGGTCGCCGGCGCCGGCGCGGTGGCCGTAGTTCAGCACGCGTTCGTCGTCGTGGCTGTGTGGATCTTCGTCCAGGTCGGCCGCGTCATCGTGTCGCGGTCCTGACAGGACGATCGCGTCGGTCGGCGCGATCGCGTCGTCGGCCGGCGGTTGCGAGTTGTTTGCGAGACCGGCCGCCGCCGCTTCGGCGCGCCTGCTCGCCGCGATTTCCGACGCGCTCACCGTACAATCGCCGCAGGCCATGGCGCTCAGGGCGGCGACCCTCCAGACGGAATGTTCGAGTCGGATCGCGATCTCGCCGGCGGGCAGCGTCGGCGAGCGCACCAACACCTCGCCGCGTCTGCCCGCTAGTCGAACACCGATGACGCGCGTGCGGGCCAGGGACGCTGGCGGCTGTCCCGGTATCAGCCGGAACAGCTTGGTCAGGACGCCGGCGCAGGTGCGCGAGCGCAGCGACGGCGGACCCGGCGGCTCGCCGTAGTCCGGAGCGATCGTTTCCTCGAACACGGAGTAGAGCATCGAGCAGGCCGCCGCTCCGTCGTCGGCGGCCGCCGCGGCGTAGTAGCGGGCGACGAGCCCGGTCATCGCGATTCTCTCGGCTTGCGGGCGGCTATCGCCGGCGCTCTTGCCGCAGCCGCCGGTGGCGATCGTCGCCGCCAGCATCATCGCCGTCAGTGCGCGTGAGCGTCCTGGCGCCGTGCGGGTCGCAGTGAACCGTCGTGCGATCGCCCGCAAATCGGCAACTCTCTAGGCGGCGAGCGCCAGCGGCGAGCGCCGCTTAGATCTCGCGATCACCAGCGCGTGCCTGTGTGGCACGAACGCGATGGCGCTCTTGCGCGCAAACTCCGAGCGCACATCGGGCACGCTCAGCTCGACCTCGCCGACGACGGTCGCGATCACCTGCTTCATCAACATCTGCGCGTACGGCGCCGCCAGGCACCTGCGCACCCCGCCCCCGAACGGGATCCACGTGTACGTCCCAGCCGGCCGCTCCAAAAACCGCTCCGGCCTGAACGCCAGCGGATCGGGATAGATCTCAGCGTTGCGATGCACCAGATGCACGCACGGCGCCACCGTCGTCCCCGCAGGGACCTCATACCCGCCAAGCTCCATCGGCTCCAGCAACTTCCGCACAACAATCGGCGCCGCCGGACACAGCCGCAGCGTCTCCTTGACGACCGCGTCGAGGTAGACCTCCTGCTCGTCGCCGTCCACCTCCGCGCGCAAACGCGCATACATCTCCGGATGCCTCAACAACCGCTCAAACGCCCACGAGAGCAGACTCGACGTCGGCCCGTCCGTCAGCAGCGTCACCAGTTCGTCGCGCAGATCCCGCTCTGACATCGGCGCCCCGTCCTCATAGCGAGCCTCCGCCAACATCGAAGCGATGTCCGTCCCATCCGTACAACCCGGATCGCGCTGCCTGCGCCTGACCTCCCCAAGCACACCCCGCTCGACGGGCTCCATCATCTCGCGATAGTCCCTGTTCCCCGCAAACCTTGCCGGCCCGGCCGCCGCCAGCAGGTTGAGCCGCCGCGGGTCGTTCATCCAGTTAGTAAGCCGCCGCAGATCGCGTCGCAGCTGTTCGAGCTCAACCGTGTCCACCGGCCCGAACACCACGCGCATGATCGCCTCGAGCGTGATCTCCTGCATGCGCGGCCACAGCTCGAACGGTTCTCCCACAGGCCAGGTCGCTACCTCCCGCCGCGTCACCTCGGCCATCATCCCCGCGTAGCCCTTCATCCGCTCGCCGTGAAACGGCGGCAGCATCAAGCGGCGGCGACGGACGTGCTCGGGCTCCTCCAGCAGCATCACCGAGCGCGGGCCGAGCAGCGGGCCCAGCACCGAGTTGGCAAGGCCCACGCCGAGCACGGAATGGTCGGCTGTGAACACCTTCTTCACATCTTCAGGGTCGGCCAGGATCACCCATGTGCCGGCGTGGCGGACGCGGATCGTGAACGTATCCCCAAAGTGTTTCTGACATCGCTCCAGGAACGGCAAAGGCCTACGAGCCCAGGCGATCGCCTGTATTACAGGGGGTAGGCGCGGTCCCGGCGGCAGGGTTGACGAACGGGCTTTCATTGTCCCGTCAACATTCGGCCAGACAGGATCTGCCGGAAAAATCGACTGTTGCAAAGCCGGTCCGTGTGATAGGGTCCCGGCGACCCAGCACCAATACCTTAAGCGGTGAAAGGGGCGGACTTAAAATCCGCAGATCCGGGTTCGAGCCCCGGTTGGTGCATCGGGTTAGGACCAAGGTCGCTGTGGGAGGCGGGAGCTGGTTCATCTTCTCGGGCTCCCGTCACCCACGGCAGCAGTGTTTGCCGGTTTGGCCGCGTCCATCAGCTCGTCCTCGAGCTTGCAGGTCGCGCCGATCAAGAGGTCGAACAGCGATTCGGTGAAGTCCGCCGGCAGCCTCACCTCTGCCCCGCGCGCGAGGTAACGCGCCCGCACCTGCTCTACCCGGTCGGGCTGCATCATGGCGATCTCGTGGCGGCTCTTGTAGTCGGCGACTTCACGGCAGATATCGAAACGCTCGCCCAGCAGCCGGGCGATCCGCTCGTCGATCTCGTCCAGGCGCGCGCGAAACGGAGCGAGGCCGCTCATCACTCGGTCCACCCGTCGAGCAGACCCGTGACGAACGCCCACGAGCACTCCGCCAGCGCCACCAGCGAATAGCCGCCCTCCTGCACGATGCAGACCGGCAGACCCGTGTCGGCCACCAGCGCGCCGATCCGTTCGAAGGCCATCGGCATGAAGCGCCAGGAGCCGTGCGGGTCGGTGCGCACCGTGTCATAGCCGAGCGAGAGCACCAGGGCAGAGCAGGTGTCGCCGAAGTCCTCGAGCATCGCCTCCAGCGCGCGCAGATACGGGCCTTCGCCGGGGGCTGTGTCGAAGCCGACGAAGCGCTCGCGCTCGCCGGGCTGCACGTCGCGCCAGGGCACCTCCGCCAGCGTCGAGGCGTGCAGCGAGCCGAGGCTGACTTCCTCCATCGGCTCGACGATCGCCGAGGTGCCTGTCGGGAAGTGAAAGTCGACGTCGACGATCGCCACCGGTCCCATTCCGCGCTCGCACAGGGCGTGCGCCGCCGCCGCCGCGGTGTTCAGGTAGCAGTAGCCGCCCAGCCAGGCCGGGCCGGCGTGGTGGCCCGGCGGGCGCGAGAGGGCATAGACGAAGCGCTCGCCGTCGGCTATCCGATCGGCGGCCTCGATCGCCGCGCGGGCGCCCTCGAAGGCGACCTCGACGATGCTCGCCCACAGGGGGCTGTCGGCCGGCAGGCCGGGGGGCGCCAGCTCGGGGACGATCCGCGGGTCCTCCCAATCGACTTCGCGCAACGTCTGCAGGTACTCGGGGTCGTGGATGGCAGAGAGGATCTCCTGCAGGCGCTCGTCGCCGGTACGCGCGACCGCCGCGACGACGCGCTTGTCGCGGGTGAGGCCCTCGCGCAGCTCCTGCGTGCGGCGGGCGTCGTCGTGGGCCTCGGTGCGGCGGCCGTGGCGGTCGAGGATGTAGGGGGCGGCGTTGCCCTCGCGGCCGGTGCTGTTGCCGTTGCCGTTGCTGTGAGCCGCGCCGCCGCCACGCTGCTCGACCATGATCAGGTGCTCACTCATTCTCGCTCCCGCTCACAGCAGTCGCTTCATCCTCAGGCCGATGCCTGTGAACCTGTTCATCTCATAGAAGGATTCGGTTGCCACCCGGCCTCGGTAGGCGTCGCTGGGCAGCCCCACCTCAAGGCGTCCGATGCCCTGCGCGCGCGCGAGCTCCACCAACGCGCTGACCATGTCCGCGCCGATTTCCCTGTAGCGGAAAGCGCGCTTGACCCACATCTCCTGGATCACGCCGTAGCGGCCGGGGATGCGGATCGCGCTCTGCCAGCTGACGCTCAGCACACCGACGATCTCCCCGTCGCAGTCGGCGACCAGCACGACACCCGCCCGCGGGTCGTCGATCAGAGCGCGCGCGGCCTCTTCCAGTTGCTCGACGGGGGCAGGTTTGCCGCCGATCTCCTCGAGCAGCCCGACCACGCCGCCGACCAGCGCCGGCACGTCGGCGTGCGTGGCCGGCCGGATCTCGACCTCCGGCTCCCGCACGCCTGTGGCCGACAGATCCTCGCTTGGGTGTGAGCCATTGTTCATGGCGCGCACCAGGCACGCATTAGTAGCGCATCGGTCACGATGCGCCCACCAAACGCGGCTCCAGCTCGACGATCCACGCTCCCGGATCGCCGCTGCCGGTGACGGCCTTAGCGACGGCGGCCATCGGGGCGCGGGCCTTCAGCAGGATCTCCTCGAACTCCTCGGCCGGGTCGGACTGCATCACGATCGCCCCGCCCGCGCCGATCGTCGTTACGCCCGGTCGCATCACGATCGTGCGGATGACGATCGACAGGTCGCAGCACCCGTCCAGGCCAAACCAACCGATCGCGCCGGAGTAGACGCCGCGCGCCTCGCGCTCGATGTCGTCGATGATCCCCATCGTGCGCAGCTTCGGCGCGCCGGTCATCGAGCCGCCGGGGAAGCAGGCGCGCACGCACTCGACCGGCGTGCGCGCACGCTCGAGCACGCCGGTGATCGTCGAGAGCAGCTGATGCACGGTGGCGTACGGCTCGACGACCATGAAC
>JBOGXY010000107.1:0-26057 GCA_050696495.1 Solirubrobacteraceae bacterium
ACGCTGCCGCGACCGATCAAAGAGCCGACCCCTACCGTCGAGCGCTCACGCACGAAGGACTGGTCGCCGAGGATCGCCTCGGCCTCGATCCTCGCGCCGGCGAACACGACCGCGCCCGAACAGACGGTCACTCGCTCGCCGATCTCAAGTGCGCCGACATCGCCCTTGGCGGCCGAGCCGCGTGCCAATCGCGGGCGCTTGCCGAGCACGACGTGATCCTCGATCACGCAACCGTCGCCGATCAGCGTGCCGTCGTGGATGACCACATGAGCGCCGAGGGCGACGTTCTCGCCGATACTCACGTCCTCGCCCACGACGAGACCTGGGGCGCGAGGATCGCTCCTCAAAGCCGTACCACGCCGGCCACGCCACTTGCCCGAGTGACGCCGCGCAGATCCACGACCAGCCGAGCGCGGCGTGCGATCTGCTCGTGATCCACACCCGGATGGGCGGTCACGATCAGCGCCAAGTCGGCGTCGGCGAGCGCCTCATCGAACGACATGCTCCGCAGGTCGAGATCGGCGAGTGCCAGCACGTGCGGGTCGTGGTAGCTCAGCTCCGCTCCAAGCCCGCTGAGCAGCTCGATGATCTTCAGGGCCGGCGACTCACGCGTGTCCCCGACGCCTGGCTTGTAGCTGACGCCGAACACGGCGATCCGCGCCCCCTTGACCGCGCGGCCGACATCGTTTAGAGCACGCTGCACCTTCGCCACGCAGTGGTAGGGCATCTGCTGGTTGACCTTCCCCGCCAGCTCGATGAACTCGGTCGTCATGTCGAACTCGCGCGCTCGCCAGCTCAGATAGAAGGGATCGACCGGAAGACAGTGCCCACCCATCCCCGGCCCCGGCGCGAAGCTCATGAAGCCGTAGGGCTTTGTGGCAGCCGCCTCGACCACCTCCCACACGTCGATCCCCATGCGGTCGGTGAGCATCGCCAGCTCGTTTACGAGCGCGATGTTCACCGAGCGGAAGATGTTCTCGAGCAGCTTCGTCAGCTCAGCTGCCTCAGGGCTCGATACGCGCACGATCTCATCGCAGACGATTTCGTAGAGCTCCTGCGCTCGATCGGCGCAGCCCTCGGTCAGACCGCCCAGCACCTTCGGCGTATTGGCAAGCGTGTAGTCGGTCCGTCCGGGATCGACTCGCTCCGGCGAGAAGGCCAGGTGAAAGTCCCGGCCGGCGGCAAGCCCCGACTCCTCGAGCAGCGGCGCAATCCGCTCGCGGGTGGTGCCGGGGTAGGTGGTGGACTCCAGCACAACAAGCTGTCCGGCTTTCAGTACGCGAGCGAGCCCGCGCGCGCTGTCGAGCAGCGGACCGAGCTCGGGCTCGCGGTTGACCGTCAGCGGCGTGGGCACACACACAAGCACCGCCTGAGCCCGCTCCAACTCCTCGTAGCGAGTGGACGCCGAGATGCGATCCGCGACTGCCCGCAGGCGATCGCCGGGCACGTCCTCGATGTAGGACTCGCCGTTTTGCAGCGCCTGGACCTTACGCGCGTCGAGGTCGACCGCGACCACGTCGCAGCCCTGCTCAGCGAACGCCACGGCGAGTGGCAGCCCGACATAGCCGAGCCCGATGATGCCGACCGTCCTCATCGCAGGGCCCAGTCTACGCGGGGCGAGCGACGGTGCTCGCGCCGCCCTGGCCGAGCGGTCATGCCCATAGCGCCGCTATCGGTAGTGCCCACAGCCGATCACCAAGCGGCACGGTCTGTTCTCGAGGGTGGATGACGACACCCGCCACGAAGCGCGAGCCTGTGCGCTCACGGAGCTTGACGAGCCAATGGGAGTCGCGATTCCCAATCGACGCTCTCGCCTTCACCTCGATGGCCACGATCTGGCCGTCGGCGCGCTCCAACACCAGATCCACATCTTCGCGGTCGCGCTGATAGTGGTACAGGCGAACCCTGTTGGCGGCCCAGCCGACGTGCTTGAGCACCTCCATCGCGACGAAGTTCTCGAGGATCTTGCCGGTGACCTGATCGTCCTCGGCGATACGAGCCTCATCGGCTCCGAGCAGGTTGGCCAGGACGCCCGAGTCGGTCACGTAGATCTTCGGAGTGCTCACCTCTCGTGCGCCCAAACCTGGCCGCCACGCCTGAAGCCGACGGACAAGGAACAGCTGCTCGAGCAGACCCACGTAGGCCTTGACCGTCACGGCACTCAGACCGAGTCGCGACGCCACGTTACGGTAGGAGAGGAGGTTCGCCGCCTGGGTTGCGATCAAGCGCAGCAGCCTCGGCATCTCCTCGAGCTTGATCGCATCGGAGATGTCGCGCAGGTCCTGGTCGAGGGTGCTGTCGATGTAGCTCTCAAACCAGCGCGCGCGCGCGCGTCCAGTTCGCGTGAGCGCCTCCGGGTAGCCACCGGCGAGGACGATGCGCGCGAACGCCTGGCGCCCGACCGTGCAGCCAGAGAGTTGCGCCGGTTCGGCCGCGAACAGGGCATCCACGAAATTTGCGCCGGCTCCCTGAAGCTCGCTCTGGGCCAGCGGCCACAGGTTCAGCGTCTCGATCCGACCGGTGAGCGCGTCCTTGACCTTCTTCGAGGTCAGGATGTTGGCCGACCCCGTCAACAGGAACCGTCCAGGTCTCGTGTCCCTGTCCACCACGCTCTTGATCTCGAGCAACAGGTCCGGCACATGCTGAATCTCATCGATCAGGACCGGGCTGGAAAGCGCCGCCAGAAAGCCCGCCGGATCGCGCGCGGCGCCCTGGCGAGTCGCCGACTCGTCCAGGCTCACAATCCTCATTGGATGCTCCTCGCGCGCCACCTCGCGAGTGAGCGTGGTCTTGCCGACCTGTCTGGCCCCAGTCACGAACACGACCCGCGTGTCGTTCAGCGCTTCAAGCAACAGCGGGCGGAGATGGCGGGGATAGAGTGGCGTCATTGCACAAGCCTAACTGCGTAAACGCACAAAATGGGATGCGTAAATGATTAGTCTAAAGCAGCCAGCGAGCTCAGCTCCGCGTCGACCATCCGCGCGAGGAGCTGCTCGAAGCTGAGCGTTGGCTGCCAGCCCAGGCGGGCGCGGGCCTTGCTCGGGTCGCCGACGCTCGGCGTCGGCTCGGGCGCTCGCTGCAGCGCCGGGTCGATGCGGATGTAGCGCTCGCGGTCAAGCCCGACGTGCGCGAAGGCCACCTGGGCCAGCTGCGCCACCGTGTGCCCGACGCCGCTTGCGAACACGTAGTCCTCGGGCTGGTCCTGTTGCAGCGCAAGCCACGCTCCGCGCATGGTGTCGCCGGCAAACGACCAGTCGCGCACCGCCTCGAGCGAGCCGAGCGCCAGCTCCTCGGCCTGACCGAGCTTGATCCGCGCCGCGCCGCGCGCGACGGCGCGCGTGACAAACCGCGGCGGGCGGCGCTCTGACTCGTGGTTGAACAGAATCCCCGAGCACACCCACAGCCCGTCGTGCTCGCGCATCGCCCCGGCGATCCGGTGCGCGGCCAGCTTGGCGATCGCGTAGGGATTCGCGGGCAGGCAGGGTGTCATCTCGTTCTGGGGACTCTGGCCTGTGTCGCCGAACATCGCCGCCGAGGAGGCCAGGAACACACGCGTGGAATGGAACTCGTCGCGCACGCATTCAAGCAGCGCCGCCGTGGCGCCGGCGATCGCTTCGATCGTCTCGCGCGGCCGCTGCCAGGAGTCGGGGACGAACGAGGGCGAGGCGAGATGGTAGAGCTCGTCGGGCTTGGCCTGAGCGAGCGCGCCGCGCAGGCTGTCAGGTTCGAGCAGATCGCCGTCGAGCAGCTCGATGCGTCCGCGCAGATGCTCGGAGCAGCCCAGAGAGCGCCGCTTGCCGCCGCGGGCAAGCCCAGTCACTACGTACCCCTTCTCCAGCAGAAGTTCAGCGAGGAAGGAGCCGTCCTGGCCGGTGATGCCGGTGATCAAGGCGCGTTTTTGCTCGGTTGCCATGAAGGCGCAGCTTATGGCGTTTGCACCGGTCGCCCTTGCCTATCGCTTGGCCGAGCGGTCATGCCCATGCGTAAACGCACAAACGAGATGCGTAATCGTCCAATCTCAAGCGGTCAGCTCGTGACTTTACTACTGGAATTGGTGCGGCAAACTCCGGGGGCATTGGTTCGTGCCCGACGGAACACTGGCCTGAGCTTTGCCGTCTACCGGCGCGGGGGCCACTCGCCATGCAATCGCTGGTGGGCGACCTTGTAAACGTCGAGGCGGCGACCCTCGCGCGGCGTGTGTCCGAGGCCCGCCGCCAGGTACTCAATGCTAATGCGACCGTCGGCGAGCATCGCGAACTGGAATACCATCCGCCACGCGGAGCCCGGCCGGGGGACGTAGACCTTTACACAGTTCGGCAGGCGCGTACCCGAGTTATGGTCCTCGTCGCACTTGCGTCCCTCTCCAAACGGGATGCCTTCGCGCTCGTAACGGGCGCGGGCGGCAAGCAGGTGATCGCGCGCAGCCGGGTTACGCTTCACATCGGCGTCAAAGAAGGCGTCGTCAAAGTGGACAGGAGGGGTTCCCCGTCCGCGCTCGGCTGGGGGGATGGATCAGCCCTCGTCGTCCGGGGGAAGAAATGAGCCGTAGAGACGTTCGAACTCCTGCACCTCGGCGCCGGTGGCAGGTCGCGAACCGTTGGTTGCGTGCACATCGGCGATCGTCCGACCCGCTGGCTCGGGAGGAAGCTCATCGAGCGCCCAGCCAACGAAACGATAAAGCTCGTCCTCCTCGATCGCCAGCTGCTCGGCTATCTCCCGCGGCGAGCAGCCCTCGCCCACCAGGCGCAGAATCTGCTCCTCGCGCTCACTCAAGCTCGGCAGGTACTTGACGGCCGACGGGAATGTACGCATATCAAACATCTCGCTCTTCAAGAATAGCTCCCACAGGGCGTTGCGCCGAGCTTCTTGGTGAGCCGAGGCCAGCGAGCGGCAGCGCTGCATCATTTCCTCGATCTGCAGATAGTCAAGGTTCTTGGGCCACACTTCGTCGAACACGTCCTTCTCCGAGACCGCGAGATCCTCGTCGGCAAGCGCGGCCGAATAGCCGATCACCGGTATGTCCGGATAGACGATTTTGACGTAGCGCGCCAGTTCGACACCGGAGCGGTCGTCGCTTGGAACCTTCAAACGGATGTCGGTGAGAACCAGGTCGAAGATCCTCCCGAGCACAGCCTCGCGAGCTTCCTCCTCGGACAGCAGACCGATCGGCTCTGAGTTGAGCGTAGCCAGGAGCCTGGTGCGTTGGGCAAGCGCTTCGGGGTCGTCCTCAATCACAAGGATGACCGGGCGCTCGCGCGTTGCCACCGCACTCATTGTGAGCCCTTCAGCATTGCTTCAGCCTCCTCTGGCTTGGGGAACCGCAGGACGAATGTAACGCCGCCGCGATAGTCGGTCAGATCGATCGAGGCGCGATGGTCGTTGAGGATATGGCGGACCAGCCACAGACCATATCCAGAACCGCCGCGCTTGGAGGTGACGCCCTCCTGGAATATGCGCTGCTCGACGGGAAGCTCCGGGGTTCCTGCCGGAGCTTGCAGACGATGAGGTGTGATGCCGGTGGCATTGTCGCTGTAGCTAACGAGAATCTCGCGCGCGCGATCGGCCGGCGGGGTGATCTGAAAGTCGATGCGTCTACCCCCCTTCTTTGCTTCTTTGAAAGCGTCGATCGAGTTGAGCAAGAGGTTGAGGAAAACTTGACGCAACCACTGCGGCCGAGCGTAGACCTGAGCGTCTGAGCGCGGTGGGCGCACCTCGATCCGCTGTTCGTCGAGCCGACCGGCGACGGCTGTGCAAGCCTCCTCCCAGATGTCACGCAGGCTCGCCCGATGCCAATCGGTTGGGGCCAACTTGGTAGGTGTGGCGGTGATCTCGTTAAGCGCGGCGTCGAGCCGCTTGAGGGCTTTGTTCACATACTCCAAGTCCGGGTCGTCCTTGGGCTTGCCGAGCCGAGCCCACAGGCCGTGCACGCCCGTGTTAACGACGGTGGTGTGGTTGAGCGCCTCATGCTTGACCGAGCGCGCCACCTCCAGCGCCGTAAGTGCCATGGCCGTTTCGACATACTCGCTGACGCGGATGCCGAGCCGGCGCGAGTTGCGGAAGTTGGCGATCGATACGCCAACGGCGTTGGCAATACTCTCAAAGCCACGCAGCTCGACCTGAGAGTACTGAAACTCACAACGCGCGGCGACGCTGAGCACACCGAATATCTCGGTGCCCACCTTCACCGGGATGGCAACGAAACTCCGGACGTCTTTGCTCCACGGCTGGGCGAGCAGCTGAGCATGGCGCTTGGGATCGAGCGCAGGGACAGTTACCGTCTCTTCGGTGAGCAATGCGCGTGCGAAGTCCTCGTGCTGGTCGATCTGCTCGAAATCCCATTCGCTCAACTTCGGGTGCTCGCCGAAACCCGCGAGCGCGATGCACTTCAGCTGACCTTCGCGATGCTCGCGCAACGCGACGTACTGCATCCGTGCCGCCTCCTTGATCAGTTTGGCGATCTGCTCGAAGAAGACGCGGTCAGGCTCGTTGACGTCAAGCGGGCGCTGCAACTTTGAGAGCAGATTGAACGCGAACTCGTTCTCGTAGACAAGACCCAGCAGGGACGCGGCGGCGAACAGGTCCTCGCGCAACGGCTCTTCCACATCGGTGGGCGACGGGCCATCCAGGCGCAGAACACCGATGCAGCTGGCGCCACGGAAGGCGTAGACGGCCAGGCCACTGCTTATTCTGCTCGTGTCCCCGCCCCCCTTGGCGGCGGCAAGGAAATGGCGCGAGGAAGAGATACGCTCAGTGGGGATGCGCAAACGGCTCACCGGGACCTCGACGCGAGCGGCGCCTTCGACGGCCGGCGTGCCCTCGGGGCGGACGAAGGGGACGTGCGCGCCGATCGAAAGGTCGAGCCGATAGAACCAGCCGTTGCTCGCCCCTAGACGATCAACGCAGGCGGCAACGATCGCTCGAGCCATGCGGCGCGGCGTCTGTGCGTCGGCGGCGCCCTGCAGAGCGACCTGTAGAAGCGGGGCTTGCACGCGTGGCGAACTCTGACCAGCCGGGACTGACGGTGTGGAGGGAGTGCTTACGATTGACCCCTGGGTAGCACTGAACTCGAGAAACGAACCGGCCGCAGCCCGAAGGAAACCACTGCCATCATATCTCCGTTGCCCGCTGTGTGGCGCTGGAGCTTCAGGCCGCTCGATAAGAACTTCCAAACCCATCGTCGGCGTCCCGGCTTTCAGCCGCGCCTTCCCGGCTGCGGCAAGGTGCCCATAATCGCCCCGGGAGAGTCTTCGGACTGGCCGAAGGAGAATGGGGCGAATAGAGTCAACCAGCGCACGCGGGCGGTGATGATAAACGTCGGTCCGCCGCCGCTCTGAGCGCCGGTCGGGATCTGTAGGGGTCGTGTTCCCAAGAGCAGCGCCGGCCCAGCGAGAGAGTCCCAAGGTCCCCGTCTCACCGATTGGAGATGTCGACCACCAGGACCGGCCCCTGCCTGACCTTATGTCTGTTCGCTACCCCCAGGTACCGCCGTCAACCACTCTTACACACAAACCGATCTCTGATGTCAAGCCCCGATGTCAGCCTCGCCGTAAACCTCGCGAAGCTGCCCCGCGATCGATCCGGGCGAACAAAGCGAAGTGACCCGCGCGCGAGCACGCGCGCCGGCGGCCACGTCACGCCGGCGCCTGCGGATCGCGTCCGCGAGCGCCCTGACGTCACCTGGCACGACCAAACCCTCCCCCTCCACCAGCTCTACCAGCGCGCCGACCCGGCTGGCCACCACCGGCAAACCGGCCGCCATCGCCTCGGCCGCCGCCATGCCGAACGTCTCGGCAGAGCGCGAAGGGACGATCGCAAGGGCCGCCCCCGCGCGCAGACGCGCCAGCTCCGCCTCGTCCACGTGCCCGACGAAGCGCACGGTCGCGGCGCCGTCGTCGGCACCCGCCACGGCCGCGCGAGCGCACAGCGCGTCACGCTCGGGACCGTCGCCCGCGATGACCAGCGGCACTCCGGCGATCCGACAGGCGTCGATCGCCACATCCACACCCTTCTCGGGCGCAAGCCGGGAGACGACGAGCGCATAGGTACCGGACTCGACGCCGGCAGGACGCTCTGTCAGATGCACCGGCGGCGGGACGATGTGAACGCGCTCGTCGACCAACGGCGCTCCCAGCTCGCGCAAACGCTCGCGCGCGAACATGCTGGGCACGATCACCGCGTCGGCCTGCTCGGTCATCCGCCGCTGCCACAGCGCCAGCGAGGCCGCGTAGGCGAGCGCCTCGGCGCGACTGCCACGGCAGTTGTGGATAACGCCCGGCAGGGTGTTGCGCCCATGGCAACGGGTGCACTCCTCGCCGCCGGTGAAGCACACGCCGGTGGCGCACACCAACCGGTACTGGTGCAGATGCAGCACGACACGCGCCCCGGCTCCTTTGGCGGCGGCAAGCGCGCGCCAGCCAAACAGCGGGTTCAGGTTGTGGGCGTGCAGCACGCGGGCGCCCGTCACTCGCACGGCCTTCGCGACATCCGCCGTCGCCAACCCGCCGCGCAGTAGAGCACTCGCGGCGCGGGCGGGGCGCAGGTCGGCCGAGTCTCGGACGAGCAGCTGCACCGGCTCCTCCAGCTGCTCGCGCACGAGCGCCATCAGCTCATCGACGACCCGCTCCTCGCCGCCCGTCGTCCTGTAGCGGTTGTGCAGGAACAAAACCATTCTTCGCGCAAACCTAGACTGTTGCGCTCATGGCATCCGACTCAATTGCTCCAGTGGCCTCGATCGTCGTGCCCACGCGCGGGCGGCCGGCCTACCTGGAGGTGGCGCTCGCGTCGCTTGCGCCACAGGCGCTCGCCGCCGGCGGCGAGCTGATCGTCGTGGACGACGCCGGCGCATCTGAAGCGACACGCGCTCTGTGCGAGCGCTACGGAGCGCGCTATGAGCCGCACCCGCGGCCACTCGGTCTGAACGTCGCCCGCAACAGCGGCGTTCAGCGCTCGCGCAGCGAGTTGGTCGTATTCGTGGATGACGATGTCGAGGTGCGCGAGGGCTGGTTGGCGGCGCTGCTTGACGCGGCACGAGAGCACCCCGAGACGGAGGTGTTCACGGGTCCGATTCACGTACGCCTGGAAGGCGCACCGCCGCACAGCTGCGGCCGTGAGCCGCCGCCGATCACCTCGCTGCAGCTCGGCCCACAGGACGGCTGGACGCGCTTTGCCTGGGGCTCGAACATGGCGATCCGGCGCAGCGCTCTGGAGCGTGTCGGCCCGTTCGACGTCTCACTCGAGCATGGCGGCGACGAGCAGGAGCTCCAGGAACGGCTTGCGGGGCAACGACCCGACTCGCGGAGGAACGCTCCGAGCAGTACCCAAAGCGGTGCGATGTATGTGGCCGCGGCCGCGCTGGACCATCGCCGTGCCCCGGCGGACGCGCGCCTGCGCCCGCTGTGTCGAGCCGCGTATGCGCGTGGCCGCGCCGCCTGGCGCTTTGACGCCTGGCGCGGTCAGGCGCCCTCGCTTGCCTACGAGCTGCGCATCCTCGCCGGCTGCGTCGGCCACGTACTGCGGCGACGCTGTCCGATGGGCCTGACGATGGTCGCGCACAGCTCGGGTCGGTTGCGCGAAAGGTTGGCGATGGGGCGAAAGTCGAGCGAAAAAGCGCAAACACCCCCCGTTGCGCAAATCGCAACGGGGCCTTCCTCGACAAGCAGCACAACCGACGACTTCCTCTCCGGCGAAAGCGGCACGATCGGCGGCCTCGACGAGCTGCGCCGCGCCGCGCTCGACATCGGCGAGGACGGGCTGCAAATCGCGAGCGGCCGCGGCCTGCTACTCACGCGTGCCGCGCGACATTCGCCACCGACGCAACGCGTGCTCGCGCTGTGCGTGGAGCGCCCGCAAAACGCACAGCTGACCGCCGCGCTGAGCGCCGAGCTTGCCCACTCACGCCACCGGATCGAGCTTCGCCGCTCGCCACCCGGTGACGCCGGCAAGTTCGAGAACCTCAACCGCATGCTTGCCGACGAGCAGATCGAGGATTTTGATTGGTTCTTCGTGCTCGATGACGACATCGGCCTGCCGCACGGATTCATGGACAAGTTCCTGTTCCTGGCGGAGCGCTTTTCGCTCGACCTGGCCCAGCCCGCGCACCGGGCGGCCTCGCACGCGGCCTGGCGGGTCACACGGCGCCGGCTGGGCGCGGTGACACGCGAGACCCGCTTCGTCGAGATCGGCCCGGTCACGGCATTCGCGCGCCGCACCTATGAGGAGCTACTCCCGTTCCCACAGTTGCGCATGGGCTGGGGCCTGGATCTGCACTGGGCGGCGTTGGCGGCGCAGCACGGCTGGCGTTGTGGCGTGATCGATGCCGTCGCGATCGCTCACCGCAGCGCGCCCGCCGCTTCGGCCTACTCACGCGAGCAGGCACTCGGCGAGGCGAGGGCGTTCCTGCGCGAGCGCCCGTATCTACGCGCCGCCGAGGCCCAGCAAACCCTCGTCACCCACCGCCACTGGTGATCGGGCGCAACCGCCATCCGGCTCATCCGGCGAACACGGGGGGTCGCGAGCGATGAAGGTCGCCGTCGTCGCCGAGTTCTACCCTCGCCGCGCCGACCCGGTGCTGGGGGTTTGGGCACACCGCCAGGCACTGGCCGCGCGCGATGCCGGCGCCGAGGTGCAGGTGCTCGTGCTTCACCGTCTGGTCCCCTCGCGCTCCGCGCTTGCCGGCGGCCCTGGGCAGGCTGCACGCTCGCTCGGCCGGCTGCTCGGCCAGCGCCACCACGAAACCCGCGACGGGGTGCGGGTGACCTACGTGCGCTACCTCTCGCCGTCGCGCTCGCGCCATTACCACGCCTGGGGAGCGTGGGCGGCTCCAGCGCTGGGCCTGGCACTGCGAGGACTTCGGCGCTCGTTCGACTTCGAGCTGATCCACGCCCACAACGCGGTGCCCGCCGCCGATGCCGTTCGGCGCGTCGGCCTGGACGTGCCGCTGGCGATCTCCATACACGGCGGCGATGTCCTGTACGTCGCGCCACGCAGCCAAGCTGGACGGGCGGCTGTGGAAACCAACCTCGCGGCCGCCGAGACGGTGCTCGCCAACAGTCAGGGCATCGCCGAGCTCGCTCGCCGCTACGGGGCGCGCGAGACGCGCGTCGTTCATCTGGGCGCGGATCTGCCCGAATCGCGCGCCGGCCATGCCAACGCTCAGGACACGCCGCAGGCCCGCGAAGGCCGCCAGGAGCGAGCGCCGACGCTGGTCACCGTCGGGCACCTGGTCGCGCGCAAGCGCCACGCCGACGTGATCAAGGCCTTGGCCGTGCTCGCCAAAGCCCATCCGACGCTGCGCTATGAGATCGTCGGCGAGGGCCCGGAGCGAGCGGGGCTCGAAGCTCTGGCAGGGCAACTGGAGGTGAGCGAGCGCGTCGACTTCCGCGGTCAGCTTGCGCACGAGCAGGCGATCGCCGCCGCGCGGGCCTGCACGCTGTTTGCGATGCCCTCCACCGAGGAGGCCTTCGGCGTCGCCTACATCGAGGCGATGGCGGCCGGCGTGCCGGCGATCGGCTGCCGCGGCGAGCCCGGTCCCGAGGAGATCGCCGCCGCCGGCGACGGCTTCGTGCTCGTCCCGCCCGGCGACATCGAGCGTCTCAGCCAGCGCATCGACGAGCTGCTCAGCGATCGGCATCGCCTGCGCGAGGCGAGCATGCGCGCCCGCGAGACGGTGGCGGCGAACTTCAGCTGGCGAGCCTGCGGCGAGCAGACGCTGGCCGCCTACGAGCACGCTCTGAAGATGGGTCGCCGGCGGTGAGCACTACCCGAACGGACAACAAGCCTGTCCTGTTCGTCACCAACCACGCACCGCCCTATCGCGTGGGCGCGTTCGCTGCGCTGGCCGAACGCGAGGACGTCGAGTTCGCTCTATTCGGCGGTCGCCTGCAACACGGCGGCGGCGCGACCGTCGCCGAGCTGGCATTCGCGCACCGGGTGGTGCGCGAGCATGAGCTCTACGCGCTGGCCGCCAGCGGTCGCTACCGCGCGGTGGTCTGCTCGACGGGCGGGCGGATCGCATTGCCCGCCACCTGGGCCGGAGCGCGGCGCTCGGGCGCGGCGCTGCTGCTGTGGGCCTCGCTTTGGGCACATCCGCGCAGCTTTGCCCACGCATTCAGCTACGTAGCGCTACGACGGCTGTACCGCTCCGCCGATGCGATCGTCACCTACGGGCCTCATGTCAGCGCCTATGTGCGCTCCTATGGCGCCCGCAACGTTCATGTCGCACCCCAGGCGGTCGACAACGCGTTCTGGAGCGCACCATCCCTAACCAATCCAAGCCGTCCCACATGGCCGAACGAGTCGGAGGTGAAGTTCCTGTTTGCGGGGCGTGCGACGCGGGAAAAGGGACTGGGGGTGCTCGCTGAGGCTTGGAGCATGTCGGGCCTACAGGCACCAACCGCCGCGCTCGTCCTCGTCGGCGCGGGGCCCACCCCCCCTTGGGTCCCGGCCGGCGGCGCGGTGGTGGGCGTAGAGCCCGTTACGGCCGTCGAGTTGCGCGACTTCTACGCGGCGGCCGACGTGCTCGTAGTCCCATCGATCGCCACCCGCACCTTCCGCGAGCCGTGGGGTTTGGTTGTAGGCGAGGCTATGAACCAAGGACTGGCTGTAATCGCAAGCGACGCCGTCGGCGCCGCCGCCGGCGGACTGGTGCGCGACGGACAAAACGGCGTGATCGTGCCGGCGAGCGAACCGATCGCGCTGGCCGCGGCGATGCGCAGACTGGCCGGCGATGCGGCTATGCGCGCCCGCATGGGCGCGGCGGGCAAGCAGGACGTCGCCGCCTATGACTTCCAGGCTTGGGCCGAAGGGTTCTCGGCCGCGCTTGGCAGCCTGGGTCTTTCCCGGGAATGGGTGAGGTAGCGTTGCGGCCCTTGGAACTTCCGAGCATCTCTCGCGCCGGTCTGATCAGCGCCCTCGTCGCGCTCGCCGTGACGATCGCCGCGCCGGTCGCCGTCGCCAATGTGGGGCAGACGATCGTCGACAAGTGCGGCAAAGGCGAACCGTTCGGCGGATACACGCAGGCGCAGTACAAAGAAGCGCTCAAAGACATGGCGACAGGGACGAGCGAGTACTCCAACTGCGAAAACGAAATCCGCAAAGCCGAGCTGGCCGCGGCCGGCGGCGGCACCGGCGCCACGGTCGGGACCGCCGCCGCTCACACCGCGATTGCGCTCTCCCCCGCCGAGCGCAAAGCGGTCCAGAAGGCACACAAGCAGGGCTCGGCGCCGGTTCAAGTTGGTAACGAACCGATCAGCCCGGGCGTGGTGCACGCCAACATCGCGTCGGCCGTCAACCACCTGCCCGACTCACTGCTTGCTCTGCTCGCGCTGCTGCTTACCGCCGCCGCGGTTCTCGTAGCCGGGGAGGTGCGCAAGCGTGTCCGCGCACGCCGCGACGGCTGAGCAGCCCACAATTGAGCAGCCCGCCGCCGGGCAAGCCAACAAGATCGTGACGCCGGAGCGCGGGTGGAGGGCGGCGCAGCCCCCGAGCATCCTGCACGAGCCGCGCGCAACGGCCCTCGCCACGGTGGCACTCGCCGGTCTGCTCTGCCTGGCGACGTTCCTCGCCGGCGGCGGGCTGAAACTCGCCTCGATGACGACGCTCGAGTTGATCGTGACGCTGGTGGCAGGTGCGATCGTGGCCGCGGCGGTCGTGCTGCTGCCGGTCGGCGCACGGACATATGGCACCTGGCCAATCGTGCTGCTGCTGGCTCTCACCGCTCTGACCGGGCTGTCGGTCGCCTGGTCGGTAGCACCAGATGCCAGTTGGCAGGACGCCGGGCGAATGCTCTCCTACAGCGCGGTGTTCGCAGCGGCCGTCGCGCTGGCATGGATCGCTCCGGGCGGCTGGCGAGCGCTGCTCGGCGCCGTCGTGCTGGCCGCGAGCGTCGTTTGCACCTACGCGCTACTCACGAAGGTGCTCCCCAACCATCTGGACGCGGCCGATACCTACGCGCGCCTGCAGCAGCCCTACGGCTACTGGAACGCGATCGGGCTGACTGCGGGTATGGGAGCGATCGGCTGCTTGTGGCTCGGCGCTCGGCGCAGCGGTCACGCGCTATTGACCGCGCTTGCCTATCCGGCGATCGGGATGATGCTTGTGACGGTGATGCTCGCCTATTCGCGCGGCGCGCTGGCGGCGCTTGCGATCGGGGCGATCGCGTGGATGGTGCTCGTGCCACTGCGTCTTCGCGGCGTGCGGGTACTGGCGATCGGGGCGATCGGTGCGGCTCCGGTGGTCGCGTGGAACTTCTCGCGGTCCGCGCTCAAAGACGAAGGGGTTGGTCTGGCGGCGCGCACGACGGCCGGCCACCAGTTCGGCGTGCTGCTGGCCGCGATGCTGTTGCTATTGCTGCTTGCCGGTGCGGCGATCGGCTTCTTCGGCGACCGCCGGGCTCCTCGCCAAAGCACGCGCAGAGCTGCGGGCTTTGCGATCGCCGCCCTGCTCGCACTGGTGATCGCGGGGGCATTTGGCGCGCTGGCGGCCTCCTCACGTGGACTCACGGGGACGATCTCCCACGATCTCTCATCGCTGACCGACCCCAACGCCCGCGTGCCGAACACGGCCGGCAGGCTGACGGCGGCCAGCAGCGTTCGTGCTCGCTACTGGAAGGAGGCGTTTGAGATCTTCGAAGCGCATCCGGCGGTTGGGGCAGGCGCGGCCGGCTATGAAACCGCGCGGCTGCGCTATCGCACGATCCCGATCGACGTGCGCCAAGCCCACGGCTACATCGTGCAGACGCTCGCCGACCTCGGCATCGCCGGGCTGGCGCTGACGCTCGCGCTGCTGTTCGCCTGGATGGCCGCGGCGGGACGCGCCACGCACCCCTTCAACCGCCGCTGGAGCGCTCGCCGGTCACCACCTTCGCTTGCCTGGCGCCTAGAGCCACGGCCCTACACACCCGAGCGGATCGGGCTGCTGAGCATGCTCTGCATCGTTGTTACCTTCGGCGTGCACTCGTTCGTGGACTGGACTTGGTACGTGCCAGGCGATGCGTTGGTGATGCTGCTGTGCGCCGGTTGGCTTGCCGGGCGCGGAGCGCTCTCGCGCGTCAACCATTTTCGCCTGCCCGCGAAGATCGAGCCGATCCGCGTAGCGATCGCCCTGCTGGTCGTCGCCGGCGCGCTGCTGGCGGCTTGGACGGAGTGGCAACCACAGCGCTCGGTCGACGCCTCAGAACAGGCGCTTGCGCTGCTGCAACGCAATCCGGTGGCGGCGTTGTCGGCCGCGCAGGCCGCCGTACAGCGCGACCCGCTCTCGGCGACAGCGCTGTTCCGACTGGCCGCTGTCCAGCACGAGACCGGTCAGAACGCGCTGGCGCGGGCGACTCTGCAGAAAGCGGTGCACATGCAGCCGTCGAACCCGGAAACCTGGAGCACGCTCGGCGAATACGACCTGCACACCAATCCAAACGCCGCTGTGCAGGAGTTGCGCGCCGCGGTGTATCTCGATCCACAGTCGGTGGCGCTACAGAACCTCTACGTGGAAGCGCTACGCGCCGCCGGACCGGCGGCGATCGCAAACGCCGAAGGCGGTTCCCGCGCCGCCACGCACAGCTCACGGTCCCGCCGGCGCACGCAGGCTCAGAAGCGCGAACGCCGGGCGCTGGCCAGCAGCAGCGCGCGGGCGCCGGGCACGCCGGCCGCGCCGCGCACCTCGACGTCCTCGAAGCGGTAGTCGCGCAGCAGCTCGCGCAGCGCTTGGCGGGTGTAGAAGCGCAGGTGATCGGAGCGCGGCTGAAAGCGCGCTTCGAACGCTCGCCGATCCAAGCCCAGGCGCAGCCGCGTAAGCGGGCCATGATCGGGCGTGCTCAGCAGCAACACGCCTCCCGAGCGCAGCACTCGACGCAACTCCGAGAGCCAAGCGGCCGTGTCGACGACGTGCTCGATCGTCTCGCCGGCCCAGACGACGTCGAAGCTCGCATCCGCCGAGGGCAGCTGCGCTTCGGGCTCGACGAGACGCACGTCGAGCTGTGGGTGGCGTCGCAAAGCGCGGCGCACCGCCTCGCCCGCGACATCGACGGCGAGCACCTCGGCGCCCGCTTGCGCCAGCTCCGCCGCGAACTGTCCTTCGCCGCAGCCCATGTCCAGCACGCGCGGCGCGGCTCCGATCCGCTCGGCCTCGCGCCGCACCCGCTCGAGCAGGAACCGTTCGCGCAAAGCCGCGTGAGCCGGGACGCTCGGCTGCGGGACCTGCTCCCAGACGGCGTCGTGATAGTTGCGAGTCCGAGACACGTTCCACGCAAGGCTACGTCACCCGATCCCTCGCAACTTGCGGGAAAGTTCCGGACCCATCCCGGCCGACGGGGCGCAGATCGTGACCAAAGCGACTATGTTCTGGGGCGCGTGAAGGTCGCCTTCGACAGCCGGCCCACAACTACCGTGCGCGGCGTCGGGCGCTACTCACGGTGCATCCTGGACGCATTGCGCGAGACGGCGCCCAAGGACGTCGAGATCGTCGAGACGCATCGGCCTTCGGCGAGCGTCAGGGCACGGCGGGTCGATCTGTTTCACTCGCCCTGGATCGAGGGGGCGATTCTGCGCAGCCCCTGTCCGATGGTCGTGACCCTGCACGACCTCGCGGCGCTCAAGCGCGCAAGCGAGCACCTGCGCTCGGGAGTGAGGCTGCACATGCGCCGCTTGGCGGTGCAGCGCGCGATGCGAGCGATCGTGCCGACCGAGGCTGTTGCGGGCGACGCCGTGGAGCGACTGGGGCTGAAGCCGGAGCAGATCGTGGTCATCGCAGAGGCGGCGGACCCGAAGATGTACGCGCGCTCGCAGAGCGAGGTGCAGGACGTGCAAACGCGCTTCAAGCTGCCCGAGCGATACCTGCTGTGGGTCGGCTCGCTGCGCCACCCCGACCCGCGCAAGCAGGTGGCCCAACTGGCCGCGGCCCCGCGTGAGCTGCCGCTCGTGCTGGTCGGCCCGACACGAGAGTGGGCGCATGAGCTTGGAGAGGTGATCCTCACAGGAGAGGTTGACGACGATGAGCTCGCCGCCATCTACAGCGGCGCGCACGCGCTCGTGCTCGCCTCCGAGGACGAGGGCTTTGGCCTGCCCGCCGTCGAGGCGCTCGCCTGCGGCACGCCGGTCGCCGCCTGCGAGGTGCCGGCGCTGCGCGAGGTGCTGGGCGATCGCGCCGAGTTCGTGGAGCCGGGAGACGTGCGAGCGCTGATCGAGACCGCCCAGCGCGCCGTCCGTCCCGCGCCCGAGCCGCCGCGCTGGAGCTGGCAGGACGCGGCACGAGCCACTTGGCGCGTGTACGGCGACGCACTCTCGGAGGTCGCCGGCGATTCGCTCAGTAAGCTCCGCGCTGCATCAGCACCGCCGGCACCGTCTTGAGCAGGATCGCCAAGTCGAGCGCCAGCGACCAGCGCTCCAGGTAGATGAAGTCGAGGTGCACGAGGTCGTCGAAGTCGAGCTCTGAGCGACCGGAGACCTGCCACAGACCCGTCAGGCCGGGGAGCACCAGGTAGCGCTTGCGGTGCCAGTCCTCGAGCCGCTCGTAGTCGCGCTCGGGCAGCGGGCGCGGGCCCACCAGGCTCATCTCCCCGCGCAGCACATTGATCAGCTGCGGCAGCTCGTCCAGCGAGAAGCGGCGCAGCAGGCGGCCGACCGGCGTGATGCGCGGGTCGTCCTGGATCTTGAAGAGCGCACCGTCGGCCTCGTTTAGCTCCTCCAGCGCCGCCTGTTCGTGCTCGGCGTCGCAGTACATGGTGCGGAACTTCAGGCAGGCGAACGGGAGCTGGCCGATGCCTGGGCGCTTTGAGCGATAGAGCACCTGGCCGCGTGAGGTGAGCTTGACGGCCAGAACGATCGCCGCGAGCAGCGGCGAGAGCACCACCAGCAGGACGATGGAGCCAACGAGATCGAACGCGCGCTTGAGCGCGAAGTCGATGCCCTCGAACACCGGCGGGCCCAGCTCGAAGAGCGGCACCGACTGGCCGGGGACGAACTCGGCGCGGTGAACGAGGATCTCCATCGTGGAAGGGGCGATGCGCACGCGCACTCCGCGGCGATGGCACTGGTCGACCAGCTCGACCGCCGCCTCCTGGGGGAAGTCCGGGTCGGCGATGATCACCTCCTCGACGCGCTGCTCGGCGATCGCCGACTGCAGGCAGTCAAGCGACCCCAGGCGCCGTGGGGGGGTGGGTATCCCATACAACGGCAGCGGGTTGGGCGAGACGAAGCCGACGACTTCGATCGGGACGTTCTGCCCGGTCCTCGAGCGATCGCCGCCCAAGGCATGGGCGACGTCATGGATGTGCTTGCCCGTCCCAACCAGGATCGCGCGGCGCCGGTATCCGGCGGCACGCAGGACCGCGCCCGTGAATCGTTCGTAGAGGTAGCGCAACAGCGAGACGTAGAACAGGGCGAAGGCCAGCGAACCGTAGAAGATGTAGAAGCTCGTGAAGCGTTCGCCACTGACGACCGCGAACAGCAGCGCGACGAAGGCGACCTGGAAGAGCGATCCGACGATTCGCGAAAGGCCCGGGCGCAGTGAGCGCTCCGCGTACAGTCCCGAGCGAGCGAACAGCAGAGCGGTCAGCAGGTAGGCGAAGGCGAGGATGTTGCGAGTACCGTTGTAGGCGCTCTGCAAGTCGAAGCTCGCGAGCACGACCGCCTTCAGCGCAAGCGCCGTGAAGATCGCAAGCGATACGCCGAGCAGGTCGATCAGCAGCAGCGAGGCGACTCGCAGCGCGCGGCGCAACGTATCCATCCGCAATAGGAACGACAGCGCCGGCGAGCGCTTGCTGCGCACGTCTCTATCCGGCCGCGAACGCGGCTGCTCGGCGGGTGGCTGGGGACGGTTTGGCGCGCCGTTTGTGAGACCCGGACGCGGGCGTCCAGGCGCAATCGGAGGACTGCTGTGGCGCGCCACGTCCGGGGAACGCATTCCCATCTCGGACTTCACAACCCGTTAGGTTCCCAGATGTCGCGGTCGCGAACCGTGTTGGGCGCTTGCGCCCAGCGCCCTCAACCCACCAGTTGCTCGACGCCGGCGCTCTCGATCGTGCGACGCAGGCCGTCGCGCAGAGAGACCTCGGGCGCCCAACCAAGCAGCTCTTTGGCAAGCGATATGTCCGGGCGGCGCTGCTTGGGATCGTCGGTCGGCAACGCCTCGTAGACTATCTCCGAGCTTGCTCCGGTGACCTCGTTGACGGCTTCGGCGAGTTCGAGCAGCGTGTACTCGTCGGGGTTGCCGACGTTGACAGGTTCGTGATAGCCGGACTCCGCCAGTGCGATCATGCCGCGGATCAGATCTGAGACGTAACAGAAGGAGCGCGTCTGCGAGCCGTCGCCGAAGATGGTCAGCGGGCGGTTGGCGAGCGCCTGGCGCAGGAAGGTCGGGATCGCGCGACCGTCGTGCGGGCGCATCCGCGCGCCGTATGTGTTGAAGATGCGGATGATCGCGGTGTCGACGCCCTGCTGGCGGCGGTAGGCCATCGTCAGCGCCTCGGCGTAGCGCTTGGCCTCGTCGTAGACGCCGCGCGGGCCGATCGGGTTGACGTGACCCCAGTAGGACTCCGACTGTGGGTGCTCCTTGGGATCGCCGTAGACCTCGCTGGTCGAGGCGATCAGGAAGCGCGCGCGCTTGGCCTTGGCCAGGCCGAGCGTGTGATGGGTGCCGTAGGAGCCCACCTTCAAGGTGTGCAAGGGCAGGCGCAGATAGTCGATCGGCGAGGCCGGCGAGGCCAGGTGGTAGACGAAGTCGACGGGCTCATCGACGAAGTAAGGCTCGATGATGTCCGTCTGCACGTAGAGGAAGCGCTCGGGATCGCGAATGTGGGCGATGTTGTTCAGCGAACCGGTCTCGAAGTTATCGACGCAGATCACCCGATGGCCGCGCGAGAGCAGCTCGTCGCACAGGTGCGAACCGAGGAATCCGGCGCCGCCGGTGACCAGGCAGGTCGACACGCGGCGCAGCATATCGAGAGAGACGGCCGGGCTCGGAAAATCCCGTGCGGGAGTTTCGTCCCCGGTCTGTTCATATGATGCCCGCGATGAGCGCACGCGACAAAGACACGGCGAGCGATTCCGGCGAGCGGTTGACCGTCGCCCCGATCGTCGGGCCCGACGATCCTCGCCGCTTCACCGACTCTGGGATCGAGATCGAGCCGCTCTATGACGAGCGCGACCTGCCCGCCGATCTGGACCTCGGCACGCCGGGGGAGTTTCCATATACGCGCGGGGTACACCGCGAGATGTACCGCAAACAGACCTGGACGATGCGCCAGTACGCGGGGTACGCCTCGGCGAAGGAGTCAAACGAGCGCTACCGCTACCTGCTCTCCAAGGGCTCCACCGGGCTCTCGATGGCCTTCGATCTGCCCACCCAGCTGGGCCTTGACTCCGACAATCCGCGCTGCCTGGGCGAGGTCGGGCGCACCGGGGTGGCGATCGACACGATCGACGATATGCGCAGCGCCTTTGACGGCATTCCTCTGGATCAGGTCTCCACGTCGATGACGATCAACGCGCCCGCGGCCTGCCTGCTGCTGCTCTACGAGCTGGTCGGCGAGGAGCAGGGGGTGCCCTCGCACGCGCTGCGCGGGACGACGCAGAACGACGTGCTCAAGGAGTACATCGCGCGGGGCAACTACATCTACCCGCCGCAGCCGACGATGCGCCTAACGACCGACCTGTTCCAGTACTGCCAGGAAAACGTGCCGAAGTGGAACACGGTCTCGATCTCCGGCTACCACTTCCGCGAGAAGGGCTGCTCGGCAGTGCAGGAGGTGGCCTTCACGCTCTCCTCCGGCATCGCCTATGTGACGGCCGCGATCGAGAAGGGCATGGACGTGGACGACTTCGCGCCACGGTTGGCGTTCTTCTTCAACGGCCACAACAACGTCTTCGGAGAGGTCGCCAAGTTCCGCGCCGCCCGGCGCATGTGGGCGCACATCATGCGCGAGCGCTTCGGGGCTAAGAGCGAGAAGTCGACGATGCTGCGCTTCCACACTCAGACCGGCGGGGTGACGCTGACCGCCCAGCAGCCCGAGAACAACATCGTGCGCGTGGCGCTGCAAGGGTTCGCGGCCGTCTGCGGCGGGACGCAGTCGCTGCACACCAACGGCTTTGACGAGGCGCTGGCGCTGCCAACCGAGCACGCGGCCAAGATCGCGCTGCGCACACAGCAGATCCTCGCGCACGAGTCCGGCGCGGCCGACACGGTCGACCCATTCGCCGGGTCCTATTTCGTGGAGTCGCTGACCGACGAGATCGAAGCGCGCGCCAACGAACTGATCGGGAAGGTCGACGCGCTGGGCGGCAGCGTGAACGCGATCCAGTTCATCACCGGCGAGATCGACGAGTCGGCCTGGGGCTACCAGGAGCGCTACCGGATCGGACAGGACATCGTCGTCGGGGTCAACAAGTACGAGGAGGAGGACCTGGAGGTGCCCGACCTGCTGCGCGTGGACCCGCAATCGGAGCGCGAACAGGTCGATCGCCTGAAGGCGTTCAAGGCCGACCGCGACCAACAGCTCGCAGAGAAGCGCCTGGAGGAGCTGCGCGAGGTTGCGCGCGGCGAGGACAACCTGCTGCCGGCGATCCGCCGGGCGCTGAAGGACCGCTGCTCGCTGGGCGAGGTGTGCGGCGCGATGCAGGACGTGTTCGGATCCTACGCGCCGACGTTCTGAGCCAATAGGATTGCGACCCGTGATCCTCGCCGCGAGCTTCTTCGATGTAGTTCTGGCCGTCCACATCATGGCCGTCGTGTTCGCCTTCGGCGCGACGCTCGCCTATCCGGTCCTGCTGGGGACGATCACCAAGGCCGACTCGCGCGCGCTTCCCGCCCTGTACAAGGCGCTGCACGCGATCTCCACGCGCGTGATCATGCCGGGGTTGACGGTGGTACTGATTGCAGGCATCTACCTGGCCTCCGACGGCAAACTGTGGAGCGAGTTCTTCGTGCAGTGGGGGCTTGGCGTCGTGATCGTGATCGGGGCGATCGAGGGGATGTTCTTGAGCCCCAACGAGAAGCGCCTATGCGAGATAGCCGACCGCGACCTGGCCGCCTCCGGCGAGGGGGCGTTCGCGCCGAGCGCCGAGCACGACGCGCTGGTCAAGAAGATCGGCGCCACCGGCGCCCTGATGGACGGGCTCGTGCTGCTGACGATCCTGTTCATGGCGATCAAGCCGTAGACGGCCATTGGGCGGCGCGATGCTGCGTCCTCGGTCGCTCATGTGTAGAGCACATTTCGCTCCCTGCGTCCTTGCCTCGCTTGCCCACTGACCGTCTACCCTGAAGCGATGACTGAGGGGTACCAAGTCGCCGTCGTCGGCGCCACCGGGCAGGTCGGCACGCTGATGCTGCGGCTGTTGCGCGAGCGGGGATTCCCTGCGCGGGAGATCGTGCCGTTTGCCTCCGCGCGCTCGGCCGGCAAGGAGATCGAGGGGGTCGGCACGGTCCAGTCGCTTACCGACGAGACGATCCAGGGCTTTGACCTGGCGCTGTTCTCTGCAGGTGGCTCGACCTCAGGCGAGTGGGCGCCGCGCTTCGTGCAGGCCGGCGCCGTCGTCGTGGACAACAGCTCGAAGTGGCGCATGAACGAGGACGTGCCGCTCGTCGTAGCCGAGGTCAATCCCGACGCGCTCGCCTCACACCAAGGGATCCTCGCCAACCCCAACTGCTCGACGATGCAGATGGTCGTCGCGCTGAAGCCCATCCACGACGCCGCCGGCATCGAGCGGCTGGTCATCTCCACCTATCAGGCCGTCTCGGGCACCGGCAAGAAGGCCGTCGACGAGCTGCTCGACCAATCGCACGCTCTCTTGCACGAGACCGAGCCGCCGGCGCCGCAGGCCTATGCGCACCAGATCGCCTTCAACGCGCTGCCCCACGCCGGCTCGTTCGCACCCGGCGACGACCACACCGACGAGGAGCGCAAGCTGATCGACGAGACGCGCAAGATCCTCGGCGACGAGTCGATCCGCGTGAGCGCCACCTGCGTGCGCGTGCCGGTGCTCAACGGCCACTCCGAGGCCGTCAACGTGCAGACGCGCGACGAGCTCTCCCCCGAGCGCGCGCGCGAGCTGCTGCGCGCCGCGCCGGGCGTCACGGTCGCCGACGATCCCGAGGCCGCCCTGTACCCACTGGCGACGCTCGCCAGCGGCCACGACGAGGTATTCGTCGGGCGAATCCGCCGCGACCCGGGCCACGAGCGCGCGCTCGATATGTGGATCGTGGCCGACAACCTGCGCAAGGGGGCCGCCACCAACGCCGTGCAATTGGCGGAGCTGCTGCACGAGCGGGGTCTGATCGCGCCTCGCGACGCACGCGCTGCAGTTTGAGCGGCCACGAGGGCGTCGCGTAGGCCCTTTGCCGTCAGGACTCAGGCCAGGCGTTCAAGAGATCTTCCGGCGAGAGCTCGACATCCAGTCCGGTGTCGGCGGAGAACCCGCGGCGCGAAACGCCAACAAGGAGCGCCTCATCGGCGCCCGGGACTTGGCTGCGCTGCTCGATCAGGCTGCGAGTATCCCGACGCGAGAAGGGCGCGTTCTCGCGCCACTTGATCGAGCCCACGAACGACACGCTGCTCGGCTCGGGGGCATCAGCCCCGACCAGATCGACCTCGGGGACATTCTTGCGCGTCCAGTAGCCGCCCACGTAGCGAGCATCGCCAAACCGCCTGTCCGGAAGCAACCGCTCGAGCGAGCGCCTCACTATCGACTCGATCGCCATGCCCCTAAACGCGCTCCAGTCACGCTCGATGCGCGCAAGCAGCAGATCGCTGCGTCCCCTGTCGATCTCCTCCACTCCGCCGGCGATGAAACGCAGCCAGAAGCGCAGGTAGGGATCCGCGACCACGTAGCGCTTGTTCTTGCGTCCAGGCGGGGCCGCGTAGGGCAGTCGTGCGTTGACTATCCCCTTTGCGGTTAGTAGGCCCAACGCCGACGTCAATCCGGTGTGATTGGCAACGCCGCTGCGAACGCCGATTGCCGTGAATGTCCTCTCACCGTGTCCGATCGCTTCGAGCACGCTGCGAGCCTGCAGTTCGGCCGGAAACTCCGCATCGAGAATGCGCATACCGTCAACCACCAACGGACTCGACGGGTCCGCCAGTGCGCGCTCCAGATAGTGCCGCCTGTTCGCGCTGTGCGGCCAGGAGCGGGCAATCATCGGCAGACCGCCAACGATCAGGTAACGGTCAAGTGCCTCGATCGCCTCCAGGCCTGACAGCGCGGCGAGGTCGCGCGGGCTGAAGGGCGCTACGAGCATCTCTCGCGTGGGACGACCGAACAGCTCGGCCGGATGCTGTGTCAGAGCACGCATCATGCGCACGTCGCTGCCTATGCACACGAGCAGCACCGGCCGTCGCCGAAGATCCCGGTCCCAAGCCTCCTGGATATCGGCCGGAACACCGCGATCGGACTCGACCAGATAGGGCAGCTCATCGATTACGATCACCGCCGGTCGCTGCGGTGTCGCCTCCTGAGAGGCCAACCGCAGCGCTGCCGGCCAGCCCTCAAAGCGCGCGCCCTCGCGCACCAGTTGGGCGGCCGGCAAGTTGGAGTCCTCAAGCGCCCGGCGGAAGCGCTCCAGACCTTCGGGGAGCGACCGGCGAGGGGCCTGGTAGAAGACATAAGGCTCTCCAGAGCTCTCGACGAGCTCCTGCACGAGCCTGGACTTGCCGACACGGCGTCGACCGCATATCCACGCGAAGCGTCCCTCGCCGGTAGCCCGTACGTGTGCCAGCTCAGCGTCCAGAGATTCGAGCTCCAGTTTTCGTCCGACGAACAGATCTCCAGGATTCATTTGGAAAACTATAGCAAACTAAACTATAGTCAAATATACTTTTTATGAATGTAGTTTTGTCGCCGGATCGAAGTCCGGCTTGAAACCGACTCATAGGAGTCTCTGCAAGAGGAGCAATCAACAGAAGGACTCCCGCCGTCACGCTCGAAACTGGGGAGCGATGAGCGTCTCCGCCGAGGTGCAACGCACCCTTGTCAAGTCTCCCCCCGAGCTGTGGGCGGAGCTAAGCAGCTCCGAGTCCCTGGCCAGGCACCTCGGCGAGCTGGGCGATATCCGCATCACGGCCGTCGAGCCCGAGAGCAAGGTCGAGTGGGAGGCCGAGGGCGCAACGGGCGTCGTCGAGCTCGAGCAGTCGGGCTGGGGCACGAAGGTGACCCTCTCGCTCACGCGCGAGGCGCCGCAGGCGGAGGTTGAGCCGATGACAGAGGCTGAGCCGGGACCGGCGCCCGATGTCGAGACGACTGCCGGCGTCGCGGTGGAGCTAGAGCCCGAGGATGCCGATGAGCCGGTATCGACCGTCGAGCCCGTGACTACGGTGATCGAGCCCGAACCTGCTCCTGAGCCGCTTTCAGGGCATGAGCCACAACTTGGCTTCTTTGCGCGCCTGTTCCGCAAGCGCAAGACGAAGCTCGCCGCGGCCCTCGAGCCGGAGCCGGTAGAGGTCGAGGTCGAGGTCGTCGCGATGGCGGCCCCTGAGCCGATCTACCCCGAGCCGCCACCCGAGCCGGCCGCCGACCTCGCCGCTGAACTCGCTTCGGTCGAAGCACAAATGAGCCAGGAGAGCACCGAGCTGCTCACCGGTGTGCTCGACCGCCTCGGCGCCGCGCACCACCGGCCGTTCTCACGCGGCTGAGCTTGCTTAGCGCCGGTCAGTCGCCTACGCGCTCAACCCACTCCACAAGCAGCGGATCGACGACGCGATAGCCGTCCTCGATGCTCTCGATGTCGGCCGTTGCGAGCAAACGGGGCAGCGCTCTGCGGACCCGGTCCTTGGTGAGCTCGAGGCGATCGAGCACGTCGCCTCTATAGGGAGACCCTTCGCCGGCGACAAGGGCGCGCATGGTCTTTCGCTCTGAGAGGTCAAACCCACGCCATTGCGCGTCGAACTCGGGCTCGAGCTCCGCAAGCGTGGCAGCGTGCGCGGCGCTCCAGTCCTCAAGCGTGCCCGTACCGCCATGCTCGACCTCCTCCCAGAGACGGTGTGCGAGCAGCATTGCTCGCTGCGGGTGTCCCTTGGCGACGTCGAGCAGAGGGTTGAGCGCCTCTCTCACCGAGCGTCCGCGTTCGCGAAAGCGGCGGTC
>JBOGXY010000108.1:0-4166 GCA_050696495.1 Solirubrobacteraceae bacterium
TCGAGGTCGACCTCCGCGGACGGCAGGATCTCGATCGCTCCGCCTGGGATCAGGATCGATGGGGCCGCGGCGCCAGCGGGCGCGGCGGCCCCATCGGCAGACAGCTCGAGCCGTCCCAGTCGCGCGATCTGGCCGAGCGTGGAGGCATACCCCTCGGCCTCCAGGCGCGCGGGCAGCAGCGCCGAGGGCTTGACGTCGGCGCCGTCGCGCCAGGTACGGATCGCCTGGATCGCGGCGATCGCCCGCTGCGTGGGCGACTCCCGGGCTGGGTCGATCAGCGACGGCTGCGGGGTGGCGACGCGCTGCGCCAGCAGCCCCTCGCTGCCCGGAATGTAGCTGTAGATCTCCTCGGTCACGAACGGGATCAGCGGGTGCGCGAGCGTGACCGTCTCAGTGAGCACGTGCAGGAGCGTCGAGGCGGTGCCGGCATCGCCGTCCCAGAGCCGCGGCTTGACCAGCTCGAGGTACCAGTCACACAGCTCGCCGTAGACGAAGTCATACAGGCCGAGCGCGGCATGGGAGAAGTCGTAGTCCTCGATCCGCGCGGCCGTGTCGGTCTCGATCTGCGCCAGGCGCGAGAGAATCCATCGATCCTCGACGGCGCGCGGCATCGGCTCTGCCTCAAGCTCGGCGGCCGCCTCGGCGCCGAGACTCGCATGCACGCGCAGCAGGGCAAAGCGGGTCGCGTTGAACAGCTTGTTGGCAAGCGCCTGCCCCTGCTGGATCTTCTCGACCGAATAGCGCACGTCCTGGGTCGATGACATCGCAAGCAACCCGAAGCGAACGGCGTCGGCGCCGTGGCGCTCGATCTCCTGGATCGGATCGATGCCGGTGCCAAGCGACTTGGACATGCGCCGCCCGTCGGGCGCCTGGATGACGGAGTGGATGTAGACATCTGAGAACGGCGCCTTGCCGGTCAGCTCGATGCCCATCATGATCATCCGCGCCACCCAAAGGAACAGGATGTCGCGCGCTGTTGAGAGCACGTCGGTGGGATAGAAGGAGGCAAGCTCAGGCGTCTGCTCGGGCCAGCCGAGCGTGGCAAACGGCCACAGAGCGGAGGAGAACCACGTGTCGAGCACGTCCTCCTCTTGGCACAGGCGCCCGCCACACTCAGAGCAAGCGTCCGGTTCGCCGGCGACGACGTGAATGTGCGAGCAGGTCTCGCAGTAATAGACGGGCAGCCGGTGCCCCCACCACAACTGGCGTGAGATGCACCAGGGGCGAATCGCCGCCATCCAGTCCAGGTAGACGCGGCGGTGATTGTCGGGCACGATGCGCACCTCGCCGTCGAGCACAGCCTTGATCGCGGGCTTGGCCGGCTCGGTCATGTCCATGAACCACTGCAGTGAGATCAGCGGCTCGATCCGCTCGCCGGAGCGATGCGAATAGGGAACTTCGTGCTCGTAGGGCTCCTCGGCGACGATCCGGTCTTCATCGCGCAAAGCCGCCACAACCGCCTCACGCGCCTGCATCACGCTCAGCCCCGCGAAGCGCTCGCCCGCCTCGGCTCTCATCCGACCGTCCTCGCCGATCACAGAGACCTGATCCAGGTCGTGACGAGCACCGATCTCGAAATCGTTGGGGTCGTGCGCCGGCGTGATCTTCAACTGGCCGGTGCCGAAGTCCATCTTCACGTGTTCATCGGCGATCACCGGCAGACGGCGACCGACCAGCGGCAGGACCGCCTTGCGCCCGACGAGGTCGCGGTAGCGCTCGTCATCCGGATGCACCGCAACGGCGGTGTCGCCGAGCATCGTCTCCGGGCGCACCGTCGCGATCGTCACGCTGCCTCCGCCTTCCAGGTCGTAGCGGATCGAATACAGCGTGTCGGTCTCCTGTCGCTCCTCGACCTCCAGGTCAGAGATCGCCGAGCGAGAGCCCGGGTCCCAGTTGACGATGTAGCGGTCGCGGTAGATCCAGCCCTTCTCGTACAGCCGTACGAACACGGCGACGACGGCGCGCGCATAGCCCTCGTCGAGCGTGAAGCGCTCGTCAGCGTAGTCACAGGAAGCGCCAAGCCGCTTGAACTGCTCGACGATCGTGTGCCCGTAGTGCTCGCGCCAGTCCCACACCCGCTCCACAAACGCCTCGCGCCCGAGCTCGTGACGACCGCTCCCCTCGGCCAGCAGCGCCTTCTCGACCTGTGCCTGCGTGGCGATGCCGGCATGGTCGGTGCCGAGGATCCACTTGGTGCGCGAAGGCGGCGTGCGCTCAACCGCCTTCATGCGGTGGTAGCGGATCAGGACATCCTGGATCGATCCGTTCAGCGCGTGCCCCATGTGCAGCGACCCCGTGACGTTCGGCGGCGGGATCGCGATCGAGTAGTTCTGCTGCGGATCACCGTCGGGTTGGGGATGAAAGAGCCCGCTGTCAAGCCAGCGCTCGAAGATCCGCGACTCGACCTCAGAGGGTTCGAAGCGGGTACGACTCTCAAGCTCTGCGATGCGCTCCGTCATGGGAGCGTGAGTGTACGCCGGACGGCGCGGGCTACTGGGCCAAGCCGCCGAAAATCGCAAACGGCCGCGCCGGCCCGATCACCTCGGCCCAGGCGTCCGCGGCGTCGCCCTCGGCCTCGATCGCGCTGCCGTCTGGGGCCTCGGCCTGTAGGCGTGCGGCCAATGCGCGTGCGTCGTCCTCGTCGCGGGCGCCCAGCTGCAAGTGGCGCCAATGGCGGCGCAGCGGATAGCCCTCTGACTCCAGGCGCTCGGCGAATTCGCGCGCGTCGTGATGGGTCGGCAGCGTTACCCGAACTTCCCATTGCGGGTGCCCGGCCTGTTCGGACTCCTGCGTCTCGAGCTCCTCCAGGCGCGCATGCTCGACTGCGTGTTCGCCTGCGCTCGACGGCAGTGGAGCCGAGGCGTCCTCCCAGCGCTCCTCCTCCGGATGCCAGCGATGGGTGGAGGGCTGCGCATCGATCTCGAGCTTGGCAAGAATCGAGACCAGCGCGGCGCTTGCGTCGGCGGCCTCCTGTGAGGAATCGGCGTACATGAAGAGGTGCCCCTCCTCATGGGTGACGGCAACGTGCTGGGGTAGTGCCACCCCTTCTGAGGAGCCGTGGCTCAGCGAGCCGAGCGCGTCGAGCAGCTCATGCGCGCGCTCGCGCGGAACTTCGACGTCGATGCGGAACTCGTCGTGCACGGAAGTTGCTACGCCGACTCCTCGCGCAGCTCGCGCTCGGAGTCCTCCTCGGGTGCGGCTTCGGTGACGAGCGTCGGGGTGGTGCCTTTTTCAACGGTGTCGCGGGTGACCACGCACTTCTTCACGTCGCGGCGCGACGGCAGTTCGAACTGCACCTCAAGCAGAATCTCCTCGATGATCGAGCGCAGACCACGGGCGCCGGTTTCGCGCTGCAGGCCCTTCTCGGCGACGGCACGCAGCGAGTCCTCGGCGAACACCAACTCGATGCCGTCGAAGGAGAAGAAGCGCTGGAACTGCTTGACCAGCGCGTTGCGCGGTTCGGTCAGGATCGAGATCAGATCGTCGCAGGTCAGCTGATGAACGGCGCTCACCACCGGCAGACGCCCGATGAACTCGGGGATAAGGCCGTATTCGATCAAGTCCTCAGGCAGGCAGTGCTCGAAGATCTCGCCGGTATCGCGTTCCTGTTTGGTCTGCATCGCCGCGGCGAAGCCGATGCCGTTGTGGCCGATGCGTCGTTCGATCACTCCGTCGAGGTGAGCAAACGCGCCACCGCAGATGAACAGGATGTTGGTGGTGTCGATCGTCAGGAACTCCTGGTGGGGATGCTTGCGCCCGCCCTGAGGCGGCACGGATGCCTGTGTTCCCTCGAGGATCTTCAGCAGCGCCTGCTGGACGCCCTCACCGGAGACGTCGCGGGTGATCGACGGGTTATCGGCCTTGCGCGCGATCTTGTCGACCTCGTCGATGTAGATGATCCCGGTCTCGGCCTTCTTGACGTCATAGTCGGCGGCCTGGATCAGCTTGAGCAGGATGTTCTCGACATCCTCGCCGACGTAGCCGGCCTCGGTGAGGGCCGTGGCATCGGCGATCGCGAATGGGACGTTGAGGATGCGCGCGAGCGTCTGGGCCAGCAGTGTCTTGCCGCAGCCCGTCGGTCCGAGCAGCAGTATGTTTGACTTCTGCAGCTCGATGTCCGAGTCGCCGGACTGCATCATCTGCACGCGCTTGTAGTGGTTGTAGAC
>JBOGXY010000109.1:0-2085 GCA_050696495.1 Solirubrobacteraceae bacterium
AGTAACAGCCGATCGACGTGCACGTCCCCGGCTTCCCGCAGAGCCCCGAGGCGCTGATTCACGGCATCCTAAAGCTGAGCAAGATTGTCCAAGACGACCCCGACGCCGGTTGGCGCGAGCGCTACAAAGCGCAGGGCACCGAGGAGATCCTCCCCGGTGCCTGACGCGACGGGCCTTGAGCTGCTCGCCTCCGATCTGCGCGCGAGCGAGGGCATCGGCGCCGAGGCGATCCTCGACACGCTGCACTTCCGCGGGAGCGCCACGCTGGAAGTCGCGCCGCCGTCGATTCGCGCCGTGCTCGCCGCGCTGCGCGAGCGCGGCTACAGCTTCCTGGCAAGCGTGCACGGTGTGGACTACTACCCGCGGGAGCCGCGCCTTGGCGTTCACTACGAGCTGCTTGACATGAGCCGCGTCGACCGCGTCACGGTCAAGTTGCGCGTGAGCACAGACGCTCCAGAGGTCGACTCGGTCACGCCGGACGGTCCCGACGGCAACGGTTGGCCCACCGCCGATCACCAGGAGCGCGAGATCTACGACATGTTCGGCGTGATCTTTCGCGGCCATCCCGACCTGCGGCGGATTCTGATGCCGGAGGATTACGAGGGCCACCCGCAGCGCCGCGACTTCCCGATCGGCGGCGAACCGGTGATCTTCACCTACAACGAGGCCGCCTCGGAGGGCATTGGCACCGTCAGCGGCGGCGCTCCGGGCGAAGGCGTGCGATGAGCTTCAGAACGGACGAGGAGCACCGATGAGCGCGACCGGTCAGATGTCCGAGTATCGCCGCCAGGAGGAGTCGATCACGCTCTCAGCGGTCGGCGAGGACACTCATGACGAGTTGCTGACGCTCAACTTCGGCCCGCACCACCCTGCCACGCACGGCGTTCTGCGACTGCTCGTCACCCTCCAGGGCGAGGTCGTGCGCTCGATCAAGCCGGTGATCGGCTACGTGCACACCGGCATCGAGAAGACCGCCGAGGACAAGGCCTACTGGAAGGTCATCCCGGTGGTCGAGCGGATGGACTACCTGGCCTACTACTTCAACTCGATGGCCTACGTAGGCGCGGTCGAGACGCTGCTGGAGGTCGATGTGCCCAAGCGCGCGCAGTACCTGCGCGTGATCCACCTGGAGCTCAACAGGATCGCCTCGCACCTGATCTGGCTGGGCACGAGCGCACTGGATCTCGGCGCGGTGTCGATCTTCCTGTACTGCCTGCGCGAGCGCGAGCTGATCCTCGACCTGTTCGAGATGTCCTCTGGAGCGCGCATGCACACGCGCTACTTCCAAGTCGGCGGCGTGATGGAGGACATCCCCTCAGGCTTCGTCGAGAAGGCCCGCGAGTTCTGCAAGGTGATGCCGCAGCGCACCGACCAGTACCGCGCGATCCTCGACGCCAACCAGCTGATCCTCCAGCGCCTGCGCGGCACCTGCCCGCTGGACGCCGAGACTTTGCTCGGGTTGGGCGTCACCGGGCCGCTGCTGCGGGCCGCCGGCAATCCCTGGGATCTGCGCAAGGCGGCGCCCTACAGCTCCTACGAGGACTTCGAGTTCAAGATCCCGGTCGGCACGGTCGGCGATAACTACGACCGCTTCGCGGTTCGTGTAGCGGAGATCTACGAGTCGGTGAAGATCGTCGAACAGGCGCTCGATGGGTTGCCGGAGGGGGCGCACATAACGAGCGACCGTAAGGTCGCCCTCCCCCCCAGACACGAGCTTGCGACATCGATGGAGGCGCTGATCCATCACTTCAAGCTCGTCACCGAGGGTTTCCGCGTCCCGCCCGGCGAGGTCTATAACCCGATCGAGGGTCCGCGCGGCGAGCTTGCCTGCTTCGTGCGTTCCGACGGCTCCTCAAAGCCCGCGCGCGTGCACATGCGTGACTCCTCCTTCGTGAACCTGCAGGCGCTCTCGCACATGGCGGAGGGCTCCTATATAGCCGACATGATCGCGACTCTTGCGATGCTCGACCCGATCCTTGGAGGCATCGACCGGTGAGTGCCGTCGCGGCAATTCGCATCCCACCGAGTGGGTGTATTGAAAAAGAGGGTGACTCGCGCGCGCGCGCGAAGTGGGCCCTCTCCACG
>JBOGXY010000110.1:0-21278 GCA_050696495.1 Solirubrobacteraceae bacterium
GGGCAGCACCACCTCCACTTCGGTGTGGGCGCGGACGTTCACGCGCACGCGGCGGGCGCGGGCCGAGCGGCGCACGGTGTACTGAATCTGCTCGCCTCCAACGAGATTGCTCACGCCGGCGAGCATAGGCGCCCGGGCGGGGGATAATGACGCCGTGGCCCGCTCGATCGTGAAGCTGCCGCCGGAGGTGCGCTCGCCCTACCAGGTGTTCCTCAACGGCGTGCCTCAGCAGGAGGGTCGCGACTACCAGGTCAAGGGCAGCACGCTGATGTTCGCGCGCGAGCTGCGCAAGGACAAGATCTCAAAGCGCCGCTGGCTGCTGGGCGCCTGGGGTGTCGGCACCTACAAACAGGACGACTCGGTCGACGTGCGCTACGAAGCCGCCGACGGCTCGCCCAGGCTGGCCGAGGCGCTGGAGATCGAAGCGGGGTAGTCACGGCTCTCCCACGGCCGCGCCAGCTTCAAAGCACCCAAGATCGCGCGTGTCGCCGGCGAGCGATTGAGCGTGTAGAAGTGAATGCCGGGGGCGCCCGCCTGCAGCAGCTCCGCGCACTGCAGCGTCGCGTAGGCAACGCCGAAGTCAACGACCGCCTCGGGGCTGGCCTCGCGCGCGTACAGCTCGCGGCGCAGGCCCTCGGGGATCGAGGCGCCGCACATCTTCGTCATCCGCTCCAGCTGACCGATCTGCGTGATCGGCAGGATGCCCGGGATGATCGGCGCCTGGATTCCCGCGGCACGGGCGCGGTCGACGAAGTCGAAATAGAAAGCGTTGTCGAAGAACAGCTGCGTGATTAGGAAGTCCACGCCGGCGCCGACCTTCTCGGCCAGATAGGCCACGTCGGCCTCGGCGCTTGACGCATGGATGTGGGTCTCGGGAAAACAGGCGGCGCCGATCGCGAACGGGTAGTCGGCGCGGATCAGCTCCACCAGCTCGCGCGAGTACTCGAGCCCGCCCTCGGTCTTGACCCAGTCCTCCTCCCCCGCCGGGGCGTCGCCGCGCAGCGCCAGCACGTTCTCGATTCCGGCCGCCCGCATCTGATCCAGCGTGGCGCGCAGCTCGGGCACCGTGGCGCCCACACAGGTGAAGTGCGCCATCGCCTCCAGCCCATAGTCCTGCTTGATTGCACTGACGATCTCGATCGTCTTCGCGCGCGTGGAGCCGCCGGCGCCGTAGGTGACCGACACGAACGAAGGCTCGAGCGTACGCAGCTCGGCCAGCGCCTCGTAGAGGTTGTGCTCGCCCTGCTCGGTCTTGGGCGGGAAGAACTCAAAGGAGAAGACCGGCTCCCCCGCCGCGAGCAGCTCGTCGATGCGCATTGGCAAAGCCTAACACGAGCGTGTCAATGTTTGGACGGCTGAGAGGATGGATAGCTCCGGCGCTGGCGCGCCTGCGCCGTCGCGTGCTAAGTGGCGCTCCAGCGCTCTGGCTCGGCGCCGTCGCGAGTGGCCTGCCCTAGCACAGCGAGATGGGTGAGCATCGCAAAGGTTTCGCTCAGCAGCCAAGGCCCCCCGTGCGTTGCGAGCTCCTCCTGCGCGTAAAGGCGGGGCACGGTCTCAAAGACGGTCAGCGGCCGCTCGGAGATCGCAGCCAGCGCTCGCTTGAGCCGCTCGGCCACGAGCACGCGGTTACCTTCGATGTGGGCGAGCACGTCGGTGAACGTGCGTCCGTGCCCCGGCAGGCACAGGCGCGCGCCCAGGCGCTGCACGACATCCAGCGAGGAGACGAATTCGCCGACCGGGTCGGGCGAGTAGCCCATGTCGAAGAACAGCGAGATGCGCCCCAGCAGGTGATCGCCTGAGATAAGCAGCCGCCGCTCGGGCTGGAACAGGCAGACGTGCGAGGGCGCATGGCCGGGTGTCTCGTGCACGGTCCAGGCGCCCAGGTCGCTCATCACCTCGACGCCGGGCAAGAGCGCACGGTCGGGCGCGATCACCGCGGAGATGCCCGATTCGTGGTCCTTGCGCTCCTCGGCGAAGCGGCGCAGCGGCTCCTCGGGCACGCCGCTCTGACGCGCCACCTCGATGCGACGCTGGAGCGTCGCCTCAGGATTGCGCTCATCGACGGACATGTGCTCGTATTTCGGGTGCATCCACAGCTCGCAGCCGGCCCGCTCGCAAATCGTCGCCGCCTGCCCGTAGTGGTCGGAGTGCGCATGTGTGCAGACCACCAGCCGGACCTCCTCGACTGCCAGCCCGCACATCGCAAGCGCACGTTCCAGTTCGCTCATCGAGCCGGGCTGGTGCATGCCGGTGTCGAACAGCACGATGCCGTCGCCGGACTTGACCGCCCACGCGTTGCCGTGTGGAACACCGGGCCAGGGCAGCGGCAGTCGCAGCCTGTAGACACCGGGCAACACTCGCTCGCCTCGACCCAACTCCCGCTTTCGCGTCTGCTCGCTCACGGCGGCCAACCCTATCCCCAACCGCGAGCCGCGGGCGCTCGACGCTCCCTACACTCTGGCCAGGGGGCGGTGCAAGAGGCGTCCAAAGGAGGCGGCATGGCTGAGATCGAGACAGAGCAGACCGGTAAGGCGGCGAGCAAGGTCAAGGAGGCCGCGGCCAACATCCACCGTCCGGCCGCCGGCAAGCGCGGCGGCTCGCGCGGCGGCTCCGGCGGCGACGCCGAGAGCGTGGCGCGGCGCTACTTTGCGGCGATCGACGCCGGCGACGTCGATCTCGCGGTGAGCATGTGGGCTCCGGGCGGGCGCGAGTACGTGCGCGGGCAGGTCGACGTGCGCGCCCCCGAGGGCGTGCGCGAGTTCATCGGCGCGCTCGTCGGCGCGCTGCCCGACATGAAAATGGAGGTGGTCGAGACGACCACCGAGGGCGAGCGCTGCGCGGTGCAGTGGCAGATCACCGGCACCTTCGCGGGCTCTGAGCCGTTCAACGGGGTCGCCGCGACCGGGTCGCCGCTGGTGCTCGAGGGCGTTGACGTGCTCACCGTGCGCGACGGGCTGATCCAGGGCAACGAAGCCTTTACCGACGGGCTCACGTTCGCCCGCGAGATCGGCATGATGCCGCCGCGGGGCTCGGGGGCCGAGCAGCGGATGATGGGGGCCTTCAACCTCAAGACGAAGGTGGCGGCGGTGGGAGACCAGGACGCCAAGCTGGTCGCAGAGGGCGTGTGGGTGGTGCAGGGCCAGCCGGGCCGCTGCAACGTCTACCTGATCGAGGACTCCGAGCTGGGCGGCGTCACGCTGTATGACGCGGGCGCGCGCACGATGGTCAAAGCGGTCGCCTCCGCCGGCGCCAAGCTCGGCGGCATCAAGCGCGTCGTGCTCGGCCACGGCCACACCGACCACCGTGGCGTCGCGCCCGCGCTGGGCGTTCCGGTGCTCTGTCATCCGGCCGAGCGCGAGGACGCCGAAGGTAGCGGCGGCTTTCGCTACTGGCCGAAGAACCTGGTCGGCCTGCCGGCGCCGCAGCGCCAGATTCACCGGATGATGCACCGCTACGCCTGGGACGCCGGTCCGGTGCGGATCGCAAGCACGCTGTCGGAGGGCGATTCGATCGCCGGCTTCAAGGTGATCGAGCTGCCCGGCCACGCCCCCGGCCAGATCGGTTTGTGGCGCGAATCAGATCGCCTGGCGCTCGTCTCAGACTGCTTCTACACACTTGAAATGTGGGGGCGCGGCTGTCCACCGCACGTGCCCGAGCGCACCTATAACTACGACACCGAGCAGGCGCAGGCCTCGATCCGCAAGCTGGCCGAGATGGAGCCGGCGGCGACCTGGCCGGGGCACGCAAAGCCCGTAACCGGCGACGTGCGCTCGCAGTTGCTGAGCGCCGCCAACACCTTCTAGAGGTGGGCCGCCGCAGCCGCGCGCGCTCGGGCCACGAGAAGCTGAGCGCGCCAACCAGCGACTACGAGGACTCGCAGGCCGGCAAGCTGACGTTGCGCGGCTCGCTCACGCCGGGGGCTCGCCTCGAGTACAAAAATGTGCTGGCAGGCGGTACAGCCACGGCCGCGGCGACCCGCGAGGACTCAGAGCAGCGGGCGCTCGAGCTGCTGTTCGAGCGCCTGGCGGCGCGCTGGAGCATCGCCGGTGTGGTCTTCGACCGCCCGCACGAGCTACTCGCGCGCCTGCGCTCGGCCTCGCCGGGCGAGCGGGCATGGGTCAAACAGGCGTTGCGTGAGCATTGCGCGGAGTGGTTCCCAGACGTGCGCGTGCCGTAGAGCGCCGAGGTCGGCTACGACCGGCCTTTGCCTGCCGACCTCAGTGCGATCCAGAGGTCAACGACGGACGTCGAAGGCGTGTTCGCGACGCGGTCCGTAACGGTAGATCGAGAAGTCATTGTCGAACGTGGCGACGCGATCGATCCCCAGTCGCTCCATCACCGCGAAGCTGGTGCGATCGACGATCGAGAAATCCTGGTCAGAGAACAACTCGCCGATCCGCCAAGCGGTGTCCATGTCACCCGCAAGCACGACCTCGACGTTGGCCATACCGCCGCGGATGCCTGACCAGAACCGCTCAGCGCTCGCGTATCCGCCGCTGTCACGCATCAACCGCCAGGACTCGACCAGCACATGATCGGTTGTCAGAAGAGCGCTCTGACCGAGCAGCAACTCGCTCGCCCGATGGTGATGCCTGTCGTCCCGGTCGGCCAAAGCGTAGAAGGCCGAGGTGTCGACGAACAGGCTCATCGGCCGGTCTGCCCGCTCTCGCGCAGCTGCTCTCGCCGAAGCGATTCGCCGAGATACCTGTCGACGTTGGATGAGACATCGGATCGGCCTGAGGCGAACAGGCCGCAGATCTCGCCGATGTCGGTCTTGGGGGCCTCCCCCAAATCGCGATCGACCGTCTGGCGGATGTACTCGGCGAACGAGATGCCCCGCTCGGCGGCACGCTTCTTTGCGCGCCTGTGCATGTCGGCGTCGAGCGTTACTTGGGTTCGCACCACCATGGTGGCACCACCATAACACCACTGTCGGCGCGCAGTCCGCCACGCGGGAGCCCCCTCTGGAGCCTGTAAAAGCGTCATGGACCACACGCTACGCCGCTGGTGAGACGATTCTCGAGCGCACGCATCCGCTGCACACTCTGGCGAAGGCTCAGTCGAGCAGTTCCAACCGCGGGCCGTGCGGATCCCCTGCGGAGACGAAGCGGGCGTTTTTGGGGCTGAGCACGAACTCGTGCTCTTCGCCGTCCTCACCGCGCACTCGCACGTGGTGACCTTCGCCCTCGACCGCCACCACCACCCCCGCTTCCGAGCCGCCCCCGAAGTGCTTGATGCGTGCCGGCTCACCGACGCGTGGGACGGGTCTTGACGGTCCGAGCACAGATCAGTCCTCTACTTTGAGCATCTCGACGTGGCAGTCAAGTCCCTTGACCTTCGACCAGTCGCCGTCTGCGCAAAGCACCGTGTCAACCTCGCCGTGTAGATCCGCTGTCGCGAGGATCAGAGCGTCTGGCATTGGCAGCGAACGGCGTTTTCCTCGTATCTTGGCGGCACGTCCCGCGATGGCGCGATCGACGGGGATGAGCTCACGGACGAGTGCGTCAAAGAACCCCTGTACTCGCTTCACCGGGTGATGACCCAGCTCCGCCCCGGTCATCACCTCCGCGTAGCTGACGACCGATGCCGCGAACGAGGATGAGCCGGCCATCTCTCGCAGCTTGGCAACGGATACTTCGTGCAGAGCATCGTCGGTGTCCAGAAAGCCAACGATGACCGTCGAGTCGAGCAGAGTCAATCCCACTCGCCGCGCAACCCCCGCACAGCTTGACCAAGCTCTCCGCCGCTACTCAGGCAGCCGGCGTACTCGTCAAGGAGATCGTCTACACGCGCGATCAAGACGCGTCCGCGGCCCTGCGCACTGACCTGCACCATGTCCCCCTCGCGCAAGCCGGCCTCGCTGAAAGCGGCGATCGGGATCGTGATCTGATGCTTGCTGGACACGCGCGAACTGCCCCGGGGCCGCGGGACGCCACTTCGTGCCTTCTTTACTTTCACAGCCATATGTAAAGACTAGCAACGTAACACCGGCACAACCGCGCGCGCACGCCTCTGCCGCTACCTTGCACAGACGATGCGCCGCACGAAGATCGTCGCCACCATCGGGCCCGCCTCGCGCGAGCCCGAGACGCTGCTTGCGATGGTGCGCGCCGGGATGGACGTGGCGCGGCTGAACTACTCGCACGGGACGCTGGCCGAGCACGAGGAGACCGTGCGGCGCGTGCGCGACGCGGCCGGCAAGGCCGGGCGGCCGGTTGCGATCCTGCAGGACCTGCCGGGGCCAAAGCTGCGGATCGGGCCGCTGCGCGAAGACGTGGTCGAGCTCAAGCCCGGCGACATGGTGACGTTCAGTTGCGGCGAGGAGCGCGAAGGCGACGCGGGGCACATGTCGATCACCTGGCCCGGTCTGGCGGACGCGCTCACGGTTGGTGAGGTGCTCTACCTGGCCGACGGCTCGGTCAGGCTGCGCGTCTCAGACGTGCGCGCCGAGGCAAACGAAGTCGACGCGAAAGTCGAGGTCGGCGGCGCCGTCGCCTCGCGGCAGGGTTTGAACATCCCGGGTCCCGCCGATGCGTTGCCCTCGGTGCCCGAGGAGGACCTGGAGCTGCTGCGCCACGGCGAATCGATCGGCGTGGACATGGTCGCGCTGTCGTTCGTGCGCGACCCCAAGGATGTCGAAACGGTGCGCGAGCACACCCGCCTGCCGCTGATCGCCAAGATGGAGAAGCCGCAGGCGGTCGAGCGCGCGGAGGCGATCATCAGGGCTTCTGACTGCGTGATGGTGGCGCGCGGGGACCTCGGCATCGAGATGCCGATCGAGCAGGTTCCGGCCGTGCAGAAGAAACTGCTCGAGCTCTCCGGCTATCTGGCGCGCCCCTCGATCACGGCAACACAGATGCTCGACTCGATGGTGACCTCCTCGCGCCCGACGCGCGCCGAGGTGGCCGATGTCTTCAACGCGATTCTCGACGGCACCGACGCGGTGATGCTCTCCCAGGAGACGGCGATCGGGGCCTACCCCGTAGGAGCGATCGCGATGATGGCCGCCGTGGCCGAGCAGGCCGAGGCGATGGCGCCCTATGAGCGCTGGAATACGACGCGCGTCCGTCGCACCGAAGGCGACCCGGCGCACACGGTCGCGCACTCACTGTGCCTGGCCGCGCGCGAACTGGGCCTCGACGCGCTGATCGTGCCGACCCTCTCCGGTCGCTCGGCGCGGCTGGTCTCAGCGCACCGCCCGACCGCGCCGATCTATGCGCTCTCCCCCGGACGCGAGACCGTGCGCCGCTGCGGGCTGATGTGGGGCGTGCAGGCCTCCTCGATCCCCCGCCACGAGACGACCGAGGATCTGATCGCCGACTCGGCCCGCCGCGTGCTCGAGCTGGGCTGGTGCAAGAAGGGCGCGCGCGTCGGGATCACGGCGGGCCTGCCCTCGGGGCGGCCGGGGACGACGTCGCTGATGCAGATCCAGGTGCTGTAGGGCGCTCGCCGGAGCCGCTGCTAACTCGGAGTTCAGCGCCTGCTAACTCGGAGTTCGGCCGCTGCTAACTCGTAACGCCGGTCCCGGCGTAGAACTCTTCCTCTTCGCGCCCAAGCTCGGTCACAGCCGCATCCCCGTACATCCACTCGCGCGCGATCCGGTGCCAGTTGGCACTCGCGCGCAGCTGCGAGAGAACGGCGAGCGTGAGCATCTCCGTGCGCCGACCGATCAGGTGCTCGGGCTGCATCGCCTGATGGCGCATTTCGCGGAAATGGCTGGAGCGCGGGTCCGAGCTCTCGATCATCACCTCGGTCGCGATCTCCGGCGTCAGCGCCACCTCTTCGTCGGCCGTCGTGTACCACCAGATCGCATCCTCGACGAAAGCGAGCAGATGATCTGGATCCACGCGCTCCGGTTCGGGCAGGAAGCCCGCTTCGTCGAGCAGCCGGTGCACAGCCTGCGCGTCGCCCTCGGTGACCGCGCGCTGGCAGGCCAACTCCAACTCCACCGGCCGTGCCTCGATGCGCTTGTACAGACCGAAGTCCAGGAACGCGACGCGGCCGTCGGCCAGCAGCATGAAGTTGCCTGGGTGAGGATCGCCGGAGAATTCGCGGTGGCGGTACAGACAGCCCAGGTAGAAGCGAAAGACGATCTCGCCGATCCGGTCGCGCTCTGGTTGCGAGCGTTGCTTGATCGTCTCAAAGCCGACGCCCGCTACGAGCTCCGTTACAAGCACCCGCTCGCGCGAGAGGGATGTGACCACCTCGGGCACAGCGATGAACGGATGGCCGGCGAAGATGCGTGCCAGCGAGCGCTGGTTCTGGGCCTCGAGCTCGTAGTCGAGCTCCTCGACGATCCGCTCACGAATCTCTTTGGCAAGCGCCTTTACGTCGAGTGCCGGGGTCATCCTCTTCATCAGGCGCAGGATCATGTCCAGGTTCTGCATGTCCGAGCGCACAGCGCTCGCCACTCCCGGGTACTGGACCTTGACAGCGACCTCTCGACCGTCATCGCGCAATGTGGCGCGGTAGACCTGGCCGATCGACGCGGCCGCGATCGGCTCCTCCTCGAACTCCAAGAACACAGCGCCGATCTTCTCTTCGAGGTCCTCCTCGATCACACGGCGCATCTGCTTGAAAGAGACCGTCGGGGCGGCGTCGCGTAGCTTGGCAAGCTCGCGCTGGAACTCCTCGCGGTGCTCCTCGGGCACGAGGCCCACGTCCAGGAAGGACATCACCTGGCCCAGCTTCATCGCGGCGCCCTTCATCGTTCCCAGCACGGCGACGATCTGCTTGGCCGTTTCGAGCTGCCGGCGGGCGCTGGCCTCGCGCGCCGACTGCTCGTCGCGGGTCAGGTTGGCCGCGCGCGTGCCGAACTGCTTGACGGCCTCCCTGGCCGCCAGGCTGCCGACGGTCGCCGTGCGGCGCACCCTCGATGTCGGTATCCGCTCCTGCGCCACACGTTGATTCTAGGTGCGCACCCGTGGAGGCGGGCCGAACCGCGAGCAGACGAGGCGTCCAGCGAGCCGTCTAGGTCTCGACGCGGCTGCCCGGGACGATGTCGTCGCGGCCATCGAACCAGCGGATCCAGGCCTTCTTGCCGCCGTCGTAGTCGTCGCCGAGCAAGACCAGGGTGGCCGGCTCGCCCATCGCGGTGCACAGCGCGTCGCCCTCCTCGTCGAGACCGCGCCAGATGCGAATGAAGGCGTTGTGCTCCCACTCACGCCCGACGGTCGTGGCATCGGTGTGGCCGGGATAGACGATCGTCTCTGCCGGCAACTCCATCAGCGTGCCCATGATCGAGTCGCGCAGATCGGTGTAGGTGGTGTGGCCGGGCGCGCGCACTCCCCCGACCGAACCCTTGAACAGCGTGTCGCCGGTGAACACGGCGGCCTCCTCTGCCCCGTCGAACCCGCCCGGCCCGGCGCCGGGACGCTGCCTGGCGCCGGCGCCGGCCGGGGCGACTAGCAGCGAGAGCATCCCCGCCGTGTGCCCGGGCGTGCGCAGCGGCCGCACCTCGAGCTCGCCGAACCGCAGCGTCTCGCCGGCTTCCAGCGGCTTTAGATCGAGCTCCTCGGGCATCACCCCGGAGGACAGCAGCGGGCCGAATTCAAGCGGCTGAACCATCACCGTCATCCCGGGCCAGCGCTCGAGCAGGGCGCCTACCTCGCTGACGTGGTCGAAGTGATGGTGGGTGAGCAGCACGTGCGTGGGCTCGATCCCAAGCCGCTCGGCGGCCTCGATCAGCGGCCCCACGGGACCGCCCGCGTCCACGAAGAACCCCGGCCCGCCCGCGCCGTCGGCGACGAGATAGGTGTTCGAGACGAACTGTGGATGCAGCGAGCGCTCGACGATCATCAGGGGGCATACTTGCACGAGTGAGCACCGAGGCGACCTGGGGGAGAACTGGGATCGTTGTGAGTTCTCACACACTCACAGGGTCGGACCCGTCCAGCGAGAGCATCTCGATGCCGTTCCTACGCGCTGGGTCGCTGTCTGAGCAAGATCATCATCTCCGTGTTGGTGGCCAGCCATTGTCCACAGGCTGGGTCGATGGCGTTCGCAACTGTGATCATCTCGTCAAGGCGGCGCGTCAGGTCTTGACCCAGGAGCGAGTCGTGGTGCGCGATCCTGTTGCGCCACAAGTGCAAGTTGGTAAGCGGCTCAAGAATCTCGCGTCGCAGACCAGCGCCGGGGAAGGCATAGCGAAGGCGAGTCCTCCAAAGCTGCTCGTAACGGCGCGCAAAGAGGCCCTTCCAGAACGAGAGCGGCAGCGCGGCGAGGACTTGGGGACGCTCGCGCGGATAGCCCTCTCGCTTCAGGCGGACAAGCACGCCGCGCACCTTTGCGATCCCATGCGGGCTCAGCGTCGCTGGATCGAGCAGCCAGCTCTGCTCGACCGGCGTCTGCGGCTAAACGGCTCCAAGCTGACGGTCGATTGCGTTCCGGAGCGCAACCTCAAAAAGATGCAGCGTGGCAAGGCTGGCTCCGGCGATGCGCGCGTGCCAGAGGTAGAGGTCGAAGGCGAGCGCCCTATCGCCGTCCGCACGCTCCAAGAACGGCGCGAAGCGCTCTTGGGAGATCCATGCGTTGGCCTTGGACGCGTCCATGAGCGCTGCTACTCTGACAGCGAACGCCCCAGTACGCCTCTCTCCTTCGGGATGATGCGGCTGGGGCTCTTTTGTTGTCGGCCGCCTGGATACGCAGCGAAGTCTGGCTGTACGTCGGCGACTCCGCGGCGAACACCCCAAGCGCCGTCTCACGTCGCTTACGGGCGATGGTGTGCCGACGGCTGGGAGACGGAGAGCCTCCAAGTCAGACGCTTCTTCCTGGCGCGCTCGCTCGTGATCGGCGTGCCAGTGCAACTCGGACTCAGAGCCATCGAGCCATACCAGCAACGTTCTCAAGCGATGGTCGAAGAAACCAGTAGCGGTTGAGCGTTCGAACGAACTCTAGCCACCCATCACTTTCTCGATGATCGCCGCCAACGCGAGCAAGGCCGTGCCAGAACCGAACAGCCGCCAGCGCGCGGAGCTCGGCGGGGGGTCACCTTCGTGCCAGCGTCTGCGAACGTCGATCGACCAGTCAGCCCATGCCCGGAGTCCTGAGGACAGACCTCGAAGGAGCCCATGTGAACCGCTGCCTCTTTGAGGGCATGACGCCGACATCGCCATCACTACTCCTCTGCCGCGACCTTGATCGCTTCAGCCACCGCAACCGGCACCTTGAACAGCGACGCGCCGTCTTCGCCTTCACGAGACGACCACATGGGAAAACGACGCTTGTAGCGGTTGGCGCTGCGACGCCCAAAGGCGCCGAGCATCCCTGCCACCGTGTTCCAACCACGCTCGGCGTCGATCGCGTCAGCGATTTCGGTTGACGTGACCTCCTCGCCCCCATGCTCGGCCAAGAACAGCAGCACCCGCCGCATGGGATCGGCGCTCTCCTTGAACGCTTGACGGACAAGGTCCTCTGTCCAGCCATTGATAAGTCCGGCGCTCCCTGTAGGAGACGTCGCGCCTAAGGGCGCACCTGCCACATCGAATCCCGTGATGAGGGCGGCAACCTTGGGGACCAGTTCGGCTGGGATCGCCATCAGTACGTACTCCATCTTTCCTCCTCCTCTGGTTACCCTTACTAGCAATGATAGAACAAACCGGGCTGAAACTTAAGGAAAAGTGGATATGTACGGTTTGCCTCGGCTTAGGCTAGCAGTAGTCCGCCTGGTGTCGAGGCACGAAGTCCGTAAACTCCAGGCCGTCATGGCTCTCATCCACACGTGCTACCGCATCACCGACATCGACCGCTCCGTAGCTTTCTACGAGGCGCTCGGCTTCCAGGAGGTCGGCCGCATCCCGATCCGCAACGAGGCCGTCAACATCTTCATGAACCAGCCCGGCGACGGCGACATGCCACGCTTGGAGCTAACCTACAACTTCGGTGTGGACAGCTACGACTTGGGCACTGGCTACGGCCACATCGCGATCACCTCAAGCGACCTGGACGGCACGCTCGCGCGCCTGGCCGAGCAGGGCATCTCGCCTGAGAAGCCCCCGTACTCGGTGCGCGAGGGCGGATCGCGGTTGTGCTTCGTCAAAGACCCCGACGGGTGTTGTACGTAAGTAAACTGAAGTAGGGCGGGCACGAACATATGTTCCGTCTCCCGTGCGTGCCATAGTGGCGCGCAAACCGGCAAGTACCCGACAGGAGCACGTATGCCCGCCGCACCCCTCACTGAACATCGTCCTCTCATGTCCCGCGAGGAGGCAGAACGTCTGGTTCGCGAGCACTTCGGCCGACAGGTCGAGGCGTGTGAGGAGTTCTTGACCTTTGCGTGGGGGATGGTTGGGGCGGAACCGTGGCGCGGACGAGCGCTTGACGATTCGCGCTTCGCGGACAAGATCATCGTCGCCGAGTCAGCACGAGGTTTCAAGACGTTCTGCGGCTCTCTCGACGCATCCCTGGGGGGGGTACGGCCCACAGGCCGCAATGCTGAACCGCTCGCTGTTCGAGGGTATGGCTATGGCCTACTGGGTGCGTGCCAACCCCGAGTTGGCAGCCGAACGATTCCACCAGCACCGTCGCCATAGCAGAGGACTTTGGAGCAAGCGACTTGTCGCCAGCGGCGGGGATCCTTTGACGGACACTCCCGACAAGGCAGAGCAGCGCGAACTGGATGCGATCTTTGGGGAATGGGGCACGAAGCTGTGGTGTGGCCTCTCCATGCACAGCCTTGTTGACGCCGTCGAAGATAAGTGGGAGGAGGGCGACGAACTGAGGCACTTCTATCGCATCGCTCATGCCGATCACAACGAAACTATGCACACGACGGCTATGTCCTTGGCGAGTCCCGTGATCACAGATAACGAGACGAACTTCAAGATTGATGCGGGCCGCAGCCTTCACTACGTAGCGAGGGGCCTGTACGCAGCGTTCTGGACGTATGCCCATCTGCTCAAAATCACCACGGACTACTTTGAGATCGAAGGACATGAGAACGTCCAGCCCGCCTTTGAGCGCGGCATGTCCCTCTTTGCGCCGATAGATACAGACGTGGCAAAAGGAACGGGACGCAACGACCCTTGCCCGTGCGGCAGTGGGGCAAAGTTCAAGCGCTGCCACGCGCGCTGACCGCTGCCTCGTTCGCGGGTCGCCTTGGCGCAAGCATCAGAAGTCGATTCGCTCGGCCATGACCGCTGCGAGCGTCGCCCGCCATTCCTCCTCGTCGGTCGGCTCGGCCAGGTCGTAGGCGACGAGTAGCCAGCACGCGACGGCGACTTCACCGCGTTCGGCCGGGTCGTCGGGGTTGCGTTCGGAGAAGACGCAGGCTTCCTGCAAGTTCATCGCTTTGGGGTGATACTCGACCAGGCCGCCAGAGAGAACGCCCGCCAGGCGGTTCAGGGCGTCTATGTCGTAGGTCGGTGGGGCTTGCTGGGTGCGGTCTTGATCGGACATGGATATTCCTCCTTGGTTCGGAGGCTCCGGCCGGCTTGCTGGCGAGGAAGGCACCCACCTGTCGGTTAGGGTGTCTGACGCGCCGGGAGTTACCGCTTCCGGTGCCACGCCGGGGGCGGCTGACTCCGCGCCCCGGCACCTTTTCACGCCGCCTGGCACGGTACCCGCGGCGCGCTGGACTGATAAGACAGACGGAGCAATTCGGTCGCCCCGCGCTGCGAAAGAACGATCGCGCCAGTGTAGCCGACAGACTCGCGCCGGTACTCCGGATTCGCGCCACGCCAGCCGAGCCGTGCGTTGATTCGGCTGCACAGTTGCTCGGCCTGTTCCTTGCGTGGGTCTGCGTAAGTCACGGCTTCGCGACGGACTTACGGTCGCCGCTGGTACCGGGCTTCGCCTGGTTCGTCGTCACCTTGGCACGGTCGTCGCTTGCCTTCACGATGCGGGCCTTGTGTGGCGCTCGCAAACCCGCAGGCTCCGTGCAAGGCTTCCCGGCCTTCGCCCCGCAACGGGGACACACGACCGCCATCACCGCCATGTTCTGGCCATACAGCTTGGCGTCGTTCGGTCTCAGACCGGGGGTGTCACGCTGCGTTTTGGTAGACGACCGGCCAGCCGTAGCAGCAGCCTTTTGGACAACGCTTGACGCGGGCTTTGTGGGAGTCGCTGTCGCCATAACGGTTACCTCCTCATCGTGTGATTTGAGACAAAAGTATCGAGACTTGGATGTATGTCAACTTCACCAGGAACAAACGCTCAGCATTTCTGTGAATCAGTGAAAGACGATTCCAGCGCAGTCACTCGACACTACGCGGCTTGCCGCTGGTCGGCGCGCATCAGAACGGCGCGTACCGAGGTGTGTTGCCATTGGCCGCCCCCCTTGGCCGGTATGCCCTCGGCGTTGAGACGGTCGGCGATCTGGCGCAGCGTCCGTCCTCGGCGTCGCCAGCGGCCGATACGCTCGATGACGGCCTGCTCGGCCGCAACCTCGACCAGGCTGTCGCCCGCGCGCTCGTACCCGTAGCCGACCCAGCCGCCCACGTACCCGCCGAGCCGCGCCTTGCGGCGTCGGCCGCCCTGCAACCTGGCGACGACCATGCCACGGTCGAGCTGGGCCGCAGCGCCCATGACCTGCCGCACGAACGTCCGCATGGGGTCGTCTGGATCATCGCGCAGAACCTCCCTGTCGCCCACGACCTCCCAGACGCTGCCGCCTACAGCCCAGACCCGCGCCACGACCGCCTCCTGAACGTGCAGAGCACGGGCGAGCCGGTCCAGTCGGTGTACGGCGAGCGCGTCAGCTTCCCCGTCCTCGATCAGGTTGAGCGCCGCCAACAGCCCCGGCCGCTCCGTCTCATCCAGCGCACCCGAGCGGCCGTTGTCCGCGTGCACGGCGGCGATCTCGTGGCCATGCTGGGCACCCCATGCACGGATCGCTTCCTCTTGCGCCTTTGGGCTATCGCCGAGCGCCTGGTTGGCTGTGCTCACCCGGACGTAGGCGACGATACGAGTTGTCTGCATGAAGAAGACAAGTAGCCATTTCGGTGCCGATCGTCAACGCGGCCCCACTGACGAGGGCAAACACTGAAAAGTAGCCCCCGGGTCGTTTCGTGCCCGCAGGGCGCTTCGCAAAATCTGAGCAATTTTCCAGGGCAACGGATCGCTCCCACCCCTGTAGCCCACGGCCGTTTGGGCGCGGGTTGGCCCCGACGCTACTTGACGCCCTCAAGCAGGTCGGCCGGCGATACGTCGAGAGCCCGAGCGAGTCGGAGCAGCGTGGTCACGCGAGGATCGCGCAGCCCCCGCTCGATACGCGAGACCTCGGTGACGTGGATGCCCGAGCGGTCGCTGACCTGTTCCTGGGTCAGCCGCCGCTCACGGCGCGCCCGGACTGCGTTCTGCGCGAAGACTCCGATCTCGGTCTCGTACACGCCCAGATGCTCTTGTGATCTTGGCCTAGTTGCCAGAGGGGAGATCACAAGTTTTTGATACGGTTGTCCGCAACATGAGCATCGCTAGGGCTCACATCGGGTGGATTGGCGGGTTGGCTGCTGCGACTATGACGCTGTTCACAGCAACAATGCCCCTGTCAAGTGAGGCGACAAGCCGCTACCGCAACTGCGGCATCATCACGCCCCCGCACGCCGATCCGGCCCGCGTCATTCTGCGTGGCAGCTCAACCGTCTGGTGCGAAGACGCACGTGAAGCGTTTCTCATCGCATTGGCCCAAGGATTCAAGGGCGACGTTACGACGGTGCATGAAACAACGGCTCGCCTCTCGCCTAGCCAGTTGCACAAGGTTACCCAAATCGAATCAGAAGCAGACGCCGCAGAAAAGGCGTCCGAAGAATCAGAAGAAGCGAAGGTGGAAGTGAGCACCTGGCACGATGTCCATCCAAATGGCCCACTTCTCACCAACGAAACCGAAGAACTCGCAGCCCTCGAAAAGCACGCCGCTGAAGCGGCCGCGCGCGTGACACTGAGCCCTGAACAGATCGAAGAACGGAGAAGGAGGGCCAAAGAGCTTCGAACTCAACTCCATTTTCACACTTGGCGATGCCGTGAGCTACCAGCACACGAATATCCGTCGGTGGCTGAGTGTGTTGCACTATCGTCTGGCAGACACCCTCATGTCGTTGCCGTCTCCTATGCTCGGCGCAATCTGAACTGAGGTTACCAATGCGCGACTCGGCCACTCGGCTCCTTATACGTGCTGGACACGCAATAGCACTCCTGGCTGCTGGAACACTGGTAGGTCTTTCTGGCTGTGGTGGCAGTGGATCGACGTTAACGCAGCCAACCGCGAGCGAACAGACCCAGCAGCACCATAAAGCCGTCGAACGGGCCGAACATCACGGGGCAAAAGAAGCTCAAGCCCACGAAAGGCAAGCTACTGCGGCTAAAGAAGAGACGCCGGAATCGGCCGAAGCAGGCACCTACCCTGAAAAATATGGCGAAGCCTACCTCGCTGGCTGCGAACATCTCGGCGGCGCATCGGAACTGTGCGTATGCATCCTCCGAAACTCAGAAGGGAAAATTCCGTTCTCTCAATTCAAGCGCGAAGGGGTATCCGCCGCCCGTAGTAAAGGCGACACATCTCAAGCACCGGCGCTCTCGGCTGTAGTTCGCCATTGCGTAGAAAACCAGGCCGCGAAAACAGAACAGGAAAACTACAATCCGGCCCGCGAAAAGGAAAAGGCAGAAGCTTTCGCTGCGAACATGTTCGGAGGCAAATAAGGGTAGTCGTGAAGTAGCGGGCGTGCCCACCTACTTGAGGTCACCAAACGGCCAGCGCACCGCACTTCGCCATGTAGCCTGCTTGGTGAGGACTGCGATCCGGTCCTGGCCCGGTTGTTTTTCGCTATCGAGCAGCTTGCGCGCATCCCGGTGAAAAATGTACGCTCCAGCGAGCCAAGCAGTCACGGTGACGACGAGCAGGGTTAGTGCCAGCCAACCAGCCCACGCCGGGACGTTCTGGATCGCGACAAGCAGGCCACCGACCGCTGCCCACGTTGCGCCGCCGGCCGCGAGCGCATAGCCGATGCGGGCGCGACGGGTCGTGACGCCCTGTGGCGTGCCATCCAAGCCGCGCGGAGGCTGGATTACGAGGCCAATCATTGCCACAAAGCTCCCGCTCCCGATCAACCAGAGTCCGATAACCTCGAGCTGGGACGTCGCACACACTGCTCATAGCCTTACGAGCAGCGCGGCGGTAACCGTCGCGCTCTCTCGACAGTTGATATACTTGCGGGCAAGTCGTGTCCTGGGAGACGGGGTTCGCAAGAGCCCAAGACGATCAGGAGCCAGCTGGCGGGCCTAAGCCGGAAGTCCGATCGCAACGAGTTCGGCCAGATAGCCCAGAGGGGGGTGCCACTCACAAGACGATCGGAGGCACTCGTGACAAATGTCACAGGCTGTCAGAAGCCGTTCGACGCAACCGTTGAACTGGCCGACGCCGAACTCACAACGCAGGACATAGACATAACCCCTGAGGAACAGGCCGCCTGGGAAGAGGATCAACTGCTCGCGGCGGCCGACGAGATGAAGCAGCGGCGTCGTGACATCTGGGACGCCTGGCCCGCGGCGGACCTGTTCGGCGTGGACACAACCACGCCCGTTGAGTGGGTGCCGGGGGCTGAGCGGATCATCCGCAAGGGCGAACGGCAGATGTGGTTCGCCAGCGAGGGCAACGGGAAGACGCAAGCGGCGCTGCACCTCGTGGCGCAGGTTTGCAAGGACGGGGGCTGCGTGGCTTACGTGGACGTGGAGAACGACGCCCGCGAGATGGCCGAACGCCTTCAGCCCATCGCAGCCGCATTCGGAGCGACGGACGCCGTGCGAGAGAAGCTGTTGTATTTGCCGGATCTGCCACTGCCGCCGTTGGTCCAGGAAGAGGCGGCGGCTCAAGAGTTCGCCAAGCTGCTGACGACGATCGACCTGTTCGTCATCGACTCGCTAACGCGCGTGCTGGCGTCGTTCGGTATCGACGAGGACAGTAACAAGGACGTGGCGCGCTTCATGCGCGAACTGCCCGACCAGCTCAAGGCGTGCGGCATCGCCACGCTCATCCTCGACAATACAGGCCACAATCCTGACCACGTACGCGGCGCGCGCTCCAAGACCGCGCTCATCGAAACCGCCTACCGAGTTACGGGTGGCAAAGACGTTCGCGCGGACGAACACGGCACGTTGACGTTGAAGCTGGAGCGGTCGCGGTCTGGCAAGGTCGCCAAGTGGATCACCGCTGGGTCGGGCGGCGGCAACTTTGACAAGCTGACGCCACGAGAGGGCAGCGCACCCAAGTCCGGCGCTGGCACGAAAGCCAGCGAACGGCAGGCGGCCATCGCCGAGCGGCTGCGGCAGGAGCCGGAGCGGTACTTCACGGTAAAAGAGCTGGAAGCCAAGTTCGGAGTGGCGCGTAACACCATCACCAAAGACATGGAGAAGTTGGTGGACGCTGGCGACGCCGAACAAGCAGCCGATGGCAACAAGTGGAAGTCCCGGCGCTAGCTGCCATGTCAAACAACGCAACCCTTCGGGTTGCGGGTTGATTGACACCCGCTATGCGAAGGTGCCGCACCGCGCCCGTGTCAGCCTGTCAACGCGACTCCACAGGACGTTTGACTGACATTGCCGCTGTGTGGTCATGGGCACCGTAGAATCAGACCATGAGTGAGTTCAAGAAGGAAGTCATTCGCCACTGGATTCGTGAGCATCCTGAGAGCGACGCCTACCGTGCGATCTGTCAGCTTCCCCGCGAGCAGCGCCACCCGTTGATGCGGGATCTGCCGTATATCACTCGCGGACGATAGACATCGAGCTGTTTACAGAGACGTCGAGGCGTCTTTGCGTGCGTGCGAGGCGCGCATATGTTCACGAGTTTTGACACGTGTACGCGCGCTGCCGCGCCTATGCGTCGGGGCGCTGGCTGAGCAGGGCCGTCATTTCAGTGTGAGTCGCCAGCCATTGTCCGCAGGCCGGATCGATGGCGCTCGCAACGCCGATCATCTCGTCAAGGCGGCGCGCCAAACCTTGACTCAGGAGCGAGTCGTGGTGCGCGATCCTGTTTCGCCACAAGTGCAAGTTGGTAAGCGGCTCAAGAATCTCGCGTCGTAGACCAGCGCCGGGGAAGGCATAGCGAAGCGAGTCCTCCAAAGCTGCTCGTAGCGGCGCGCAAAGAGGCCCTTCCAGAACGAGAGCGGCAGCGCGGCGACGACTTGGGGACGCTCGCAGGGATAGCCCTCTCGCTTCAGGCGGACGAGCACGTCGCGCACCTTTGCGATCCCATGCGGGCTCAGCGTTGCCGAATCGAGCAGCCAGCTCTGCTCGATCGGCGCCTGCGGCTGACCGGCTCCAAGCTGACGGTCGATCGCGTTTCGGAATGCAACCTCGAAGAGATGCAGCGTCGCGAGGCTCGCCCCGGCCATACGCGCGTGCCAGAGATAGAGGTCGAAGGCGAGCGCCCTATCGCCGTCCGCGCGCTCCAAGAACGGCTCGAAGCGCTCTTCGGAGATCCACGCGTTGGCCTTGTCCGCATCCATAAGCGCTGCTACTCTGACAGCGAACGCCCCAGTACGCCTCTCTCCTTCGGGATGATGCGGCTGGGGCTCTTTGTTGTCGGCCGCCTGGATACACCTCGAAGTCTCCTTTCTGGCCGTCGGCGATTCTGCGCGACATCCCAGACGCCATCTCGCGCCACCTACGGGCGGGGCGTGCGGGTTGACCCTATCGACGGGCCTGCGGGCCGCGAGCGGGCGCCTACGGCCCTCCAGCGGTCAGCCTGAACCCGGACATATTGGCTGCCCGAGGCGGGGACAGCGCTGCCGTGCGCACCGGTCGCAAGTCGCGCTCATATACTCGCGCGCGTTCTGACGAGCGCAAGGGTGCCCGCGCCGGAAGCACCCCCGCTGCGTGCGGACGCTAGCCCGCGAAGCCGAAGCCCGGTCCGAACCGGCCGACCAGCGCCTCGATGAGCGCCGCCAGGATGGCCGTCAACTCGGAAGCAGCCTTGAGGCCGCAGGCCAGCTTGCGCAAGAACTCCCAGATTTGCTCCATGACCGGCCATGCTAGTGGGTCTCCCATAAACGTTTTACCGGGAACTCGCCTCTGGTGGCGAATTGGGATGCATGTCCCCGAGCCAGGAGGTGGTGATGCGTCCGCCGGAGGTATTCGTGCGCGAGCTCTCCTTCGAGGAGGGTGCGCGGTTGAAGTCGATTTCCAAGCGCGCTAAGTACCAGTCCAAGCGTCAGCGAGCAATGATCGTGCTGGCGTCTTCGACTGGTATGTCGGCGCCGCAGATCGCGGCTGCGGTGCGCAGCGACGAGTCGCATGTGCGCAAGGTGATCCACGCGTTCAACAAGGAGGGCTTTGACTCGCTGGACCCTGACTATCGGGGCGGGCGCCCCAAGAAGACGACGCCCTCAGAGCGCGACCGGATCGTCGCGGTCGCTCGCGCCCGTCCCGATACGCAGGGCGTCCCGCTCACGCGCTGGTCGTTGCCCAAGTTGCGTGAGCATCTCGCTTCGATGGGCATCGGTCTGTGCGAGGAGGCGCTGCGCCAGACACTGATCGGCGCGGGGCTCTCCCACCAACGGACGCGCTCGTGGAAGTGGAGCCCGGACCCGGACTTCAAGGAGAAGGCCGAGCGCGTCCTTTCGCTCTACAGAACAAAGCCCGAGGATGGCGTGGTGGTGTGCTTCGATGAGATGGGGCCGATCCAACTGATCCCCCACCACGGTTCTGGCTGGGCGCAGCGCAAACGGCCAGAGCGGCTGCGGGCAAGCTACAAAAAGCCCGATGGCGTGCGCTACTTGTTCGCCGGCTATGACGTGCACTCAGACCGCCTGCATGGCCGTCTACGCGCACACAAGAACAGCGAAGAGGTGCTCGCCTTCTACCGGCAGATCCGGATGCGCTACGACCCCAAGCTACGGATCTACCTGGTCGCCGACAACCTCTCCACCCACAAGACCCCCGCGATCCGCGAATGGGCCGACGCCAGCAACGTCGAACTCGTCTTCACGCCCACCTACGCGAGCTTCCTGAACCGCATCGAGTGCCACTTCTGGGCGATCGGCGAGTTCGTCGTCAAGAACGCCGACTACCCCAACTGGGAAGCGCTCGCCAAGGCGATGGCCGACCACATCCGCTACCGCAACGGACCCCACCGCGACCAACGCCTCATCAACGCTGAGCGTCGACTCCTGATCGCCGCCTGACCGACGAGATTCCAGGCGCAACGTTTATGGGAGACCCACTAGTAGTACTTTGTTAGAGTTTTGGTAGGTGTTCTTGGCTGTCCGGCGAACTCCTTTGGCATTGGTTGAGAATCGATGCGGGAGGGGTGATGATGGCTGTTGTGGCGATTGAGGAGTCTGTGGGGA
>JBOGXY010000111.1:0-1674 GCA_050696495.1 Solirubrobacteraceae bacterium
GGTAGGGGTCGGTCCTCGTGGTCGACACCCAACACAGTTTTGACGGGGACCTGGGGAGAGGGCCCGGGTCGCACCAGGGAAAGTGTTGTGCTTCGCGTGCATTCATTGGGGAATAACGCAGGTAAGAGTCGTCGTGCCACAGACGTGTCCGTAATAGGACGCGTCAGCGTCGCTGACGCGTCTCTCTCTCTCTCTCTCTCTCTCTCTGCGCCGGCGCATCTCTAGGCGCTAGCGCAGCTCGCCGCCGCCAGAGGCCGCGGCTGACCGGACGTTTCGTCCGGCTTGGACACCGCTGCGCTGATCGGGTTCGCATCGCCCGGGGGCCTGTCCGTCCGGCGCTGGGGGAGAGGTGCTGAGCGTGGCCCGCGCACAGGAGCCCTCGCGCGCGTCGCGCTCGCACGGGGTTCGCGCTCGTCGCCAGGCAAACGGTCTTGCCGCCGGACTGGGGCAGGCGCACCTTGCCCAGATCCAGCGCGCGCGCATCCTTGCCGCCACGTTCGATGTGGTGGCCGAGCACGGCGCGGCGAGTGTGAGCGTGGCGCACATCGTCGAGCGCTCCGGCGTGTCGAGGCGCACCTTCTATGAAATCTTCAGCGACCGCGAGGACTGTCTGCTCGGCGCATTCGAGTACGCGCTGGAGCTGGCCGGCCAGCGGGTGCTCCCCGCTTACGGTGCACCCTCGCGCTGGCACGAGCGGATCCGCGCGGGGCTTCTCGCGTTGTTGGAATTCTTCGACGAGCAGCCACAGATGGCCCGCCTGCTGCTGGTGGAGTCACTCGCCGGTGGATCCACGCTGACAAAGCGCCGCGGCGAAGTAAACGCGCAACTGATCGCAGCCGTCGACGCCGGTCGCGGCGAGTCAAAGCTCGACCCGCAACTGCTGCCCCTGACGGCCGAAGGCACGGTCGGCGGCGTCGTCTCGATCCTGCAGAACGTCAGCCCGCCGGTCGAACCGCTCTCGAAACTGATCAACCCGTTGATGGCCCTGGTCGTCACGCCCTACCTGGGCAGCGCTGCGGCCCGCCGCGAGCTTGACCGTCCCGTCGCGCCGTCCAAACGCCAACCGCTCGCCGGCGCCTCCATCGCCGATCCGTTCAAACCGGCCGGTATGCGCCTCACCTACCGCACGGTCCGCGTCCTGCTGGCGATAGCCGAGAACCCGGGCGCATCGAACCGCATGATCGGCGAGTTCGCCGAGATGCGCGACCAGGGACAGGTCTCAAAGCTGCTGGGCCGTCTCAAGCGCCACGGCCTGATCGACAACCCTGGCTCAACGCCCGGACAGGGCGCACCGAACGCGTGGGTGCTGACGGACGCCGGCAAGCAGATGGCCGCAAGCGTGCGCGCCCATGTCGGGACGAGCGACGACACAGAGGACTTGACGTGAGAAGCAAGCGAGCCACAAGGGATCGCACCGATAAGCAAACAGCAAGGGGAGGGACTTTCCGGATGTTGAAAATTATCCGCAAGCGGGCGACCTACGCAAACGTCGCAATGACGCTCGCGCTCGTGTTCGCGATGACCGGTGGCGCGTATGCCGCCAAGAAATACCTGATCACCAACACCAAACAGATCAGCCCGAAGGTGCTCAAGCAGCTCAAGGGCGCCAAGGGCCCGGCCGGCCCCGCCGGGCCAGAAGGCAAAGCGGGCGCTCCGGGCTCCCCTGGCAAAGAC
>JBOGXY010000112.1:0-16276 GCA_050696495.1 Solirubrobacteraceae bacterium
AGCCAGAGCGGCTCGCTGGTGGACGTGCTGGCCGACGCCGGCGTGACACTGCTGCCGAACACGGCCGGCTGCCACACCGCGCGCGACGCTGTGATCACCGCGCGGCTCGCGCGCGAGGCGTTCGGCACCGACTGGATCAAGCTCGAGGTGATCGGCGACGAGGACACGCTGCTGCCCGACGCTCCCGAGCTGCTGTTCGCCGCCGAGCAGCTCGTCGACGACGGCTTCGTCGTGCTGCCCTACACGACCGACGATCCGGTCCTCGCCCGGCGGCTGGTCGATGTCGGCTGCGCCGCGGTGATGCCGCTGGGCTCGCCGATCGGCAGCGGCATGGGCATCCGCAACCCGTACAACATCGCCCTGATCCGCGAATCGGTCGATGTGCCGGTGGTGCTCGACGCCGGGATCGGCACCGCCTCGGAGGCCGCGCTGGCGATGGAGCTCGGTTGCGATGCGGTGATGGTCGCAAGCGCCGTATCGCGCGCAAAGGACCCAGTTGCGATGGCGGCCGCGATGCGCGCGGCGGTCAAGGCGGGCCTGCTGGCGCGGGGAGCGGGTCGCATCCCGCGCAAGACCTACGCCACGCCGTCAACCCCGGTCGTGGGAACGCCCGACTTCGGTTAACGAGGCGGTTGTCCGGATCTTGACCCGGTCGTCGCTCGCTCAGCTGACGACTTCGATCGTGCCGTTCATCGTCGCCGGGTGGTTCGTGCACTTGTAGTGGATGACCCCCGGTTTGGTGACGGTGAAGCGGAACGTGTGCCCTTCGCCGAAGTTCCCGGAGGCGATCTTGCTCGCCGCGCCCGGTTCGGAGGTCACGTTGTGTTCGACGGGGTCTTCGTTGACCCATTCGATCGTGCTGCCGACCTTCACCTTCAGCGTGTCCGGTTCGATCGTGATCTCGTGATAGGAGATCTTTACGGTTCCGCTCTGCACCGGAGCGTTCGCCGCGGGGCTGGCGTAGTTGATCTTGCCGTTGGGGATGATCCCTTCCCTCGGCTTGCCGGTCGTGCCTTTCGCGCCGCTGCTCGACGATGTCGATCCGCTCGTGCTCGAAGCGGCCGTGCTGGAGGTGCTCGATTTGCTCGAACCGCAGCCGGCCGCCAGCAATGCGGCCACGCAGACGATGGCAAGCGCCGATGCGCGCGCCGCCCCGCTGATCCCCTCCCGCCTAGACTGGCGGCCTATGCCTCGCCACCTCCTCACTGGCGCCGAGCTTAGCGCGCCCGAGCTGGCCGCGTTGCTGGAGCGCGCGATCGAGCTGAAGGCGGCACCGCTGTCCTCGCGGGCGCTCGAGGGTCGCGGCGTCGCGCTGATCTTCGAGAAGCCCTCCACGCGCACACGCCTGTCCTTTGAGATGGGCGTGCATGAGCTGGGCGGCCATCCGGTCGTGCTGCGCTCCGGCGAGATGCAGCTCTCACGCGGTGAGTCCGCGCGCGACACGGCACTCGTGCTCTCACGCCAGGTTGCCGCGGCGGGCATGCGCGCGGGATCCGATGCGGTGCTCGGTGAACTGGCCGAGCACGCCGAAATCCCCATCTTCAACATGCTCACGGCGCTGCACCATCCCTGTCAGGCGCTCGCTGACCTGATGACGGTGCAGCAGGCATTTGGCTCGGTGGCCGGCCTGCGGTTGGCCTATGTCGGCGACGGCACCAACGTCGCACGCTCGCTGGCGATTCTCGGCTCGCTGGCCGGTATGGAGGTGGCGGTCGCCTCACCGGAGGGCTATGCGCTGGAGGACGATCTCGAGTTGCCGCCAGGGGCGTCGGGCTCGCTTGCGCTCTATCGCGATCCGCGCGAGGCGGTCAAGGGCGCTCACGTGCTCTACACCGACGTGTGGGTGAGCATGGGCGACGAGGACACAGCTGAGCAGCGCCGCGCGGCGCTGGCCCCGTATCGCATTGACGATGCCCTGATGGACCTTGCCGCTCCCGATGCGATCGCTCTGCACTGCCTACCGGCCCATCCCGGCGAGGAGATCAGCGCCGAGGTTCTCTACGGCGCTCGGCAACGCATCTGGGATCAGGCCGAGAACCGTCGTCACGCGCAGAAGGCGCTGCTGGAGCTGCTGGTCGCATGAGTCGTCCCGAGCGGGGCGACGAGCTCGAGCTGACGATCGACAGGCTCGCCCACGGCGGCGAGGGTGTTGCCCGCTACGGCGAGGATGGCTATGTCGTGTTCGTCTCCGGCGCGATCCCGGGCGATCGGGTCAACGCGACTGTGGTCAAGCGCAAGCGCAGCTATGCACACGCTCGCGCATCGGAGATTCTTACGCGCAGCCCGCAGCGAATCGCCGAGACTGCGTCTCATCCCGGCGTGGCTTGGCAGGTTCTGCCTTATGAGCGTCAGTTGGAGATCAAGCGCGAACAGGTCGATGACGCGCTGCGGCGGATCGGCAAGCTCGATGGCTACGAGCTGCAGGAGATCGTGCCGGCGCTCCAGCAGTGGCGCTACCGCAACAAGCTTGAGTATTCCTTCGGCCAGAACGACGAGGACGAGTTGGTCTGCGGCTTTCATGCTTCGGGCGGCTGGAAGCGCGTTGAGCCGATCGAGGACTGTCTGCTTGCCTCCGAGCTGGGTAACAGGGCGCGCGAGGTGGCCGTGCGCTGGGCGCGAGAGCACCGCCTGCGCGGCTGGGACCGTCAGCGCGAGAGCCTTGACGCCGCGACCCCGGTGCTGCGCAACCTGGTCGTGCGCGAGGGCCGGCGCAGCGGCAAGCTGCAGGTGCGGCTGGTCTCAAGCGACGGCACCCTAAAGGGCACCCCCCATGGCGGGGGGCAAGCAAGCGAGCTCGATGTCGCATCGCTCGCGGCGGCGCTGGTTCATGAGCTTGGCGAGGATCACCTGAGCGGAGTGCTGTGGACGCGCTCGGCGGCCATCTCTGAGACGACGATGGGCGGAGAGACCGAGCTGGTGTGGGGCGACGCTGAGCTGCCCGAGCGCCTGGGCGAGCTCGATCTGCGCATCTCCTGCGAAGCGTTCTTTCAGACCAACACCGAGATGGCCGAGGTTCTTTACGGCATCGCCGCTGAATACGCGGCACTGGAGGGTTGGGAGCGCGTCTATGACCTGTATTGCGGCATCGGCACGATCGCGCTCACGCTCGCCCCCCGCGCCGGTGAGGTGTGGGGTATTGAGATCGTCGAATCGGCCGTAGCCGATGCGATCGCCGCGGCCAAGCGCAACGAGATCACCAACGCCAACTTCTTCGCCGGTGATGCCCGCCTGGCGCTGCCCGAGCTGCTGGAGCGCGCCGGCAAGCCGGACGTCGTCGTGGTCGATCCGCCGCGCGCGGGCCTCTCGCAAAAGGTGGTGCGCCGGATATTGGAGGCATCGCCGAAGCGGATCGTCTACGTCTCCTGCAACCCGACGACGCTGGCGCCGAACGCCGCGCAGATGGTTGAGGCCGGTTGGCGCCTGGTCAAGGTGCGCCCAGTGGACATGTTTCCGCAGACGCCGCACACTGAGTGCGTCGCATTGTTGGAGCGCGGGTAGGCTTCGCATCGCAAATGCGCGCCGCCACGATTCGCGACCAGCAGGTTCTCATCGAGGAGCACCCGGACCCGACGTCGGGCGCCGGCGAGGTGCTCGTGCGTGTGCGGGCCGCCGGGATCAACGGCGCCGACATGATGCAGCGCCGCGGGCTCTACCCGGCCCCGCCCGGCTCGCCCGCAGACATCCCCGGCTTGGAGTTGGCGGGTGAGGTCGCCGCCCGCGGGCCGGGCGCCACCCGCTTTGCCGAGGGCGATCGTGTAATGGCGATCGTCGGCGGCGGGGGGCAGGCCGAGCTTGCTGTCGTGCACGAGCGCCAATTGATGCCGGTCCCGGCGTCGCTCGACTGGACCCAGGCCGGCGGCCTGCCGGAGACTTTCACAACCGCCCATGACGCGATCTTCACCCAAGCCGGTCTGCGGCCCGGCGAGCACCTGCTCGTGCACGGCGGCGCCGGCGGGGTCGGCACCTCGGCGATCCAGCTCGCCCTCGCCGCCGGCGCGCGGGTGACGGCGACCGTGCGCAACGAGGACTCGCGCAAGGGCGTGGCGGCCTTCGGCGCCGAGGCGATCGCCCCGGACGGCTTCTCCGAGCACGGCCCGTTCGACGTGATCCTGGAGCTTGTCGGTGCCCCCAACCTGGCCGAGAACATGAACGCGCTGGCCGTCGGCGGTCGCATCTGCGTGATCGGTGTGGCAGCCGGCGCGAAGGCCGAGTTGAACCTGCTGGCGCTGATGGGCAAGCGCGCACGCATTCACGGCTCGACTCTGCGTGCCCGTCCGTTGGAGGAGAAGGCGCTGGCCGCCCGAGCCCTGGAGCGCGAAGTGCTCCCCCTGTTTGAGTCAGGTGCGCTGCAAGTCCCGATCGCCGAGACGTTCGTACTGGACGAAGCCGCCGCGGCCTATGACCGCTTCGCCGAGGGCGGCAAGATCGGCAAGATCGTCCTGACGCTCTGATCTCGTGGCTGTGGCGCAGCCGGCGGTGTATCGCCTATCTGTGTTTCGGGCTAAGCACGAGCGTCACGGTCTGGACGATCGTTCCCTGGGTCCCGCCGGTCGGCGTGAATGCAAGCAGCAGCTTCACCGTGAGCTTGTGCTTGCGCGTCAGCTGCGCCTTGCCCGCCGCGGTCGGGACGATCTGGAGCGTCACAGAGCCGGCTGAGCTCGCCGTCAGGTTCGCCACCTTGACGAACGGCCGCTTTGGCTTCGCCCTGGCTTTCGCGGACGCGCCGAGCGCGAGCGGATAGGCCGCAGGCGCGGCGAGGGCCCCCGCGAGCGGCGCCCCTGCCAGCGGCAGCCCAGCCAACGGTGAGACCAGGCGGCCATACATGGGGCTCGGGTACGCGGACGTGGCTTCGCGAGCGCTCAACACGCCCGCGCCCGGCACGCGGAGCGTCAACGCGACCGTGCCTCGTCGCCTATTCGGCCTCCTCGACAAAACGTGCAGACGGTTGTTCGGCACGGCGGTGCTCGGCGTGGGGCTGCCGGTCGCCGTAGTGCCGGTTGCCGTAGAGGTGGTCTCGGCGGCGGCCGTCGATCCTGAGCTTGCCTGCGAGGCAGTCGGGTCGCTTGTGCCGGTGCTGCCACCCGGTCCGGTCGTGCCTCCAAGGCCTCCTCCGCCGGTGCTGCCCGTTTCGCTGCCAGCTTTTTCACCAGGTTCGGGTTCTTCCGGCGTTTCTTTGTTTTCGGAAGACGCTTCACTCGCCGGTTCAACGAGCACCGTGTGGGCGATGCTCGCGGTTGCGCCGGCGTCGTCGGCCACCTGCAGCGTTACCGTGTATTCGCCTGCGGTGGCGTAGGTGTGCGACGGCGCCGGCCCTGTCTGTGAGGGGGTGCTGTCGCCGAACGTCCACGTGTAGTCGGCGATAGTTCCATCTTCGTCTTTTGACTGAGAGGCATCGAATTCAACAGATGCTCCGGCCGTCAGCTTTGACGGGACGGCGAACGCCGCCGTCGGCGGGCGGTCTTCCACTTCTATCGTGTGAGTGGTGGAGGCGCGGTTGCCGTTTTCGTCTGTCACTGTCAGCTTGATGGTGTACTGCTTGACTAGAGTGCCCTGGGTGCTTGTATAGGTGTGTCCGCTCGTCGCCGATGCCCCAGAGCTGCTCGTGCCGTCGCCCCATTCCCACGCGTAGCTTTTGATTGCCACGGGCGCAAACGAACCCGTTGCGTCAAATGAAACGGGTTGGCCAGTCTTTACAGCAGCGTTTGCACCGTCGCTGAACAGCGCCTTGGTGGCAGACGTGTGTTCGGAGATAGAGCAGGTGTCATGCGCGTTGTCCCACTCGTCCTGCAGCAGGTAGCCGTGTTCGCCGATCGTCTGGTTGGAGGCGCCGGCCGGCGCTTTCAGATGGCCTCTCAACAGGGCGCCTCCAGCTTCGCCCTGTGCGTACTCGTACGCACAGATGTCGCCGATCTCGGCGTATTCGTATTCGCCCAGCTTGTGTTCGTCATACCAGCTGAGCGTTGTTTCGACCTCGGGATCTGTGACCGACTCGCTGATCTCGTGGCTGGTCGAGCTGAGCGTGATCGCAGCCGGCGCGAGGCCCGTCGCGGTCGTGCAACCTCCTTCGTACTGGGGGTCGCCGTTGTCGGGCTCGTTGGCGTACTCGAACTCGGTGGACGGGCCGCCGGTGGCGATCGTGCCGTGGTAGCCGCAGTAGCCGGTGCCCGAGCATTCTTCGTCTCCGGCGCCACCCGCGTCAAAGCAGCTGTCGATCCCTTCCGGGAAGAACACGACGTACTCGTGTCCGATGCCGGTCGGCAGACCGTCTCCTGCGAGCAGGCCCGCCAGCTCGGCGCGAACACCCTTGTCCTGTACGCAGGGGCGGTTTGACGTCGCGAAAGGCGTCGCGCACAGGTCTTCGGCCGCGCTGGGCAGCGGGTCTGCGTCTTCGATCGCGGCGCCGGCGGCGACTCGGTATTCGATTGGGTGGGTCCCGCCGCCAACCGTGTCGTAGTACTGCGGTAGTACCGAGTAGAAGTTCGTTTCGGTGCCCGAGTCGGTCGCGAGACCGACGAAGAAGCGTTCGACGGCGGCTTGATAGCCGGACGGATAGCTCAGGCCGAGCCCTTTGGGGTTCCAGAACACCGGCGTCAGCGTGGCGGTGCGCATCACCGGACCGCCGTAGTAGTGCAGGCATACTGCTTCGGCTTTCGTGCCGGCGCTCGCGCATTCTTTGTAGGCGGAAGCGGTGGACGAGGTGGAGGCGACGCCGCTGAAGCCCAGCACGCGAGACGCCATCGCCCTGGCGACCGTCGGCTGGTAGCTGACGACCCGGCCGGTGTCCGTGCGTGTGACGATCGCCCGTGCGACGGGTGTCGCTGCGCCGAGCATGCAGAGCGCGAGCAGCATGCAGAGCGCTAGCGGCGGACAGAGCGCGAACGCGGCGCGGGCGGGCTTGCGCTCTTGGGATGAGCCGAGCTCAAACGACCAACGGGCATGCGTCACTGAAACCATCATCCGCCTATCGACGCGGGGCGCAAGTCTTTTGAGGCGTTGTGCTCGCTCTAATACGGCGGTTGTTCGGCCCACCACTCCCCGAGCATACGGAACGCCCGCCAGAACGCCCGCTTGGCCTCCTGCTCGTCCAGCGAATCATCGATGTCCGGGACATACAGCGCATCCACCAGCGGCGCGAAGCGCTGGACCTCGCCCAACCGCGGCTCCAATGCTTTGGCAAGCGGCACGTCCAAGTCGTTCAGCACCTCCAAGGCGCCCTCGCCCATCACGACGATCATGCGCGGCGCCACGATCGCGATCTCCTCCGCCACTCGCGCCACGCAGGCCGGGTCGGCCAGAGCGGGGTCGCCCAGCGGGCACTTCACGCACAGCGTTCCGTAGACGGCCAACGGATCGATCGAAAGCCGTTTGAGCGACTTCATCAGGGCGCCGCCGGCACGGCCGTAGAAGGCGACGCCCTCCTCGATCTCCGAGGGCATCGGCGAGTGCTTGAGCAGCATGATGTCTGCCTGCGGGTGGCCTGAGCCGAGCACAGGCATCAGCTGCCCGCGCGGGCAGTGCGGGCAGGCTTGCAGCTCGCGCGTCAGCGAGTTGAGCTCGCGGATCGCTCGCTCCAGATACTTCTCGCGGATCTCGTCATCGGTAGCTGGCATGGACGCGGAGGGATTTGACGGCGACGCCGGTTGTCCTTGCCGGTGCATCGCTACTTGCGGTTATCTCCCGTCGCGCGGCGTACGCGGCGCTCGCGCGTGGCGCGCCTGGCGGCCGCCGGGGTTGCCTTGGTCTGCAGAAACTTCAGCGCCTGCACGTAGATCAGGCTAGTCGGCTTGGTGGTGATCTCAGCATCCCGTAGCGACTGCAGAAACTCCCGTGGACCATCGAAGTCGCGCATCCTGATCCGCACCGAACCGAGCCCCTGGGCGACGTGGGAGTCCGATCCGGCGCCGGCGAGGATTCGGTACTTGGCCGCGAAGCGGACCGCCTCCTCGTTGAAGGAGCCGATCGCCACACGCGGGTTGAATACCTCGATCGCGTCGACGTCGTCGAGTATTTCGAGCAGATACTCATAGTCGGGAACGGCGTGCATCCGGTCGAAGGGATGCGGCACGTAGACGAGCCCACCTTGGCGCTTGATCTCCGCCACAGTCTGCTCCAGTGTCATCCCGCGCGGGATCTTCTCCTCGATGAACAGGCCGATCACCTCGCCTTGCGAGGCTGTCTTGACCTCCTCTCCGACGATAACCTTCAGGGGCGGGTGGGAACTGGATCTTTCGGCCTTCTCGCGCGCCTCGAGCGCCCCGGAGATCTCGTTGTGGTCGGTGACGGCGATCGCCCCGAGGCCTGCATCGCGGGCGGCCGCCAACAGGACCTCGACCGGTGTTTCGCAGTCATGGGAGTGATCGGTGTGCATGTGCAGATCGACATCGACCAGCCGGCGCTGGGCAAGGCGCCGGCGCAGCGCCAGATCTTCAGGTGGGCTGTGACGCCGTTTCGCGAGATCCGTGTAGAGGCGCTCCAGCTCATCGGCGCTCTGCTCGCGGGCCTCGATCCGCGCGTCAAGACGGCCAAGTAGGCTCTCGCTGAAGCGGCGGCCAAGCGCAGTCGCCGGCTCACGCGAGAGCGGTGAGTAGAAGGAGCCAACATTCAGCGCGCGTGAGTAGCGCAGAGCCGTACTGGATGCGCTCGGCGGCAGCGGGTCGTGAACGTGGACGAAATCGAGCGGCATGCGCCCCAGCAGCTCCTCCAGTGTGCGCGCGACGTCTACGGGCAAGGCGCCGACGCGGGCACGGCGCGACTCGTGGGTTGCGATCGGCATATCCAGCACCTCGCCCACGGCGATGACGCGCGGCTCACCGCTGTCGCTGCCGCTCAGCAGCGACCCGAGCCCGTCTGCACCTGCCCGTGCGTCACGCAACTGCGCGCGGGAGCGGCGTACGGCCTCCGGCGAGCGCGAGGGTGCGAGGACCAGCACGCTGTGCCCCCGTCTGGAGAGCTCGGTCGTCAGCTCCGCCACGGTTTCGTTGACGGGGTTTGACTTGGACTCCCACGGGTAGGGGGTCACGTGGGCGATCGCGAAGCGCTGCGGGGCCACATCTTCAGGATAGGCGCCCTGGCCCTCTCGTTGAGCCATCCCTCGACCGGCGCCCCACCGTGCTCGCCCGCCTTTCGATCGAGCGGCTCGGTCGCTGGACCCAAGTGGCCCAGCGACCGGGTGTATCGGCTGTGGCCGAGCGCTCGGTTAGCTTCGAGCGGCTGGGCGGCGCGTGCCGCGCTTCGCCGTGCCGGCCTTCGGAGCGGTACGTCCCTTCGGTCGCGTCGCGGCTTTGCGCGCATGCTTGGCGATGAACTTCTGTGTCTCCTCGCGCGCGAGGTTGTCGGGCCGCTGGTTGTGCGGTGACTTCATCAGGTAGGAGGAGGGCCCGTCGAGCTGCCCGCCGACACCGTTGTTGAGCGCGAGCTTGCAGCAGCGCACAGCGTCGATAACGATCCCCGCCGAGTTGGGCGAGTCCCACACCTCGAGCTTCATCTCCACGTTCAGCGGCACATCTCCGAAGGCCTGCCCCTCGACGCGAATATGTGCCCACTTGCGGTCGGTCAGCCACGGCACGTAGTCCGAGGGCCCGATGTAGACGTCCTCGGCGGGCAGCTGCTCGTCCATGATCGAGGTCACGGCGTTGGTCTTCGAGATCTTCTTGGACTCCAGGCGCTCGCGCTCGAGCATGTTGTAGAAGTCCATGTTGCCGCCGACGTTCAGCTGCGAGGTGCGCAGCATCTTCACGCCGCGATCGGCGAACAGGCGCGCCAGCGTGCGGTGCACGATCGTGGCGCCGACCTGCGACTTGATGTCATCGCCGACGATCGGCAGTTTGGCCTTCTTGAAGCGCTTGTCCCAGTAGTCCTCGCGTGCGATGAACACGGGGATGCAGTTCACAAAGCCGCAGCCGGCCTCGAGGACCTGCTCGACGTACCACTTGGTGGCATCCTCTGAGCCGACCGGCAGATATGAGACGACCACGTCGGTGTGCGTGTCCTTGAGGATGCTGACGATGTCCGCCGTCTCGCCGGGGGCCTTTTTGATCTTCTGCTTGAGGTACTTGCCAAGCCCGTCGTGGGTCATGCCGCGGTAGACGGGCACTCCTAGGCTCTTTGGCACCTTGGCGAACTTCATCGTGTTGTTCTGCCCCGCCCAGATCGCCTGGCCGAGGTCCTTGCCGACCTTGGTGGCGTCAATGTCGAAGGCGGCGGTGAACTCGATGTCGCGAACGTGATAGCCGCCGAGGTCGACGTGCATCAGCCCGGGAACGAGCTCTTTGGGGTCGGCGTCTTTGTAATAGTGCACGCCCTGCACGAACGCCGAGGCGCAGTTGCCGACGCCGATGATCGCGACGCGGACCTTGTCCTGCTGGTAGCGCGCCTTGCCGTTTTGAGCGCCCGCCCGCCCGGCGCCGTTGTTCTTGTCAATGCTCATCTCTTAGCTCAGTCCTTTGTGGAGTTCGGGGAGACTACCCCGCGGCGCCGCCGCGGTGACATCTTCAAAGATCAGGAAAGCGCGCGCTTGACGTGCCAGATGCGCTGAGCGACCGTGATCACGCTCAGCGCGGCCAGCACGTAGACGGCCGGCGCAAGCAGCGAGAAGTCGCCGAGCGAGGCACCCTTGGCAAAGAGTAGGCCGATCGCCAGGATCACAACCCGCACAGGCCGCGTGGCGATGCCGACCTTGCACTCGACGCCGAGCGCCTCGGCTCGCGCACGCGTGTAGGAGACCATCAGCGAGGCAAGCACCGCCACTACGACGGCGGCAGCCGCGCCGGAGCGTCCTTCGCGCGCAAAATCGGCTGCCACGGCGGTCAGGACGATGCCCTCCTCGATGCGGTCGAGCGTCGAGTCCAGGAACGCGCCGAACGGCGTTCCCTTGCCGGACATGCGCGAGTAGCGCCCGTCGAGCGTGTCCATGATCGAGCCGACGACGAAGGCGATGCCGCCGAGGAAGTAGAAGCGTTCCCACACCAGCACCGCCGCGAGGATGTTCAGCGCAAGGCCTGTGAGTGAGATGGCGTTGGGCGTCAGCCGCGACTCGATCAGCCGCTCGCGCACCAGTTCGCGGCGTTGTGAACTGGTCAGCGCGTTGCGCCCATTGCGGCGGGGGCGCCCGGCGCCCGAGCGGGCGCGACGGCGGGTGAGCGGTTGCCTATGCGACGGCGGAGAGGGAGGCATCGACTGGGCGCGGACCTTATCCGACCCCGGCCGGGGCAGCGCCAAAGCGCCAGGCAGCCGGTCGCATGCTTCCCAGGCGTCGCGCCACCAGGGCGGAGGCGCCGGCCGTGAGCGCGCCGAGTAGGGCGTCAAGGATGAAGTGGTTGGCGGTGGCCACGATCACGAAGGCGATCAGCAGCGGATACAGCCGCCACAGCACCTTCGCCGCGGGCGTGCGCGATAGCGAGGCCAGCGGCCAGCCGATCATCAGGGCGAAGGCGACATGCATCGAGGGCACGGCGGCGTAGGGGTTGAAGAGGGCCGTCATCGCGGCGCTCTGGTGGCCGACGTGCACTCCGGTGATGTCAGAGACCGTGTCTATGAACCCCCACTCCGGCAGGAAGCGCGGCGGAGCGGTCGGAAAGACGGCATAGCCGACCAGCGCGATCAGCAGCGCGACCGCGAACATGTTGCGCACGAAGTAGAAGGAGCCGTTGTGGCGCACGTACAGGTAGATCAGTGCCGCCACCGTTATCGAGGTCTGCGCGTTGACGTACAGCCAGCTGGAGAAGTCCATCAGGGCATGGCTTCCCGACGCCCACGCCTGCACGCTCGGCTCGACGAACACGTGCAGCCCACGCTCGAATGCGATCAGGTCGCGCGCATGCTGGAAGGCGGCGTTCGCATCGCCGTGGACCAGTCCGCGTACAAGGCTGTACGCGCCGTAGGCCAGGCCGACGAGCACCATCTGGCGAACCAGGTCGCGCCACCCCCGCGGCATCGCCTTCGCCTGCAGGGACCTCAGCTGCGCTGTCTGCATCCCCTGAACCCTAGCCCACGAAGCGGTAGATGCGCCAGTGCTGCGAGTGCCAGAACTCACGCAGATAGGGCAATCCGGCGGCCACCAGCGCGCCCTCTCGGGCTCCGGCGTGGTCGAGAGGAGCATCCGGCAGGGCCACATAGCGCACGCGGTTTTCCGCAAGCCAGGCGCGGTAGGCCACTGCCGAGAAGGTCTTCTCGTAGAAGATCGCGCCGTAGCGCGTGTCTAGCTGGCGCTCCCAGCCACGTGCCAGCTTCACTCCTTCACGCCCGGCGAGGTAGGCCGACTCCCAGTGGGCTCTCGTCAGTGGCACCTCGACGATCGTCGCTCGTCCCCCGTCCAGGCGACGCAGCTCGGCGCGCGGCGGCGCGTAGTAGGAGGCGCTCACCGAAGGGTCGCCGGCGATCGAGGCGTAGTCGCGGATCGGCGTGGCCAGCTGCCAGTAGAGCAGGGGGAGCGCCAGCAGCGCCAGGGCGCCTGGACGCCGCTCCCACAGGACGCCGGTCATCAGCGGCGCCGCCAGCAGCGCTCCGAGCCGCGCGGCGTTTCCGCCCATCGGCGTGTGGATCGCGTAGGCGGCGATCAGCGCGAGCGCGTACAGCGCGGCGCCCGCGCGTAGGGTCGCGTGCGCGCGAGCGCTCAGCTGACCGCGCGGGAGCAGCAGCGCGATCAGAATGACGCCGGCGAGCACCGGCCAGAAGGCCGAGGCGGCGAACGGCTCGTAGCCGCCGTTTGGATAGGCGAGGCTCAGCACGAGGATCGGCGCGAGCGCGCAGGCCCCCAGCAGCAGGCACTCGCGCGCGCCCGGACGGGCGGTCGGCCCGCTGGGCTCAAAGATGCGACCGGCGAGCGCTCCGGCGATCGCCGCCAGCGCAAGGAACGCGCCGGCGACCGGACTCGCGGCCGCCGCCAGCACGGCAAGGACGAGTGCCGGCGCCAGGCGCCCCCGCAGCAGCGCTAGCACCGAGCCGAGGGCGACCGCGAAGCCCAGGTAGTAGGGGACGCGCCCGGAGAGCATTCCCACGCACACACCGAGCGCGAACACCGCGGCGGCGGCGCGCGCCGCGCCGGGCGCGAGCGCGCGCTCGGCGATCAGGGCGAACAGCAGGCTCGCCGCCAGCGCACAGATCGCGAGCAGCGCTCGCACGCCGAGCAGCGCGCCGAGCACCGGCGAGAGCAGCGAGTAGGCCGGCAGCCAGTAGCCGTGTGCCGCGTACCAACCGGTGTCCCAGGCGCTGAAGCCGACGCGGGCAAACAGTTCGCTGCGATAGGTCGCCGCGGCGAGGTCGCCGGCCGGGGGAGCGAGGATCAGATAGGCGGCGAGGATTGGGCCTGCCACCACCAGTGCCAGCGACCAGGGCGGCAGAGCGAGCCGATTCGATCTCACGGTTTGCGAAGGGAGCGTTGAGGATGCGCTCATCGCGCTCGATCCGCCTGCCTCTCAGGCGGCCGTCAGGAAGTCGCCCACCCGCTCGATCGCCTCGGGCCGGTCAAGCCACCACCAGTGGCCGGCGTCGCTCAGCTCGACCAGTTCGCTGTTCGGCAATGCCTGGGCGTACGCACGCGCGAAGCGCTCGGGGATGTAGGGGTCTTGCGTGCCCCAGATCACAAGCGAAGGCATGTCAAGACGTGAGAGGTGTGCGCCGGCGGCGGCCAGCACGTCGCTCGGGGAGCTGCGGTACAGGCGCAGGATGGCGCGCTGGGTTCCCTGGTCGAAGTGCTCGAGCACGGAGTCGATCCACGCGTCCGGCAGCGGCCCGGGGGTCACGTTTGCCTCGCGCGTCGTGAGCTTCAACGCCCGGCGTGTGGTGGCTCCCATCGCCAGCTCGCCCACGAGGGGGGTGCGCCACATGCGGGCGGTGCGGTGCCAGCGATAGCCGGGCAGGAAGGGGACCGCGTTGGTTACCACCAGCCGCTCGATGCGCTCGGGGTGGCGCTGGGCGAAGGCCAGTCCCACCGCTCCCCAGTCGTGCACGACCATCCGCACGCGCGGCACTTCGATCTGGTCGAGGAAGCGCTCGAGGAAGCCCGCGTACTCCTCGATCGTGTAGCTCAGATAGCCGGGCTTGCCCGAGCGGCCGAATCCCGGCAGGTCGGGCGCGATGCCGCCCGTGCGCTCCAGGAACGGCAACCAGTCATCGGAGTTGGTCGGCACCCCGTGCAGGTACAGGGGCGGCGCTACCGCGGGGTTGGCCGCCGGCGCGGCGTGCCAGAACACGGGCAGTCCCCCGTGCTGGCCGACAGGCGGGCCGATCTGCACGTTGTGCTCCTCGATCCCGGCCACGCGGCGAGGATATAGCGTGGCCCTATGCCCCACGCCTGGAAGCTTCCCGCCCGCGCGCGCGTCCTGCGCATCCGCGACCGATTGCGCGCGGTGTACGGCATCCCGCGCATGGCGCCGCACGGACGGCCGCTGGACGAGCTGGTGCTGACGGTGCTCTCGCAGTCCACCAACGACCGCAACCGCGACGTCGCCTTCCTGCGCCTGCGCGATCGCTTCGTGCGGGCGGGCGAGCGGGGCGAGAGGTCCCAGATCGATTATGCGGCGATGCTCGCCGCGCCGGTCTCAGAGATCGAGCAGGCGATCCGCCCGGGCGGGATCTCGAAGGTTAAGTCTGCGCGCATTCAGGCGATCCTGGCCGCCATCGAGCGCTCCGCTCACGATCCGGAGGACCCACTCTCGCTGGAATGGATGCGATCCGCGCCGATCGAGCAGAGCCGCGAGTACCTGTGCGCGCTGCCCGGCGTCGGGCGCAAGTCCGCGGCCTGCGTGCTGCTGTTCTCCTACGGGCTGCGCGACATCCCCGTCGACACCCACGTCTCGCGCGTGGGCACGCGCCTCAGGCTCTTGCGCGCCGGCGCGCCCTTCGAGCAGCTGCACGACCAGATGCTCGCGCTGACACCGCCTGGCGCCGAGCTCGAGCTGCACGTCAACCTGCTGCGCCACGGCAGGCGCACGTGCTACGCGCGCAAACCGGCGTGCTCGGATTGCGCCCTGGCGCGCATGTGCCCATCTCGCGGGCTGTTTGACTGAATCTCAGGCGCTGGGGCTGCCGGCGGCACGCCGAGCCGGGGTCAGCTTTTCGCGCTCTCGCTCAGGCGTCACTCGCACGACGTTCCACGCAAGGCGTACCTTTGCCATCCCCAAGATCAGCCATCCGGACGGATCGAGCTCCCACCAGCGCAGGCCGTGAAAGGCCGAGCGCGGGAAGGCGTGATGGTTGTGGTGCCAGGCCTCGCCCAGCGATGGCAGCGCCAGCCAGAAGACGTTGGTGGAGTGGTCCTCCAGGGCGAAGCGCCGCGTGCCGAAGAAGTGGCAGATCGAGTTGATCGACCAGGTGACGTGGTGCACGAGGAAGATCCGCACCAGCCCGCCCCACAGCAGCGCGCTCAACCCGGCGGCCAGCGAACCGCCGCTCAGCGCGAAGCCGAGCCCGAACGGGATCGCCAGGCTGTAGAGCGCGATCAACGGGAACGCCTTGTTGATCCTGCGCATTCCGGAGTCTTCCAACAGATCGGGCGCGAAGCGTTTCGACGAGGCCTGCCCGTGGGTGGAGAACAGCCAGCCGGTGTGCGCGTGCCAGAGGCCCTTCAGCATGCCGGCGAACCCTGCGCCCTGCCCGGCATGGGGGCTGTGCGGGTCGCCCTCCTCGTCTGTGAACGTGTGGTGCTTGCGGTGGTCGGCCACCCAGTCGATCACCGGCCCCTGCACGGCCATCTCGCCGAGCACGGCGAGCGTGTACTTCAGCCATGGGTGTGTGTCGAAGGCCCTGTGGGTAAGCAGGCGATGAAAGCCCACGGTGATGCCGATCGCCGTGGCCATGTACATGACGGCCGTGATCGCAAGATCGAGGGGGCTGAGGAAGTGTTCCCACAGCAGCACTCCGCCAACCAGCAGCCCGAGAAACGGCAGGAGCACGGCGGTGATGTTGACGTTGCGCTCCAGGCGGGTCACTCGTCTGGAGATACCCGCCATCGGCTAGTCAGTTACTCACAGATTATCTGCTACGCTCTCACTCAGATTTTCACCCGCAACACAAGGAGCATCGCCTCATGGGCAAGACCATAGGAATCGACCTCGGCACGACGAACTCGTGCATGGCCGTGCTCGAGGGTGGCGAGCCCACCGTCATCGAGAACGCCGAGGGTGGCCGCACGACTCCCTCAGTAGTGGCCTTCACCGCCTCCGGCGAGCGCCTCGTCGGCACCGTCGCAAAGCGCCAGGCGGTCACCAACCCGCAGAACACGATTTTCTCGATCAAGCGCTTCATGGGCCGCAAGGAGGCCGAGGTGCGCGAGGAGGAG
>JBOGXY010000113.1:0-9167 GCA_050696495.1 Solirubrobacteraceae bacterium
GTGCTCAGCTTCATCATCGCCTCTACGCCTGCTCATGGCACGCTGAGCGGCATACCGCCGTACGTGGTCTACACCCCGGCGCCGGGCTTTCACGGCAGCGACTCGTTCACGTTTACGGCCAATGTTGGCGCGCACGCGAGCGCTCCGGCGACGATCTCTATCGCCGTCGCACATGTCAATCAAGCGCCGGTGCTGACGCTGCCACCGGGCCAACAGACGACCAGGGAGAACACGGTGCTCGAGTTCTCGAGCGCGGATGCCAACGCGATCTCGCTCGCCGATGAAGACTCAGAAGGCGCGGCGGAGCAGCTCACACTCGAAGTAGCGCACGGGAGCCTGGAATTGGGATCGATCGCCGGACTGGCCTCGGTGGAAGGCCAGGGCAGCGCCAAGCTCGTCGCGAGCGGCAGCCTGGCCGCGCTGCAGCAGGCGCTCGAACTGGTCTCCTACGAACCGGCGCCCGACTACCAAGGCTCGGACTCGTTGAAGCTGGAAGCCGACGACCTCGGCCACACGGGCGTTGGCGGGGCGAAGACCGTCAGTGAAAGTGTCCTGATCTCGGTGCTGCCGGTCGCCTACGACCAAGCGACGGGCGATAGCTACTCCACCGAAGAGAACGAAACGCTGAAAGTCGGGGCGTCCGGTGTGCTGGCGAACGACACCGACAGTGAAAGCCTGCCGCTGAGCGCGGAAGTCGTCGAAGCCCCCGAACACGGCACGCTGACCCTCAACAGTGATGGATCGTTCGAATACGCGCCCGATCACAACTACTTCGGCACCGACTCGTTCACGTATCGCGATCAGGACGGGAATACCCCCTCAAACGTGGCGACGGTGGCCCTCACCGTGAACAAGGTCGTATTCGACAAAGCGCTGAACGACAGCTACTCGACCCCGGAACACACCAAGCTGGAAGTGTCGGCGCCCGGCGTGCTGGCGAACGACAAAGACGAAGACTCGCCGCCGCTCGCGTTGAAGGCGATGCTGGTGAACGGACCCGCGCACGGCGCGCTCACGCTCGAAGAAGACGGCTCGTTCAGCTACATGCCGGAAGCCGGCTACCACGGCTCCGACAGCTTCACGTACAAGGGCAACGACGGCAACAGCGAATCGAACCTCGCCACCGTCTCGCTGACCGTCGAACAGGTGGACCAGGCGCCCTCGAATACCGTGCCCGGCGCTCAGTCGACAGCGGAGAACTCGACGCTCGTCTTCTCGAGCGCCCACTCCAACGCGATCTCGGTCAGCGACGGCGACGCCGAAGGCGAAAGCGAGCAGGTCGTGCTCGGTGTGAGCCACGGCACGCTTGCGCTGGGCTCCACCACCGCTCTGACGGTCGCAGGCGAAGGCAGCTCGAAAGTGACGCTGGGAGGCACGCTCGTGGCGTTGAACAAAGGCCTGGAAGGTCTTGTGTACACGCCTGTTCACGACTACCACGGCGGCGATTCGCTTGAAATCGAAACCAATGATCTCGGACATACAGGCCTCGGTGGCCCGAAGAGTGCCAGCGCCAGCATCGGGATTACCGTTACCGCCGTCGAATATGACACTGCGGTCGGCGACAGCTACTCCGCAAACCAGAACAAAACGTTGACCGTCGCGGCGACGGGGGTGCTCGCCAACGACACGGACAGCGAAAGCTTGCCGTTGAGCGCGGAAGTGGTGACAGGTCCCGCACACGGCTCGTTGACCCTCAACGCGGACGGCTCGTTCAAATACACCCCCGAAGCCGATTACTCGGGCAACGACTCGTTCACCTACCGAGACCAGGACGGAAATACTCCCTCAAACGTCGCGACGGTTACGATCACGGTGAACAAGGTCACCTACGACACCGCGGTCAACGACAGCTACTCGATTGAAGAAGGCGTAAAGCTCGAAGTCCCGGCGTCAGGGGTGCTGGCGAACGACACGGACAGTCATACTCCGCCGCTACCGCTGAAGGCGATCCTCGTGAGCGGGCCGGCGCGTGGCACGCTCACCTTGGAAGAAGACGGCTCCTTTGTCTACACCCCGAGCGCCGGTTATCACGGGGCCGACAGCTTCACCTACAAGGATGAAGACGGCAACACCGAATCGAACACCGCCACCGTCACGCTCGCCGTCGAACAGGTCGACCGGGCGCCGTCGACGAGCGTGCCCGGCTCGCAGACGGTTGCGGAGAACTCATCGTTGACGTTCGCGAGCGCGGGTGCGAACGCGATCACGGTGGAAGACGTCGACTCCGAAGGCGAAGTCGAGCAGGTGGCGTTGAGCGCCGCTCACGGGACGCTGGTCCTCGGGTCCAGCACGGGTCTGACGGTCAGCGGCGAAGGCAGCGCGAAAGTGACGATCAACGGGACGATCGCTGCGTTGAACGCTGGCCTGGAAGGCCTCGTCTACAAGCCGGCGCAGGACTACAACGGCAGCGACTCGCTGGAAGTGGAAGTCGACGATCTCGGCCACACCGGTGTGGGTGGCCCGAAGACGGCGAGCGGGAGCATCCCGATCGCCGTGACGACCGTCGTCTACGCTGAAGCGCACAACGACAGCTATGGCGCCACCGAGAACCAGGAACTGAAAGTGGCCGCGCCGGGCGTGCTCGCCAATGACCAAGACTCCGATACTCCCGCACTGGCGCTGGAAGTGAAGGAAGTGATCAAACAGCCCCAGCACGGGACGGTGAGCGTCAACTCCGACGGCTCCTTCAAATACACGCCGGAAAGCTCCTACGCCGGCAGCGACTCGTTCTCCTACACGGACACCGACGGCAACAGCGAATCGAACGAAGCGACGGTCACGATCGAAGTGAACGCGCACACCAACGAAGCGCCGACGGTGAGCGCCCCCGGTGCCCAGGAACTGAACGAGAACACCAGCGCGGCCAAAACCAGTCTCGTGTTCTCATCGGCGAAAAGCAATACCGTTTCGGTGGCCGACGCAGACGCCGAAGGCGGCTCCGAGAAGGTCACGCTGTCGGTCGCGCAGGGCACGCTCGCGCTCGGAAGCACAACGGGCCTGACCGTCACAGGCAGCGGGACCGGGACGCTCACGCTCGAAGGCGCGATCTCGGCGTTGAACACGGGCCTTGCCGGCCTGACCTACACGCCGACGCTCGACTACCACGGATCCGATTCGCTCTCGCTTGAAATCGACGACAACGGCCACAGCGGTGGCGGTGGCGCAAAGACCGGCAGCGGCTCGGTCGCGATCACGCTCGCGCACCCCAACCCGGCGCCGAGCAATCCGACCTACTCTGGCGCGATCGGCAACACGGAGTTCTCGGTCGGTGTGGGCGGCAGCGGGCCCGATGTGCAGGTCAGCGGCTCGGTGCTGCCTGAAACCATCGAGTCTGACGGCAGCACGCTCAAAGCCACCGCCGAAACGATCGCGACAGAACACGGCGGCAGCGTCTCCAGGAAAGAAGACGGCACGTTTACCTACCAGCCCCCTGTCGGCTACGAGAGCGCGAGCGACAGCTTCAAATACACGGAGACCGACTCGGCGGGCGGCAAAGCGACCGGCACCGCGACGATCAAAATCGCAAACGCCCGAGTCTGGTACGTAAATGACGCAGAAGCGCCGACGGGAACCGGCGAGTCCAATTCGCCCTTCAAAGCACTCTCGTCGATCGGCTCAGCCTCGACCGGCAGCGGCGATGTGATCTTCCTCTACAAGGGCAGCGCGACCTACACGGGCGGCATCAAACTGAAGTCCTCACAGACGCTGGAGGGCCAGGATCAAGGTCTCACGCTCGAAAGCCATACGCTGGTGGCGGCATCGGGCACGGACCCCGTCATAACAAATGCTTCCACGGAAGCTCCAGGCGTCTCGCTGGCATCCGCTGACACGGTCAACGGGATCGCCGTCGAATCGGCCAAAGCCGACGGGATTCAGGGCGCCGGGGTGAACGGCGAAGTAAATATCATCAACGACACCGTCTCTCAGAGCGCCGCGGAAGGGATCGTGGTCGGCGCGGCGTCCTCGGGCACGCTGACGCTTGACGTCTCCCACGACACGCTCACGCGCCAGCACGCGTGGGGGATCGACCTGACCTCCGGTAGCGGCTCGACCGTGCTCGGCACGATCGCCCACAACACCATCGGTGAACCTGGCGTTGCCTCCTCGGGCGCGGGCGAAGGCGGCGCGATTCGGGTACAGGCGAGTGGCTTGTCGAATACGACGACCGTGGCGGTGAGCGAAAACACAGTGGTCCGGGTGCACGGCGGCTATGGAATCTGGCTGAACGCAGCGAAGGAACTGGTGAGCGGAAAAACTGGCGCCACGCTCAACGCGACGGTGGTGAATAACAAAGTTGAAATGCTCGAAGAAGACTCAATCGAACCGCTGTTTGCAGAATCCGGCAACGGGCCGTCGGATCCTGAGACGATCTGCCTGCACGCGAAAGGCAATACGTTCGCCGCGAGCGGCTTGGAAGGACCGGCGCCCTTCAACGCCGATTCTGTGCTACTCAGCGTGAAAGAAAACTCGACCTTCAAGGTGCAGGGAACAAGTGGGACGCCGAACGAAATCCAACTGGCCGAAGCGCTCGAAAAAGAAAACACACTGTCCTCACTGCACGGCCAACCCGTATTCGTCGAATCGGACAAATCGTTTAGTTCCGGAACCTGTCCAGAACCATGAAATCCCCGAAGGGAGCGAGTCATGGCAGAACCCTACATTGGTGAGATACGCCCATTCAGCTTCGGCCTGATCCCGCGCACTTGGGCGCCGTGTCAGGGGCAGCTGCTGGCTGTTGCGCAGTACCAGGCGCTGTTCTCGCTGATCGGCACGACCTATGGCGGCGACGGGCAGAGGACGTTCGGCCTTCCCGATCTGCGCGGGCGCGTGCCCGGCGGCAGGGGACCGACATTTCCACTTGGCCAGCGAGTCGGCGGCGAACAGGTCACCCTCAACATCAACCAGGTGCCGCCGCACACCCACATGCTGCAGGCCTCCCCGAACGTCGCCACCACGAGCGCGCCCAAGAACAACTTCCTGGCGCAGGCGAGCGCCCGTCCCTACGTCAAGAACCCGCCGGCCGAAAAGAACACCGAACTGCACCCCGCCTCGATCACTCCGCAGGGCGGCCAGCCGCACGAGAACCGGCAGCCGTACCTGGCGATCAGCTTCTGCATCGCCCTGCTTGGCATCTTTCCCCCCAGACCGTAAGGAGCGCCGCGAGATGACAGACCAATACGTTGGCGAGATAAGGCTGTTCGGCGGCAACTACACGCCCGCGGAATGGGCGCCCTGCGACGGGCGCCTGTTGAAAATCGACGAATACCAGACCCTCTACGCCTTGATCGGCACGACCTACGGTGGCGACGGACAAACCACATTTGCTCTTCCCGACATGCGCGGGCGGCTACCGCTCTCCAGCGGACAGGCGCCTGGAATGTCCAACTACCAGCTGGGCCAGAAGGGGGGCGTGGAAGCGGTCACGCTCGCACCGACGCAATACCCGGCGCACAGCCACCACGTGCGCGCCAATACCACGCTCGGCGCCGAACCCGGTCCGGCCGGCAACCTGCTCGCCTCCAGCGCGGGCATCTACATGTACCACGAAAGCGCTCCGACGGAGTCTCTCAATCAGGCCAGCATCTCGGTCAGTCGCGGCGGCGCACAGCCGCACGAGAATCGCCAGCCGTCCCTGGGCGTGAGTTACATCATCGCTCTCAACGGCATCTACCCCTCACAAGGCTAAAGGAGCTTACGATGGACCCATTCATCGGCGAGATTCGCGCTTTCGGCTTCGGTTACGCTCCGCCGCCGTGGCTTGCCTGCGAAGGCCAGCTGCTGCCGGTCTCCCGCTACACGACACTGTTCTCGGTGATCGGCACCCTCTACGGCGGCGACGGTAGTACCAACTTCGCGCTTCCCGACCTGCGAGCCAAGGCGCCGATGTCGGCCGGGCAGGGTGCGGGGCTGCAACCGTACGACGTCGGCGAAGTGGCCGGAGAACCGGCGGTTACGCTTACCGAAGCGACCGTGCCCCCGCACCAACACTCGTTGCAGGCGTTTCCTTCGCGCAGTGGTGACGTATCCACGCCAAGCCCCAAGACGGCGCTCGCCACCAGCGAGCAGGCATCGGGCTATGACTCCGCCACGCCCACCTCACCGGCGTTGATGGATCCCAACGCGATCTCGCCCGCCGGAGGTGGACCGCAACCGCACGAAAACATGATGCCGACGCTCGCGCTGAACTTCTGCATCGCCTACGACGGCGTCTTTCCACCACGTCCATGACCGCCGTGACCGGCCGCGTAGCCCGGCGGCCGGTCACCGCGGAGGATGAGCCGTTCCTGTTGCGGCTGTACGCGAGCACGCGCCGGTCAGAACTGGAACTGATGCCGCTGTCAGAGCAGCAGAAGCTCGAGTTCCTGCGCTTCCAATATGACGCGCAGAGCGCGCATCACAGGACGGCGTATCCAGATGGAAGCTTTCAGGTGGTCTCAGTTGGCGATGGGCTCGCCGGGCGCCTGTATGTGGATCGGACCGATGAGCGCATTCATCTGATCGACATCTCCCTGCTGCCCGAGTTCCGGGGCCAGGGCATCGGCAGCTCGCTGCTGGAAGAGCTTGCCCGCGAGGCGGACGCGGCCGGCGTACCGATCACGGCGCATGTCGAGCGCCACAACCGCGCGCTGGGGCTCTACGAACGTCTCGGCTTCAACGCCATCGCCGATCGAGAGGTCTACCTGCCGATCGAACGCCCGCCGTCGAGTTAGGACGGGGTCGCCTGGCCCAACCCTGCTGGGTCGATGTCTCGCACACCCCGACAGGCGAGCGTGGACCGCTCAGATCGGAATACCCCACAGCGGGAACCACCGCTCCAGTTCCGGCTCGATCGGCAGTTCCTGCGCCATCTGCGCCTTCAGCTGCAGCTCGCGCTCGGTCGAGCGCTCGTTGGCGCCACCGCCGGCGGCCGGGACGAACGGGTACCAGTAGCCCCGCTTGTAGTTGTAGATGAAGTACAGCTTGCGGTCGTGAGCGTCCTTGAAGGCGAACACCGCGCACAGCAGCCGCTCGCCGTGTCCGGCGGTCTCGATCGAGCTGGAGACCGCGTTGATACCGACGGCCAGGTCTTCGACCGAATCGTCGCTGAGCACCATCCAGCGGTAGCCGAAGGAGTCGTCCTCGGTGTGCACCTTCGTGCCGCTATCGCCGCCGGTGGCGACGACCACCTCTTCCATGTCCTTGATCGTCGTTTCGAACTCGCTGGTCTGCAGCGCCTGAAAGACGATCGCGGCGGCGCCGCCCGGGGAGACCTGGTGCTCGGCTTCCAGCGCCACGTAGGCGGTGGAGATCGCGAACAGGCGGTCCGGTGCGGGCCCCTTGACCTCGTGGCGCCCGGTGAGGATGTCGCGCAGGCCCACGGGCTAGTCGGTGGCCGCGCGCATGGGTTGGTTTAGGCGGGGCTCTGCAGCTGGGTCTCCAACCGGCTGAGCGCGTCCAGGCGCTTCTCAAGCGCCGGGTGGTCGGAGAAGAGGTTCATGATCGACTTCTTCGTGCGCGCGGGCACGATGAAGAAGGCGCTCATGCCTTCGGCCGCGCGCATGTCCTGGGCGGGGATGCGATCCATCGTGCCGCTGATCTTGATCAGCGCCGAGGACAGAGCGCTCGGGCGCCCGGTCAGCACGGCCGAGCCGCGGTCTGCCGCGAACTCGCGGTAGCGCGAGAGCGCCTGCAGCAGCAGGAAGGAGATCGCATAGACGATCACCGAGACGAGCAGGACGAGGATGATCCCCTCCTCCTCTTCGTTGCTGCGCCCGTAGCCGCCGCCGAAACCGCCGCCGAAGAACAGCGCGAACTGGGCGATCAGCGCCGCCAACGTCGCGAAGAAGCTGGCCATCGTCATCACCATCACGTCGCGGTTGATCACGTGCGTGAGCTCGTGGGCCATCACGCCTTCGAGCTCGGCCGTGTCGAGCATCCCCAGGATGCCGGTGGTGGCGCAGACGGTCGCCGACTTCTGCGAGCGCCCCATCGCGAAGGCGTTGGGCATCGAGGTGTTCATCACGCAGACGCGCGGCTTTGGCAGATCGGCCTGCACGCACAACCGCTCGATGATGCCGTGTAGCTCCGGCTGTTCGGAAGGCGTGACCTCTTTGGCGCCGAGCGTGGCAAGCGCCACCTTGTCGGAGGCGAACAGCTGAAAGCTCAGCATGATCACGGCGACCACGACGATCACGCCGGCTGCCGCGCCGGCGGCGAACAGGACGCCGACGAACACCACGTAGACCAGCCCCAGCAGGAACATCGTCATCAGCATTCGCAGCTGAAGGCCGGTGTCTTTCCCGAAGCTCGAGTGTCGCTTGGCCATCTGCCTTGATTGTAGAGTCCGGGCGTGCCGATGCACCCGCAAGGCCAGAGCCCGAACGTCCCGACGCCCTCGACGGGTGACGCGCGATGAAGCCCGAAGTGACGCTGCTCGGCATCTCGATCAAGACCTTCGGCGTGACCTTCGCGCTCGGTTTCCTTGCCTGTGGGCTGGTGATCGCGCGGCGCCTGCGCGAGCTCGGCAAGCCCGTCGACTGGGCCTATGAGATCGTCTTCGCCGCCCTGCTCGGGGGACTCGTGGGCGCGCGCGCGTACTTCGTGATCCAGAACTACGACGAAGTCAAGGGCAAACTGATCGGCTCGATCTTCTCCGGCTCGGGCCTGGTGTGGTACGGCGGCGCGATCGGCGGCGCGCTCGCGGTGATCGCCTGGATGCGCTGGCGGCGGATGCTCAGCCTCGTGACCGTCGACATATGCGTGACGGTGCTGGCGCTCGGCTACGGCATCGGGCGCATCGGCTGCCAGGTCTCCGGCGACGGCGACTACGGCATCCGCTCGAAATTGCCGTGGGCGATGGGCTATCCGCACGGCACGGTGCCCACGCCGCCGGGCGTGACGGTGCAGCCGACGCCGATCTACGAGACGGTCGCGATGTGCCTCGTGGCGTGGGGTCTGTGGCAGTTGCGCGATCGCGTCAGGCCGGGGGTCGTGTTCGCCGTGTACCTGCTGCTGAGCGGCTTCGAGCGCTTCCGGGTCGAGTTCATCCGCCGCAACACGGAGGTGTTCGCGGGGCTGACGGCGCCGCAGCTGGAGAGTCTCGGGCTGATGGCGATCGGCTTGCTCTGGCTGGCGCTGATGGCGCGCAGAGGCGGCGCCGCGTCGCTGCGCGCCTCGCCTGCGTGCGC
>JBOGXY010000114.1:0-8159 GCA_050696495.1 Solirubrobacteraceae bacterium
ATGTCATCCTGGGCGTAGGACAGGGGCTCTCCGGCGGCTGCCCGGATTCCCTCCTTGACGATGTCCACGCCGGTGGTCATCTCGGTGACGCAGTGCTCCACCTGCACCCGCGTGTTCATCTCGAGGAAGAAGTACTCGAACCCCTGGCGATCGTCCTCGGGACCGCGGGCGAGCAGACCCTCGATGGTTCCGGCCCCGACGTAGTCCACCGCCCGGGCGGCCTCCACGCCGATCCGCCCGATACGGGCCCGCATGGCTTCGTCGACGATCCATTCGGGAGCCGGCGACTCCTCGATGAGCTTCTGGTGGCGACGCTGGATCGAGCAGTCCCGCTCGCCCAGGTGGATCACGGCGCCGTGCCGGTCGGCCAGGATCTGCACCTCGACGTGGCGCGGGTCGGGCAGGTAACGCTCCAGGTACACCGTCGGGTCGGAGAAGAACTTCTCGCCTTCGCGACTCGAGCCCTCAAACGCGCCCTCCAGCTCCTCCGGAGAGAGCGCGACGCGAAAGCCCTTGCCGCCGCCGCCGCCCGCCGCCTTGACCGCCACGGGAAAGCCGATCTCCTTCTCGGCGATCTTCATCGCTTCGTGCACGGTTCCCACCGGCGCGGTCGTGCCAGGAACGATCGGCACGCCGGCGGCCTTCATCAGCTCGCGCGCGCGCGTCTTCGACCCCATCGCTTCGATCGCGCCGGCGGGCGGGCCGATGAAGACGATGTCGGCCTCCTCGCAGGCCTGCGCGAACGGCGCGTTCTCGGCCAGGAAGCCGTAGCCCGGATGGATCGCCTGCGCGCCGGCGCGCCTGGCGGCATCGAGGATCTTCTCGACGCTCAGGTAGTTATCGGCTGCGGGACCGTCGCCGAGGTTGTAGGCCTCCTGCGCGCGGGCGACGTGCAGCGCGTGGCGGTCGAGCTCTGAGTAGACCGCCACCGAGGCGATCCCCATCTCATCGAGCGCGCGGAAGATGCGCACGGCGATCTCGCCGCGGTTGGCTACGAGTACCTTGTCGAACATCGAGGCGGGAGCTTATTCAAAACGAACTCTGCGCTGAAGCAAAGCCAGTATCCGGCGCCGATCGCCGCGGAGCATTTTTTCGGAGTTTGGAAAACATGGCGAAAAAAAGAGCTTAGAAAGGCTTTTACAGGACATCAATTGCTAATCTTCGAAAATAATGGCGATTAGTCGACTACCGAGGCTTTCTGAGATTCCCAGCGAGTTGTCCCCGGAGGAGTTCTGGGCCTTGTTTGGGGATATCGAGTACGAGCGGCTCGATTTCAAGGAATCGGCGAGCTACTTGAAAGAGATCATACCCGCGATGGCCATGACCCAAGGCGGCGTGGTGGTATGCGGAATCTCGGATGCGCGCACGATCGTGGGTTGTCCACTGGGGCAGAAGACGCTAGACAAGATCGCGCGAGTTGGGAGCGATACAGGCGTCGATATTCAGACTCAGGCACTCATGGTTGGGGGGCATGAGCTGACGATCGTTGCGATCCCTGAGGTACGTGATCGGACTGTGACCACGACCGACGGCCGTTTGCTTCGACGTGTGGGGAGCGAGAATCAGCCTCTGCGGGGCGATGCACTGGGTCGCTTCGTGCGAGCCCGCGAGGAGCGATCCGGAGAGGACGCGCCGATTCCTCGTCTCGACTATGCGGATCTCGACATCGAGCTGATCAATCACGCGCTGACCAGCGACGGACGATCTCCGATCCGACGTCGCAGCGTTTCGGCGCTAAGCCGTTCGCTTGTGGACCTCGGCGTCGCCGAGGTGGCGGATGCTTCGCTTGACCCTCAAGCGCTACGCGCAGCCGTGCTCCTATTCGCGCGACGACCGACGCGTTACATAAAGGCGGCTTCTGTTCAGATTGTTCGCAGGCTTGGCGTCGGGCCCGGTCCGGGTCCGGTGAGCGTGCGCGAGGACATCGAGGGTCCGCTGCCGACGTTGCTCGAGCGCACGCTCGCTTTCATTGACCGGCTGACGAGCCACTATCAGACTGTCGTGGGCACGCACCGCGAGACTTTCGCCGAGTATCCCCCAGCCGTACTGCGCGAGGCGATTCTCAATGCTCTCGCCCATCGCGATTATGGCCTTGAGGGCGCGACGATAGACGTGACCATTTGGGACGACCGCATAGAGATACATAGTCCAGGGTCGCTGCCGGGCCACATCACTACCGAGAACATGCGCAACGAGCACTACTCGCGCAATAGGCGAATCATGCGAGTGCTGAAGACGCTCAATCTCGTCGAGGAGTACGGGGAGGGCGTCGACCGCATGTTCAACGAGATGGAAGCGAGACTGATGGAGCCGCCGCACTTTGCCGCGGCGCCTTCCTCGGTCACTGTGACGCTCTACAACCGCTCGATTCTGTCCATCGAAGACCAGGCTTGGCTGGCTCTGCTCGGCCATCTCGAAGACTTGAACGCGCAGGAACGCAGGGCACTTGTCATCGCTCGTCACGAGGCAGGGGTGACACCTCGACGGCTACGGACGATCTTTGGTGAGTCTTTCGATGTCGACGCACTGATCGCAAGTACGGTCGCAAAGGGTCTGCTCGCACGTGTTGGCCGCGGTGGCGGTGCGCGTTATGTCCTCTCAGATGAGGTGGTGGTGCGTGCCGGTGGAGCGGGCGTCGAGGCGCGAAGCCGCAAGCGTCAAATGTTGCTTGACGAGCTGCGTCGACGTGGAAGCCTCTCGACAGCGGAGGCCGCGGTGTATCTGGGAGAGGCAGACCGGACTTTGGTGAGGCATATGCTCGACGATCTTGTTGGCAGCAAGCATGCTCATGCCGAGGGACGTACGCGCGGTCGGCGGTATCTTGCTGTCAACTCCGGAGATGTTCCCTAGCCGCCAAAAGCTCGCGACCTTCGTCGGTCAAGTAGAGCGCGCGGGCGCGGCGGTCCTCAGGGTTGGCGCGGCGCTCGAGCAGGCCGCGTTGCTCCAGCGCATCGACGAAGGCGACCATCCGGCTGGGAGGGATCTGCAGGCGCTCGCCGATCGCCTGCTGGGATGCTCCTGGAGTCAGGCCGCGACGACCAGCCCCGCCCCAACCGTGTTATTCGAAGCCTCGTCGATCAGGATGAAGCTCCCCGTCCTGCGGTTCTCGGCATAGGGATCGAACACCAACGGGGCGCTCGTGCGCAGGCGTACGCGGCCGATGTCGTTGAGCGCCAACTCCGCCGGCGGGGCCGCCCGCTCCAAGGTGTGCACGTCGACCTGATCGCGCAGCTCATCCACGATCGCGGTGACGCTGTTGGTGGTCTGCTTGATCAGATACCTGCCTCCGGGGCGCAGGGGGGCGTCGGTCATCCAGCAGATGTCGGCCTCCAACTCGCGGGCGACCGTCGGTGACTGCTCGGGGCGGCAGATCGTCTCGCCGCGGGAGATGTCGATCTCATCGGCAAGGCGCAGCGTGACGGACATCGGCGCCAAGGCCTCGGCCAGCTCACCGTCGTAGGTGTCGATCGTGGCGATGCTCGTGCGCTGACCGGCGGGGAGGACCACCACCTCGTCGCCGACGCGGAAGGCGCCGCTGGCCACCTGGCCGGCGTAGCCGCGGTAGTCGCTGCCCTGGGCGGGGCGGATCACCCACTGCACCGGGAAGCGGGCCGGGCGATCGTACGGGTGGTCGTAGGCGACCTCCACGTCCTCGAGCAACTCCAGCAGCGTCGGGCCCTCGTACCAATCCATCGCCTCCGAGCGGTCGACGACGTTGTCGCCGTTCAGGGCAGAGATCGGGATGTAGGTGATGTCGCGACCCATGCCGGTGCCCGAGCCGATCCCGCTGAGCTTCTCGGCAAAGCCGCCGAACTCTGCCACCAGCTCTTCAAAGCGCGCCTGGGAGTGCTCGACCAGGTCCATCTTGTTGACGGCCACCACCAGGTGCGGGATGCCGAGTAGGGCGCTGATGAAGGCGTGGCGCTTTGACTGCTCCAAGACGCCCTTGCGAGCGTCGAGCAGGATCACCGACAGGTCGGCGGTGGAGGCGCCGGTGACCATGTTGCGCGTGTACTGCTGGTGGCCGGGGCAGTCGGCGATGATGAAGCGGCGCTTCAGAGTGGCGAAATAGCGGTAGGCGACGTCGATCGTGATGCCCTGCTCGCGCTCGGCGCGCAGGCCATCGGTCAGCAGGGCCAGGTCGAGCGTGCCCTCGCCGCCACGGCGCTCGCTCGCTTGGGCTACGTGGTCGAGCTGGTCCTCGAAGACCTGCTTGGTGTCGTAGAGCAGCCGCCCGATCAGGGTGCTCTTGCCGTCGTCTACCGAGCCGGCGGTGGTGAAGCGAAGGAGATCGAGCGTCATCGCGTGGCTCCGCGGCGGCGCTCCTGGCGCTCTGAGCCGGCCATTAGAAGTAACCGGCCTTCTTGCGATCCTCCATCGCCGCCTCCGAGACGCGATCGTCCGCGCGGGTCTCGCCGCGCTCGGTGATGCGCGTGGCGGCGATCTCGGTGACGACTTCGCGCAGCGTCGCGGCGCTGGAGCGCACACCGCCCGTGCAGCTCATGTCGCCGACGGTGCGGTAGCGGACGGTCTCTGAGAAGACGCTCTCGCCCTCGATCAGCTCGGTGCCCTCGCGCCAGGCGTAGAGCATCCCGTCGCGGCTGAAGACCTCGCGCTCGTGAGCGAAATAGATCGAGGGGACCTCCAGTTGCTCTTGGTCGATGTACTCCCATACGTCGAGCTCTGTCCAGTTGGAGATCGGGAACACGCGGACGTTCTCGCCCTTGCGGATACGGCCGTTGTAGAGGTTCCACAGCTCCGGGCGCTGGCTCTTGGGGTCCCAGCCGCCGAAGTCGTCGCGGAAGGAGAACACGCGCTCCTTGGCGCGTGCGCGCTCCTCGTCGCGGCGCGCGCCGCCGAAGGCCGCGTCGAACTTGTGCTCGGCGATCGCGTCGAGCAGGGTGACCGTCTGCAGCTGGTTGCGCGAGGCGCGCGGACCCTTCTGCTCAACCGCGCGACCCTTGTCGATCGACTCCTGCACGCTGGCGACGATCAAGCGCTCGCCCAACTCGGCCACGCGACGGTCGCGGTACTCGATCACCTCTCCGAAGTTGTGGCCCGTGTCCACGTGCATCAGCGGAAACGGGAAGGGCGCGGGGCGAAAGGCCTTCTCGGCCAGGCGCAGCAGCACGATCGAGTCCTTGCCGCCGCTGAACAGCAGAACCGGGCGCTCGAATTCGGCGGCGACCTCGCGCATCACGTGGATCGACTCGGACTCCAGCGCGCGCAGATGGCTGAGTTGAGGGCGCTCAGCGACGCTCATGTCCGCTCCCGGGCGGTCAGGCTTGCCCCAGCGGCGGCGGTGCCCCCGATCGACGGTCCGCCGCCGATGGCACTCGACGCGCGTATCGCGCGTTTGCGCTCGCGCGTACGTGGACGCAACTCCAGCAGCAACCCGGCCACGCCGACGGCGAGCGGCGCGCCGAAGATCACCGGCACCGGCATTTTTCCACCTGCGTTGTTGACCATCGCCAGAGCCGATCCTAGAAGCACGGCGCTGAGCGTGACCCGCAGCGCCTGATCGGGGACGCGGTCGACGAAGTGAGCGCCGATCCAGACGCCGGGGATCGAGCCGATCAGGATGTTGCCGACCAAGCCATAGTCGACGTTGCCGCTGAGGACCTGCGCAAGGCCGGCGACCCACAGCAGCAGCGCGGCCAGGAAGACGCTGGACCCCGCCACGCGTTGAGGGGTCAGGCGGAAGATCACGATCATCGCGACGCCGATCAGCGCGCCGCTGCCGACCGAGGTCATGCCGAGAATCATGCCGAGCACGAAGCCGAGCGCGATCGCCGCGAGCTCGGCACGGCGGGTGAAGCTGTAGTCGCTGCGCTCGCGCTCGGCCAGGTGGCTGAGCAGCAGTGTGCGCACCAACACGACGCTGGCCACGATGATCAGGGCGCCCGCTATGCAGGCGATCAGCGCCTGGTCAAAGCTCTTGCCGTAGAGGTGGTGCAATCGGTCGGCCAGCAGCACGCCGCCGAGCGACCCGGGCACACCGCCGTAGCCAAGCCACTTCGCCACAGCCAGGTCGACGGTTTTCTTGCGTAGATGCTTGTAGCCGCCGACCGTCTTGGTAAGCGCCCCGTAGGTGAGGTCCGATCCGACGGCCACCAGCGGATGTATGCCGAGCACGATGATCAACAGCGGCGTCATCAGCGCGCCTCCACCTATCCCGGTCAGACCTATGAGGATTCCGACCCCGAGGCCGAACAGGACGATCTCAAGGCTGATCCCGAGCATCAGACGTGCAGCCCGCACTCGGTCTTCGATGTGCCTGCCCAACGGCCCTCGCGGCCCTCGCCGGGCAGCGTGCACGGAGCGCAGCCGATCGAGGAGTAGCCCTGATCGTGCAGCGGGTTGTAGGGCAGCTCGCGCTCGAAGACCCGCTGCCACAGGTCCTTTTCGCTCCAGAGAGCGAGCGGGCTGTACTTGTCGATGCCGCGCTTCTCGTCGCGTTCGATCAGCTCGGTCTCGGCGCGCGTGGGGCCCTGCTCGCGTCTGATTCCAGTGATCCAGCCCTCCGCGCCCGCCAGTGCTTGCTCCAGGGCCGCGACCTTGGCAGCCGAGCAGCAGTGCTCAGGGCCGCTCCAGGGGGCGGACGGGTTGCCGGCGTCGTGGACCTCGATGTCGATCCCGAAGCGCTGGTCGAACTGCTTCCAGGTCTGCAACGTCTCGGGAAAGAGCACGCCTGTGTCGATCGTCGCGATCCGCACGGGCGTCTTGCCGCCGCCGATGCGCAGCAGCTCGTCGAGGAGCACCGACTCCTCCTTCTGGAAGGAGCACAGCAGCACGAGACGATCGCCGTGGCGATCGACCGCCTCGCGCAGCGTGTCGGTCAGGGTCTCGGTTGGGCGCTCAGCTAGACCGCGCACTCGCCCTCGCCGCGGATCACCTGGAACGGCACGTCGCGGTTCCAGTCGATGAAGGTGTTCATCGTCTCCAGGCTGAAGTCGACCGGCAGCGAGAGCTCCTTTACGAGTCCTTCGAGCTCTGGGTTACCCACGCGCTCGACGAATGTGCCCCACTCCTCGCCATCTTGGCGGTTGGCTTCGTAGTGGCGGATCCAGCGCTCCACCGCCTCGGGCACGCGCTTGGAGGGCAGGCGCAGCTTCAAGCGCGTGCCGAACTTGACCTCGCCGCCTTCCCAGACGCCGCCGACGTGGGGAATGTAGGCGGGGATCGTGTGTTCGCCGACCTTGATCGAGGCGCCGTAGAAGCCGATCGCGCCGAGGTGATGCTGGCCGCAGCCGTTGGGGCAACCCGACATCTTGATGTGGATCTGACGGGTCAGCGGGTCGGTGATGTTCATCTGCTCGATGCGCTCTTCGATCGCTTTGTTCAGGCCCATCGAGCTGGTGATGCCGAGCTTGCAGCTGTCGGTGCCCGGGCATGAGACGACATCGCCGATCTCGCGCGAGCCCGCGCCGCCGAGATCCAGCTCGCTCAAGGCGCGCCACACGTCATAGACGCTCTCCTCGCGGACCCAGCGCAGGACCAAGTTCTGCTGGACGGTGGTGCGGGCGTAGCCGCCGGCGTAGTCGCGCATGATCTGACCGAGGCCGCGGAACTGCTCGGGCGTCAGGTCGCCACGCACGATCTTCACCTCGACGGTGAGGAAGCCCTCCTGCTTCTGGGCCTGCACGTTGGCCTGCTTGAAGCGCTCGAACTCGGACAGATCGCCGTTGGGTGAGCCGTAAGCGGCGGGCGGGGCGGGAGCGGCCTCTCGCTCGTCGTCTGCGAACAGGAGATCCCCGATCGAGAAGTCGCGTTCTGAGACCCACTCGCCCTTTAGCTCCTCCTCCACCTGGCTGCGCAGCTCATCGATGCCGAACTTGTCCACGAACACCTTGATGCGGGCGCGCGCACGGTTGACGCGTAGCCAGTCCTGGCGGTCGAAGATGCGGAAGACCGCCTCTGAGATCTTCAGGTAGTCCCCGTTGTCGAGCTCGACGAAGTCATACAGCGCGGGAGCGACGCGGGGCATGATCGAAGTGCCGCCGCCGACGAGCATCTCGGCGCCGCGAACCTCGCCGCGACCGGGGATCTCCTTGACGCGGGCGCGGAAGGCGATGTCGTGGATGCCGCTGATCGCGCGGTCCTCGTCGGAGCCGGTGAAGGAGGTCTTGATCTTGCGCGGCATCAGCTGCGTCGTCGGG
>JBOGXY010000115.1:0-15162 GCA_050696495.1 Solirubrobacteraceae bacterium
CCCAAACGGTCCGCCTGCTGGAGCCCATCTTCGACTGCTGGGCCGGACACTGCCACACCTGCCAGCAACCGATAAACCTCGCCAACCTCCCATTACGCCACCCACCACGAGACGAATGAAACACAGACCACAACTCTAACAAAGTACTACTAGACAGGATGGAGTGGCCGGGTAGTCCGCACGAGCGCCCGGCGCACCGGTGCCGGCAGCGGACCGCGCAACGTGTGCCGATGCGCGTACCAAGCCGCATCCGGGCTCCCCTCGATCGCCCGCACCGCAAGCTCGACCTGCTCGCGGCCCCGCACCGTCCACAACACCGCCCGCACAACGTCCCCGATCGCAAACCGATCCTGCGCCCGCCCCAGCGCGAACAGCAACCGCAGCGCCAGCACCCGAACCTCCTCATCGCAGGCAACCCTGAACACAGCCGCATAGAACCGAGCGACCTCGTCGCACAGCTCAAACGGCGGCTCATCCCCAAGCTCGCGCGAGAGCCCATCGAGCACCCGCGCAAACCGCCGCGGCGACCGACGGCAATACCGCTCGATCGACGCCTCCGAGAGCCCGGGAACGACCGAGCACCACAACTGATGATTCCCCCGCTCGCGTGCCAGCAGCGCATCGAGTGCTTCCACTTCCCGGTCGCGACCGCGGTCCGCGCTGGGGCGCGACCACCTGAATGTGCGAGTCGAGGTCGAGTTCTCCACATTTGCCTACTCCGACCGAGGCCGGCCAGGCGGGACTGGGTCCGCTATTCGTCTGCGTCTACTGACCGCGCGACCCGCCAGGTCTGTCCCTCTTGCTTCGATCTCAGCCTGATCCAAGTCACCCACGAACCTGGCCATCCCTCGCTCCGCAACGTCGCCCCCGGCGGGTGCGGCTCCGATCCCCTCCCATGGTCGCACGCTGCGCGTGCGTGGGGGTCGGGTATCGGCCCCGCACCCGAACAGGGCCAACCGCGAAAACGGAGGTAGCAAAACGATGCCACAGACAACGGCTGGACCGACCGTCAAGCAGCAGCGCGCGCTGCGCGCGCTCGCCCAAGCAACCGGAACCACCTTCGCGACGCCGAGTACCCGCCGCGAGGCAAGCGCTCTGATCGCGACGATGAACCGGCGGCGGCGCAGCTCCCGCCAGGAGATCGCGAACGACCGCGCGAGCGTCAGCCACGCCCTGCGGCACCGCCCGCACGACGCTACCCGCGTACGCGCCCACGAGACAAGCGGCTATGGCTCGAGCGCCACCTGGCGCCGCCCCCGGCCGGACGCCTCACCGTTTCGCTGAGGACCTAGCCGTGGCGCTCGTCGCCACGGACAACGCCAACCCATGAAGGGAGTCGACCATGCAACCGAACATCGAGGCCGCAACCGAGCAGGCCCGGCAAACCCTGACGATCGGAGCGCTGCTCCTGCTGACCCGCCGCCTGCTCGCCGACGGGCGCCTGGCCCCCGAGGCGCTGGACACGCTGACACAGATCAGGGTCGTCTCGCCGCGCTTCTGCGCGCAGCTGCTCCAGCCGATCGCCGACGGCAAGATCGACGGGCGCCACCTGACCACCGACCCAGCGTCGGTGATCGCCTACGCGATCGTCCACGCCGGCGCCCGCGCCGCGTTCCTGGACACGCTCACCCCCGACCAGATCGACAGTCTCGACCTCGATCCCCAGACGCGTGAGAGCTACCGAGCGCTGACACGCCTGTACGCCAAGTTCGATCCGAACGCGCCAGGCCGCCCACCGATCCACTTCGAGCCCGCCGACCTGCGCCAAGCCCGCGCCGCCAACACCCTGATCGAGCTGGAAGGCGTCCCGCCCGTGATCACCGACCTCGAGCTCTACCGCTCGCTTGCCACCACAGCGATCGAGCGCACCCACCGCCGCCTGCGCGAGCACGTGCTCCACCGCGACCGGTCCCGCTCTCGTAACCGCGGCGAGGACCGTGCCCTCCGCTACGGTGTCGCCGTGGAGCCCGAGCAGATCATCCAGGCCGCCGGACAAACGCTCACCCAACTGGCGCGAGAGCCCGTAAAGATCGTTCTGTTCGGCTCCCGCGCACGCGGCGACGCCGAACCCGACAGCGACTACGACTTCCTCGTCGTAGAGCGCGAGGTGCAAGACAAACAGGCCGAGATGGTGCGACTGCGCCGGGCGCTGCGACCACTGGGCGTTCCCTGCGACGTGATGGTCATCAGCGAGCGCTACGCCGAGGAATGGGCCGGCGCCCTGAACTCGATGGTCTACTCCGCGCTGAAGGAAGGGAGGGTGCTCCATGCCGCGGCGTGACAACATCGACGTCGCGCGGATATTGCTGCGCAAGGGGATCGAGGACGAAACGCTGGTGCGGACGGTCGCCGACAACCACGACATCGCCGACGCCATCGTCGGCTTTCACGCCCAGCAAGCGATCGAGAAGTACGCCAAGGCCGTACTCACCGCGCACGGCGTCGAATACGCAAAGAGGCACGACCTCGACTACCTGATTGACCTGGTGCAGAAGCAGGACATCGCCGCGCCCGAGCAGCTCTCGGCCTCCGAGACGCTCTCGGCGTGGGCCGTCGAATCGCGCTACGACGAAGCAATGCCCGCCCTCGACCGCTCGGCCACCCTCGCGTTCCTGTCACCTCTCAGAACATGGGCCGAGCAGGAGATCCAGACGTGCGCCGATCCGGCCGAGGACCCCGGGATCGAAACGTAGTCATCCCCCGCGGGTGCCCATCGTTGGCATTCGTTCCATAATCGGCACAATCCTGATAGTTTGCGCGCGGAGGACGGGTGCGCGCGTTGTATTTTCGATACTGGATCAGCTCTGCATGGTGGGCCGGCGGCGGCGTCGAATCGCCAGAGCCGGCTCGCTGGCGATGCGGCAGGCAAGATTGCGCCAACTACAGCGTTGGGGCCCTGGATCTCTTTTGCGCTCCGGCTGAGACGACGGGCAGCGACACCGCTCACCTGCTCGCCTTTTCGGGGAGCCCACGCGTCCAGACCGCGGCCGTGTATGCCCTGCGCGCGCTTTTCGGCGCGCTCGCGCTCATTGCGGCGGCCGCGGGGTCATCGGTTCCGCTCGACGTCGCCGCGGCGCTCGCCGGACTGCTCACGCTCGCATTGCCGCTGCGCGGGTTTCGTCGCGCGCGCGTCGTGGCTCCCGTCCTTTGGCTCGGTGCAGTTGCCTGGGCCATCGCGGCGCGGGAAGACGCGATCAACTCGAACGTCAGCGAACTGATGGTCCTTGGCATCTGCGCGGTCGCGTTGCTTGCTCTGGTAGCGGCACTTGCGCTGCTCGGCCGCAGGGATCAGGATCTCGGCACCCAAGCGGTTTCCCTGGCCCTGGTTTTCGCCCTCGCCTGCGGCCTGCTTTGGCTCGCGCTCACTTTCGGCCTTGGGCAGCTCGACCCGGCAGTCACGACGATCGCGCTACTGCTCTGCGTGGGCACGTTGGGTGGAGCGCTCGCAAGCGCCGTCCTGGCCGGGCTGGTGCGCGGGGTGCGCGTTGTCAAACACCACCGTGAGTTCCGCCCACCGAGGCGGCTGACAGCGCCGCAGTTGCGCGCGCCCGAAACGCCGCCAAGTCCTGCCACGAAGGGGTTCGCGGCTCAGACGCTCTACGCCTTCAGTCGCAGCGCCGCCCGCGTCGCCACCGCCCTCGCAAACGCGCTGAACCTGGTGTTGCGACTTGCCTACAGAGCAGCCGAGAAGCTGCTCCTAGCCCTCGCGCTCGGCGCCCACCACGCCCGCCGCGTGACGGTGTGACTTGCCAAGCTGCTGGCTGCCGCGACCGCCGAAGCAGCGGAGATCCTGCGCACCGCCACGGCGATTGTGCGACGCGTCGCCGTCGACTGGCTACGGATGACCGTGCTCGCGCTGGCCGCCACCGCCCTGGCCGCGCAAGGCGCGATTTGGGCGTGCTCGCTGTTCGCCTCCTACCTCGGCGGCGCCAGCGTGCTCGACGCCGCTGCGGCGATCCTGCTGGCGCTCGCGTCCGGCGGCGTCTGCGTGCTGGTCTGGTGGTCACTCAGCAGACAGACTTCCCGAGAGGTCGCAAGCTCCGCCCTGCGCAGCGCCGAAGCGATCGGTCCGACGATGTTTCTGACGCTCGTCGCGCTCGGCTGGATCGACGGTCTAATCGGCCTGCTTGGCTACGGGCCTATCCGACCCGGCTACCTGACCTTCGCAGGCACCGCGGTGCTGATCGGGACGCTGGTCGTCGCCTACCGCAACAAAGGGGCCGTGGAGGCCTCCCCCCAGCCCGGCGACGCCGGCTGATGCGAGCGCTCGACGGCGATGCCACGAGAGCCCATAGCATTGGCCCGGGGTTTATCTTGGTATAAACCTTATGGACCCCCAGCCGATAACAGAGGGCGAGAAGCGAAGCCTGCATTGGATGCCAGACGCTTCGGGGAAATTCCGTGCCAGGGACTACTACAACGACAAGCTCGACGAAGACACACGCGTGCGATTCGACGCTCTGTTCGAGCGCATGGCACGCGAAGGGATTCGAAACAAGCAACGCTTCGAGTGGATCGACGGGCCGATCGGCTACTTCAAGGTCGACCGCCACCGGATCACGTGCTTCGAGGAGGAGGACGGCCGCATGTTGCTGGTGTCGGGCATCCTCAAGAAGACCGACAAGGACACCCGCTCGCGACGCGAAATCAATACCGCCTTACGTCTGCGAGACGACTACCTCAAGCGAAAGGGCGCCCACGATGAACACACCCGACCAGACACCGATCGACACCCAGAGACTTCTGGCTCAGGAGACGCTGATCCTTGAGGCCACGGAGCGCGTCGTCGCCCTTCTTCAGGATCAGCACGTCAGCCGCCAAGAGCTGGCGGACCGCCTTGACAGGAGCAAGGGATTCGTCAGCCAGCTTCTGGCCGGGGACCGCAACATGACCCTTCGGACGCTGTCTGACCTTGGCTACGCCCTCGGCCAGACTTTCCGCATGAGTCCCGAGCCCCTCGAGCTCGTGGGCATCGAGCCGCCGGCTTTTGAGCCGAAGTCCTACGACGAGCCGCTACCGGCTGACGAGCTGCCGCCCGAGCCGATAGCTCTGGAGGTTGCTACCGAGCCGGAGGCGACGGTGCTGACCGCTGGCGACAGCCACGAGTATGCCCTTGCCGCCTGAGCCGACAGCCGGAACGGCCCCGGCCACTCAAGCCGAGGCCAGTCATGCCCCGCGGCCGCCTGGGACCGCCGACTTCAAGGCGGTCGCGAGGGTCTCGACGCAGGCAAAGCTTGTCCTGGTCAGGCTGGTGCGAATCGAGGCGCAGGCCGGCGTCGGGCCTGCGGCCGTGCCTCCCGCGTGGTCCGATCTGGCCGACGTGCAAGCGGCCGGGGAGGCGTCGATCGACGCCGCGACCCTCACCGTGACATGCCGCTTCTCCGCTACCTACAGCCCAGCGACGAGCGCCGAGCCCGCATCGACAGTCGCGCCAGTGCGGATCACCGCCGACCTCCTGCTCGTCTACGAGTTGCGAGAGCCCGCGAACGTGACCACAGAGGACGCGAACGAGTTCGCGGCCGTCAACGGCCTGCTCCACGCGTGGCCGTACTGGCGTGAGCTCGCACAGAGCACCTCCGTGCGCATGGGACTGCCGCCCCTCGTAATCCAGACCTTCAAGATTCCCTCCCCATACGACCCCGGCGCAGTCGCAGCGAGCGACGACCAGCAGACGGCAACAGCACCTACCTCTCCCCCTACCGACAGGGACCCAGCCCAATCTGCTCAACAGCCCGACAAGCCAACGACGGGAGAGTCAGAATCGCCGCCGCCAACCCCTGGCGATCTGTCTAAACAGGGGCTGTAAGTCGAAGCATTCCTCAGAAGCTAGCCGGCGGCCGCCGCGAGCACATCGATTCCAAATCACCACCGCGCCTGCGGCAACCATCATCACGCAGTCACCTCAACAGCGCCCGCTGAGTGTTGCAGACTATACGCACCCCGGGTGCGGCTTCGCCTTGCAGTTACCCCTCCGAGTATTAAGAGTAAGCGTCTGAGATATTGTCAGCTTTTCTCAGTTACCGCCGCGACCGGTGCGTATTGAAAAGTCTCCGCACCCACGCGTACCGTCGAGGGTATGCAGACGACTCACAAGATCGGCGGCAAAGACGGCAGCGCTTACGCCAACTACCTGACCTCCGAGGGAGGCCGCGGCGAGTATTACATCGACGCTCCGGACAGTGCCGAGGAGGAGGAGAGCGGCGGCGGCAAGCCGACGGGTGAATGGCATGGCTCCCGGACAGCCCTGGCCTCTTTGGGCCTGACCCCCGGCGCGCCGGTCGAGCGCGAGCAGTTGCTCTCGCTGATGAACGGCCAGGCCCCCAACGACGGCCGCGAGATCCGCTCGGCGGGCGGTAACGGCACCAAGGTCGCCGGTATCGACATCACCTTCAGCGCGCCGAAGGACGTCTCGGCGCTGTGGGCCGCTTCCTCGGGTGAGCAGCGCGAGCAGATCGAGCAGGCCCACCGCGACGCGGTATCGAGCACGCTCGGGCACATCGAACGCGGCTCTCAGCTCGTGCGTACCCGCGAGGCGGGCCAGCTCAAATGGCAGACCCCGCAGAGCATCGTCGCGGCCAAGTTCACCCACACCGCCAGCCGCCTGACCGCCGATCGCGCCAACAACGGCGTGCCCGACCCACAACTGCACACCCATGTCGTGGTGTTGGCCGCAGAGCGCGAGGGCGGCAAATTCGCGGCGGTCGACTCTCGCGAGCTGTTCCTGGGCGCCCGCGAGAACGGCGGCTGGTACCGCGCGGCGCTGGCCTCCAACCTGCAGGCCCAGGGAGTGAAAATCGAACGTGGCACCGGCAAAGACGCACGCTATTTCGGGATCGTCGGTGTCCCCGCCAGCCTCAGCGAGCAGTGGTCCTCGCGCACCGCGCAGATCGAGAAAGCATCGCGAGAGTTCAAAGCGCAGTACGGCCGCGACCCCAAAGCGGGCGAGCTGAGCTCGCTGACCGTCTCCACCCGCGGCGGCAAGACCGAACTGGGCAAAACCAGCGTGGACGCCGCCTGGAAGGCGGTAGCGGCCGAGCACGGCTTGACCCAAGAGAAGGCGCAGAGCCTGCTCAACCCGGCCAACGCCCCCACCCACACCCCCACGAGCAGCCCAATGTCCAACCTCGCCCGCGAGCTGAACGAGCGTTTGACTACGAAATCCTCGATGGTCAGCGAGCGAGTGCTCTACGCGACCGCCTACGAGCTCTCGGCGGGCGTCTGTCACCCAAGCCAGGCCCGCGAGCTCGTGCACCAGATGGAGCGCTCGGGTCAGTTGATCGCTCTACAGGGCGGGATGTGGACGACCAAGGAGCTGCGCGAGCGCGAGCAGCAGACGCTCGCCACCGTCAACGAGCGCTCCGGCCAGCAGGCCGCACCCGTGAGCACCCACAGCCTCGCCCAAGCACAGCACGAGGTTGAGCGCGAGATCGGCGGCCCGCTCAGCGCCGAGCAGCGCGAGGCGCTGCAGGGCATCACCGGCGCTGGCGGTGTGACCGCGCTGATCGGCCAGGCCGGCACCGGCAAGGGCGTCGTCCTGCACGGCGCCTCCGAGGCCTGGCAGAAAGACGGCTACACCGTGATCGGCACCGCGATCGCCGGAGCGACCGCCGAGCGCCTGGGCGCCGATGCCAACACCAACCAGTCGCTGACAACCGACGCGCTGCTTGCCCGCGCCGAGAACGGCAGCCTGAACCTCGACAAAGACACGGTCGTGCTGATGGACGAGGCCGGCATGGCGGACACCGACCGCCTCTCCGGGCTCGTGCAGTTGACCGCCGAAAAAGACTCAAAGCTCGTCCTCGCCGGCGACGCCGCGCAGCTCTCGCCGATCGGCGCGGGCGGCCTGTTCGCCCAGGTCACCGAAAACGCGCCGACAGCAGAGCTCAAAGAGGTTCACCGCGCCGAGCACCAGTGGGAGCGCGAGGCCTGGGCGCAGGTCAGGGAGGGCAACGCCACGATGGCTCTCGCCCAGTACGAGGCCAACGACCGCCTGCACATAACCGACACGCGCGAGCAGGCGATCGAGCAGATGCTCGGCGACTGGAACGAGCAGCGCCTGGAGCACCCCGAGGGGCGCACGGTGATGTTGACCGACGCCTCAAACGCGGAGATCGAGCAGATCAACGCCACCGCTCAGGAGATGCGCGACAAAGCCGGTGAGCTCGGCAACGACCGCGCCGACCTTCCCGACAGTCCCTACCAGCTCGCCGCCGGCGACCAGGTCATCTTCACCAAAGCCGTCTACCAGCCCGCCGGCGCGCCCCGCGTCGAGAACGGCACGCTCGGCACCGTCAAAGACGTCCTGGACAAAGAAACCGTAACGATCGAAACGCACGGCGCCAACCAGCGCGAGGTCAACGTCAACACCAGCGAGTCCAAAGACCTCCGCCTCGGCTACGCCCAACACGTATACACAGCCCAGGGCCTCACCGCCGACAAAGCACTGGCCCTGATCGGCGGCTGGCAAACCGACCGCGAGCGCGCCTACGTAGCCCTTACCCGCGGGCGCGAGCAGACCAACATCTACACCAGCCGCGAGACCCTCGGCCAACAGGGCCTGAACACCCAAACCATCGAGCGGCTGGCCGAGAAAATCAGCCAAAGCAACGCGCAGCAGGCCAGCATCGCCCGCGACCCCACTGGCGACCGCGGCATCGAGCAGACCCAAACCGCCGCCGCCGAGCAGACGATGCAACCCGACCCCTCAACCACGCCCGAGACCCAACACGGGGTCGGGGCCGACCGGCAGAACGGCCCCGCCCCCTCGCCCGTCGATCCCAACAACGAACAAGAACAGAACGACATCGAGCCCAGCGAGACCTACAGCCTCGAAATAGACCGCTAACCACCCAGCAAGAACCGAGCTTTCTCCGATCGCAACATCTCGTATGGACTCACACACTTGACATTGAGACCAATACATGCGTTTGGAATCTTTATTTTCTTCAACGTGTCAGCCGCGATCTCGTGCGTGACCACCGTGAACCGGTGAGCGTGAGCATGGGCGATGAGGTAGTAGTCGGCCACCTGCAGAAACGTGCTGACCGCCGCCGGCTCATAAGTCTGGCTATAAGCCCAACTGCTTAGTTGGGTAAGACTGGGGATCACTCGATCGTCAGGTGGCAGAAAGAAGCCTGGCCCGTGACCGTCTGCCCAGGACGCGAGCTGATCGTCACCCGCGATCAGCTCATCTCGCACCCGATCGATGCTGAACACCTTGCCGTCTTGATTCTCACGCCCAAGCCATTCCCAGAACGCCGGACAGAAATCGAAGCCGTAGTGAAGGTTCTTCGCCTGAATGAAGATATTGGCATCGAGCAGGTACCTCAATGCTCGACTCCCAGCCGGTGCGCAAGCTCGAGGAAGGTGGCGTGTTTCTTGAATCCGAGCATTTGAAAAGCGTCGCGGTGCAGAGTCTGTCCTTCCAGGGTGCTCTGAATCAGCGCCCTGGCAAAACGCTTTCCGACGCGGGCCGGCTGAGTCTTGTAGAAGTCGCCGCCGGTGCTTGTCCGCTCCTCAATGAGTTCCTTGACTCGCTTCAGCTCATCCTCGTAGGCATGCCGATACTGGTCATCCGTAAGCATCCCGGCGTCAAAGACGCAACGCAGGACCACCAGCGTGCTTACCTTGAACTGTCGTGCGAGGCGGTCCAAACCCTCTGTTAGATGTTCGATGTCCAGCCCAGCGTCAGTTAGAAGCTCGGCGGGAACCAGGAACTCGGCGGCCACCTGATTGCACCAGCGCTCGGTAGCGTTCGTGGACGTTCGTTTCATGTCGACATCGGACACAGCGGACTGCCCCAACCACAGGTGAACCAGCTCGTGGACAAACGTGAAGATCTGAGCCGCCTTCGTGTCGGCGCCGTTGACGAAGATCAACGGCGCGAGATCGTCGCAGAGCGCAAAGCCCCTGAACTCCTGCGGGTCGAGCTTGCGATGGGTGTTGCTGCCCACAACCCCGCTGATCATCACGAGAACACCGTTATCTTCGGCGCTTGCAGTCAGGCGCCGCAGCGCCTCACTCCAAGAGCGTCCGCGGTCGACGGGATCAAAGCCGAGCACATCCCGCATCTTCCTTGCGGCCTTGATCCTGCCGTCGGAGCGGGCGAGCGTGGCTACGAAGCTCACCGACGGTTCTCCGTGTAGCTGCGCGTACCCGCGGTACCACTCCTGGCGCTGCTGGCACTGATAGACCGTATCGAGCAGGTCCGGACTGGCGCGGCCGACCGCTGCGTTGGCGACGGTGCGGAAGTCCGGGACGGGCAGGCGCTCCTCGGGCGGCTTGGGGAGGAACATGTATCCGACGGGGGTATGGGTCGCATTGGCGAACGCCTGCAACTGCTTCAACGTTGGCTGACGCTCACCCGCTTCCCACGCGTCCAGGCCCGGAAATTTACGCCCCAGGTCTTCGGGCGCGATGCCGGACCGCTCTCGGGCCCAAATGAAAAGCTCTGGTCGAACAGAAGCCCGAACGGTCATGGCTCCGACCAACACTGTCGCAAACGGCTTCCAGTTGAGCGGACGGAACTACGCATGTCAGACAAGCGTATTCGTTGCCCATGACGAATAGCCTCCTCTTCGGCGAGGACGGCCAAGGATACTTGCTCGACAACCATGTAGGCCAAGCTTACGATCTTGCTCCCCTACCGCCCACCCGAGCCCACGGCCAAGCCCGGTGCCACGGCGTCAGCCGGATCAAACCCCAGCGCGTGCCCTGCAAGTGCAAGGCGCGCCCTGCGGGCAGTCGCGCGACATCGCCGGGCGCCAGCACCCGCTGCCGTCTCGTGCTGTAGGCGACGCTCTCGCTCTCACTCGGCGCGGGCGCCTCGTGAATCTCCGCCACCACCTGCGAGCGCCCGAGCGTGTGGGTCACCATCCGCCGGTCGTATTCGCCCAAACACAGCGACACCGCCTCAAGCGTCTTTGAATCGGCGATCCCGCTGAGGATCACCTTCGTCTGAAACAACGACAGGAAGCCGTCGGCTGCCGCATCGCCCCAGCGTTTGCGCGCTTGCGAGAGGTCCTGCAGGCAGGCCATCACATGCAGGCGCTGACCGCCGGCTTCGGAGACCAACGCCGGCAGGTCGTGAATCGGCGCGATATTGGCGACCTCATCCAGGCACATGAACACCGGCGGGCGAGCCGCCTCTATCATCGCCTGCGCGTGCCGGTAGGTCGCGTGACGTATCTGCTCCAACAACCCGACCACGAGCGGAGCGCACAACGACTGCTTATGCGAAGGAGCCGTCACATAAACCGTGTCGCACGAGGCCACGAAGCGATCGGCGTCGAAATTGGGGTGCGCGGCGTTGCGCCGCACCGCATCGCTGTTATACGCGGACAGGACACCCGCGGTCGCGGAGAGAATCGACGAGCGCTCACGCTCATCGGTTTTCGCGATCCCCGCAAGCACATCCGCCGCGACCTGCTCGCCCGAGTCCTCCAAGGCGCGGCGAGGAACCTCGAACTCCGCCCGCAACACCCAGCGCGAGACATCCGCGATCTGCTTGTCGGTCACATACGCGGCGCGCAGCAGCGGCGCGAGCAGCGCGGTCGAGCGCTCCCGCCAGTGGTGTTCGTTGGTCGTGCCCTTCGCCGAGGATCCGCCCGCAGCCATCGCCCGCGCGATCACAAGCGCCCCGTCCCAACTGCACGCCGCCGGCACCGGCGACCACGACAAGCGCCGCACGCCCTCGGGCCAATCCCGGCGCTCCCCGGACGGGTCATACAGCCACACCTGGCCTACCCGCGCGCGCGAGGCGCGGGTCGCGTCAAACACGTCCGTCTTGGTCGCCGTCGAGACGACCGCGCCCGGCGCCGCCAACACGGACGGGATCACGATCGCGCTGGTCTTGCCCGAGCGCGGAGGGCCGAGGATGAGGACCGCGTGCTCTGGGTGTGCCGTGACCCATCCTCCACCTGACACGCCCAGATATGCGCCCCCACCGCGTCGTGCCGACTGCTCTCGAACGCTTGACGCATGATCGATCGGTTGTGGCCGCGTGTACGACGGCCGACCACGTCTTCGGAGCTCAAGCGCCCGAAACCCACGTCCGATCGCCGCGGCAGCAAGGACGCCGAGCAGCAACAGCGCCAGCGGACGATCGAGCGCCGCTAGGAGCGCAAACGCGAACAGGCACGCCAACCAATGGTGTTTCTGCTCGTGCGGGGACGGCAGGTACTGGTGGGAAGGACCCCAACTCTTATCTGACGTTGACAACATACGTATGTCTTACTATAGTAAGAACAAGATTGCAACCCAAAGGAGCGAACGTGGCCGGCAAGCCAGGGGTACGCGGAGTATTGAGCGGGATCGACAAGGAGCTTGAACGCGTCAACAGGCAACTCGCGGCCTACGACGAGCTGGTAGCCGAGCGCCAGCGCCTGCTCTCCGCTCGCGCCGCCCTCACCGGCCAAGGCGAGGCGCACCGCAAGCGCCGTATCTCCCAGGACGACGTCGCCGACTACCTCGCCGCCCACCCAGGCTCCTGGCCCGCCGAGATCGCAAAAACCCTCGGCGTGCCCGTCACCACCGTCTCCGCGCACCTACACCGCGGCAAGGACACCCGCTTTTTCAGGGGGGGGTCTGGCTGGAGCTTGCGCCGACATACCTGAGCGCACTCCAAAGCACCCGAGCGAACGGAGGACACCAAAATGCCACGGAGCGGCAAATATCTCATCTCCCCGCGCGAACTGAGACTCGGCTGGATCGGGCTCTACCTCGCCACGCTTGCCCTGCAAATCCCCTGCGCCGCCGCCCGCGCCTTTCTCTCCTACCCACCGATCTGGGTCGTGCTGAAACTGACCCACCTCTCCACCACACCCGCACGACCGCTCTCCCTGGCCATCGGCTACGGGCCGCTCGCCGTCTCTCTGCTCACCCTGATCGCCCCCTTCGGCGGCTGGTGGTGGCAGCAGCGCGAAGGCGGACGCTCACCCTCGCAGCGCGAGCGACTGATCTACGACGACGCGATCGTCCGCCTACGCTCCCACCATCCCCGCCTGCGCGAGCCGCGCGCCTGGTTCGTGCTCGACAGCGAAACCGAGAACGCCGCCGCCTACGCCGACACACTGATGATCACACGAGGACTGATCGACAGCGGCTACCTCGAAGCCCTGCTCGGCCACGAGCTCGGACACCTCAACTCAAGCGACGCACGCCTGACCGCTGCGCTCTGCCGCCTGAACGTGCCACCCCGCGAGCACGATCACCGCCTACTTAACAAGATCCTCTACCTCTGGAGCGGCAACCTCGGCATGTGGGCCATGCGCGGCGCCTGGGCCACCTACTGGCGCGGGCGCGAGCACCACGCCGACCTTTACGCCGCCCACCTCGGCCAAAGCCAGGCGCTCTCGGCATTCCTCGACGAGCACGTCCACCAGGACTATCCCGTGCCCTGGGTCTGGCTCACAGAACACGACCACCCCCCAACCGAGCATCGCCTCGATCGACTCGCGCGGCTCGCCCACCACGCCGCATGAACACCCGACAACCAAGCCCAGTCACACCCCCGGCTAGCGGACCGCTCAGAACCTGTCAAGGAAACCCTCCGGGCCGCCCCTGCGGGGCGGGTCCTGACGGACTTCCCTTGACAGAACCATGATCGGCCCGCTTTTTTCGCGACAAGGTCGGCCAGGGCCGACCTTGTCGAATGTGATTCGACCAAACGAAAGGATGGGATGGCAATGCGAACACAGACGACGATCCCCGGGACGTCCCGGCAGCGCAAGCCCGGAGGGACATACGGAGGCAAGGGCGTGGGCAAACCCCGCCGCGCCTTCTCCGAGCTGATCGACGCCAAGGCCGCCGGCAGGCTGCTCGGCGTGCCCTACACCTGGCTGCTCGCCCAGGCGCGCGAACGCAAGATCCCCCACCACCGCCTTGGGCACTACGTGCGCTTTGACCCTGACGACCTCAAAGCCTGGCTGACCGAAGAACGGATCGGCGCCGACGGAGAGCGCCTGCGGCCTCACCGCCAGAGCAGCCCAACCGTCCGCGATGTGGCGTAAAATAAAAACAGTGAAAAAGTGGCGGCGCGCCGCTGGTACCGGCCGCCGCCCGACACCAGGAGGCTGGTCCTGATGCACCTCAACCCTACCGAGACGCGGGTCAGCGGGCACGTACGGCTGCGCAAAGGCACGCGCGGCGACGTGTACTACCTTAAGTACAGGCTCCCCGACGGGCGCGAGGTAAAGCGCCGGCTCGGCGCTGCCTGGAGCGGTCGCGGGCGCCCGCCGGAGGGGTGCTTCACCCGCAAGATGGCAGAGCAGGAGCTGCAGGCGCTCCTGACCGACGCACGGCGCGGAACGCTCGCCGCGATCAGGCAGAGCGGCGCCACCTTCGCCGATGCCGCCGCCGAGTGGCTGCGCTACGTCGAGCACGACCGCGACGTCAAGCCGAGCACCCTCGCCGACTACCGCCACATGGTGAGGCGTCTGAACGCCACGTTTGCGGCGCAGCCGGTTGAGACGATCGACGCCGAGACGATCGAGCACTGGCAGGCCACGCTTACCTGCTCGAACAGGACCAGGCAGAAGTACCTGATCGTGCTGAACGGCATCTTCAAGCGGGCGATGAAGGCCTACAGGCTTGCGTCCAACCCGATGGTGCTGGTCGAGCGCCCGCGCGTTCGCAACACAAGCGACATCGACGTGCTCTCCGCCGCCGAGGTCCGCTCGCTCGTGCGCCACACCGCCGGCGAGCCCTACGCCACCCTGTTCCTGACGGCCGCATTCACGGGGATGCGCATGGGGGAGCTGCTGGCGCTGCGCTGGGGAGAGGTGGACTTCCCCGCCGAGACGATCAGGGTCGTGCGCAGCTTCACCCTCGGCGGCGAGAGCAGCCCCAAGTCCGGGCGCTCGCGCTCGGTGCCGATGGTAAGCGAGGTCGCCCAGGCGCTGGCGCGCCTCTCCCAGCGCGAGCGCTTCACACGCGACGGCGACCTCGTGTTCGCCGGCGTGATCGGCGGACACCTGGACTCAAACCAGGTGCGCGACATCTACCACGAGGCGCTCTCAGCCGCCGGCCTGCGCCGCCTGCGCTTCCACGAATATGCCGATGTTGGCGTTATGCCGACTTTGGCTGAGAAGTCCTTGCGGTTTGGGCTGATCGCGGCGTAGTTGTCGGCATAACGCCAGGGATGCTGGTGACTCGACTTTCGTG
>JBOGXY010000116.1:0-6250 GCA_050696495.1 Solirubrobacteraceae bacterium
GTCGTGCTCGGTGCGCTCAGCACCACCCCGCGCGCCGACGCCAGCGCCCGCCGCGCGGCACGCGAGGCCGAGCAACGCTTCACGCCGAGCGAGCCGGCGCTGTCGCGCCAAAGCGCATGAACGATCGCTTGGAGCCCTACTAACTGAATCCGCGCATCCTGCCGATGAGATGCTCGTGATTCGCTTGCGTCCGCATAGCCTCCGCTCGCTGCTCGCCGCCGCCGCCGGGCTACTGGCCTGCGCGCTTCTTATCGCACCGCTCGCGCTTGCGCTGGACCATGGTCCGCGCGGCCACAGCGCCGTCATCGGCGGCGCCACCGCCACCGAAGGCCAGTATCCATCCGCCGCGTTCGTGCTCGATGTCAAAGGCAAGCTCACTGAGTCGTGCTCGGGCACGGTCGTCGCTCCCAGCCTGGTGCTGACCGCCGGTCATTGTTCGGAGAACCTCCTTACCGGCGCGGCCAACCCGCACGGTGGCTATTACGTCGTGACCGGCCAGGTCGATCTCGCCGCCACACAGGCCGCGCAGGTTTCGCGCGTGATCGGCGTGATCCCCTATCCCGGCTACGAACGCCACCACGACCCTGGCGACGCGGGCCTGCTGGTACTCGAAAAACCGGTCACGGCACCGCCGATGCCGTTGGTCAAAAGCGGGCAGGCGCGCCTATACGACGCCGGCACTATCGCCACATTCGCCGGCTGGGGACTGACCTCGACGATCCATCCCAAGGTCTCCAACCGGCTTCGCTACGCATCGACCGTGGTGCAACCCGCCGGCTGGTGCAAGCGCCACATACGGCCCTTCTTCCCTCGCTGGGAGATATGCACCGTCAACGCGCCGGACGTGACCAGCAATGTCTGCAACGGCGACAGCGGCGGAGCGCTGATGGTGCCCGCCGCGGGCACCGGAGAAATGGTCGAGGTGGGAATCGCGGCGGTTGTGTTCGGCCGCTGCTCCTCGCGCTATCCGACGGTGTTCACCCGTGTGCAGGCGCTCTCCGGCTGGCTGCACAGCTGGATCGCCGCTTACAGCACCGCCGTCATACGCACACCGGCCTTGGCTGGCTCCCCCGTCGGCTGAGCCGAGCGGCTCTACTCGTACAGCGACTCGCGCGCCAGCTCCTGCCCGCGAGCACCCCACAGCTTCAACTCGAGCAGGTCCTCGCGATAGTCGTCGGGCGCGATCAGCGTGAAGCGCTGCTCGACTAGCTCGCACTGATCGACCGTGGCCGGCCCGAGCTCGCCCGTGACCACGCGCCCGCCCGCTACCAGGGCGCGCCCCCAGACCAAGGTCATCGCGGCGACGTTGCCCTCGGTGCCGCGCCAGGAGCCGATCACCTCGTCGCACACGTCGAGCTTCCACTCCGGGTGGCGATCGGCGGTCTCCTCGGTGAAGTCGCCATAGGCGCTCAGCTCGCCTGTGCCCTTTAGGGTGCTCGGCTCGGACTCGCCCTGAAGCCCGGTCACGAAACGCACGTAGCCGTACAGCTCAAATCCGGCGCTGGTGATCGTCGTGGCGGGCACGTAGCGTCGTCCATGCCATGTCCTGTCCGGGTAGAACTCGATCTCGCCCGGCTCGCCGATCTCGGCGCCCTCCGTCTCCAATGAAGACCAGGCGGCAAGCAACTCACTCTCCAGTCGCTCGGCCCAGCGCCCGTAGGGCAGGCCCTCCTGCGCAGGCTCGGCGGCAAAGCTCGGTACGGGACGCCCGACGGGTGGCACGCGCGGGAGCGTATCCGCCGCTGCGGCCGGGTCCCTCTCTGACGCGGTTCGCTCAAAGGCGCTTTGGCCCTCGGGCGTCGGCTTTGCGTCCTCTACGCCTCGCGCAGCACCGCGGCCGCGTGCTCGGGCGCGACGATGTTGAGGTTCACGGCGGTGGAGAGCTCGAGCCCGGCCAGGTGGGTAAGGCGCGGAGCGATGTCGATCCGCCAGCAGAAGTGCTCCGCGCCCTGCGGGGCCGTGCGTACCCACATGTTCAGCGGCGGGCTCGAGCCGAAGTGCCGTGCCAGCCGTGACAGCCCGTCGTGCAGCAGCGCCGCTCCCAACGGTCCGTCGTCCTGGAAGCGCATGCGTGGCACGCGCGGGGCGAGCATCAGCTGGAAGGGGAAGCGTGAGGCGTACGGTGCGATCAGTACCGCCTCCTCGTCAAGCGCCACGAGCCGCTCGCCGCGGCGCACCTCTTCGGCCACGAGATCCTCGAGCAGTCCCCGTCCCATCGTTCGTGTCGCATACGCGCCGCAGCGCTCGCGCTCGCGCGCGACCTCGGCGGGCACGAAATCGAGCGCATAGAGCTGCGCATGCGTGTGCTCGAGCGATGCGCCTCCCTCGCGTCGCTCGTTGACGATCAACTGCACGTAGGGGCTCTCTGAGTGCGCGCGCATGCGCTGCCGCCAGGCCTCCATCGCTCCGGCCAAACGCTCGGGCGGCAGGTCGGCCAGCGAGAGCACCGACTCGGGCGCGTTGACGATCACCTCGTGTGAGCCGCTCGCGGGACTGGCCGAGAACAGGTCCGGCTGGGCGTCGAGCTCGCTCGGCGGCGAGTCGGGCGAGAGCGCCGGGTACAGGTTGGGCACCACGCGCACGCTCCAGCCCGGCCCGTTGGCCTCGCCGCCGTCGGGGCGCACCGCGTAGAGCTCGGGCGGGGTGCGCTGCTCGTGTCCCTCGGCGAACGGGTCGCGCTCGACGTCGATCGGCTCAGGCGCCGGGCAGCGCGGCTCGCCGCCCGGACGCGAGGAGCGCTCCCCGGCGACGATCGTCCTGTGTCCGCTCAGCGGGTCGATCCTGATCTCAGGCATGCAGCGCGTAGCGTATGAGGTCTTCTTCGAGCTTCTGAGCGCTCGGCAGCTCTCCTTGGTAGATGAACGGCTGCCCGTGCACCGGGATGAAGACCGTCACGGGTGTGAACGAGGAGTCCGTCAGCGCCAGCCCAAGCGCGCCGGAGGAGTCGTAGTAGCTCGGATAGCTGACCGGATGGCCCGCAAGGAACCCGAGCGCATCGCCGCGCGAAGAATCGCCCGAATCCAGGCCGATGAACGCCACCCGCCGACCGTACTCGGCCGCCACCCGCGCAAAGGCGCCGAACTCCGCACGGCACGGCACACACCACGACGCCCACTTGTTGATCACCACCGGATAGCCGTGCAGAGCAGCGAGCTCGGCGTGCAGCGCGGCGCTGCCCCCGCTCAGCAGCCGCCCGCCCTGGCGGTGCAGCGCCGCCAGCGCCGGAGGCGAGCCGGCAAGCAACGCGTCCTGTTGCACTTCTTGCAACGGGGCCTGTTCATGACCGCCCGCCGATGTCCTGGAGCTGCCCGGCAGCTGCGTCAGCCCGATCGCGATCAACGCCGCCACGGCCAGGCCGGCGAGGATTGCGAGCAGGCGGCGAGGTCCCATCGCGCACAAGCGTGCCAGATGGGCGCGCGCGCCGGCGCAGACTCAGAGCATTCGTCGCCTTCAGGTCGGCCGGGTTGTGCTGTATCCTCTGAGGGACGAGCAGATGGGGGCCTGTTGTCCCCGGCTACTCCTCTGACCCGGCGCAAAGCGCCGTTTCCGCCAGTCCCGCGAAGCGTCTCTTCGCGGCGGCATCTCTCGAAGCCAAGAGCCTGTATGGCCGAGTCCACCGCAGCGGTCCCCGCGGCCGCGTCCATTCCCAGTTCCGCCGAGATAACTCGCGCGGAGAAGTTCGTGCGCGAGCGCTTCGTCTACGACGGCGAACAGGCCGCCGACGCGCTCGCTCCCGGGTCGGTCAGGCGCCGGGCGCTCGACAGCGCGCTGGCGGAGATGGCCGACGGGGCCAAGAGCCCTTCGACGCAGTGGCGGCGCAACTTCTCGCTGCTGCTCGGGCTCGAGCGCGTTCTCTCCGACGAGGAGCCCAAGCTCGCCGACGGCACCGTTCTCTCCGCCCACCAGGTCGACGCACTGTCGGGCACGCTGACCGCTCTGCTGGCCGAGGCTCAGCGCTCGGCCGGCGGCAACGGTCGGGCCGCGGCGGCGGCCTCACCCGAGCTGCTCGCCTCGGCCTCGATCCTCGGGCCTGACGGTGGGGAGTCGGCTGCGCGGGCGAGCCCGCCCGACGGCGCCGATACGCCGGGCGCAAGCGGCGAGCAGGACCAGGACGACGGCGAGCTGCAGGACGGCGACGAGGACGACGAGGATCTCGGCGAGGACGAGGACGACGAGGATCTCGGTCCGGTCGAGCGCGCCGCTCCCGACGAGGACGACGAGGACGAGGACGACGACGATTTCGAGGAGGAGATCGAGATCGACTCCGAGGCTGACTCCGAGACGCCTGAGGAGCTCGAGGAGGAGTCCGAGGAGGAGCCGCGCGACTGGGTGGAAGACGAGGACGAGGAGGACCTCGCCGAGCCCGACGAAGATCCCAACGCCGCCAAGCGCTTCTGGTTCGAGCACGCGACCGGCGCCGGCAAGACGGTCGCGGCGCTCGGCTTCGTCGAGGCCTCTCAGACGGGCGGCATCCTGATCCTCACCCACCGCCGCAACCTGGTCGACCAGTTCCACGGCGAGCTGCGCCAGCGCGGCTACCAGAAGCGCATCTCGCGTCCGCTGTACGTCGGCGAGGACTCGCCGAAGGGTCCCGTCACCGTCGAGACCTACCAGTGGTTCGTGCGCAACGCCGGTCGCATCTCGGGCGCCTACACGATCGTCATCTGCGACGAGGCGCACACCGCGCTCGGCGAGAAGACAAGCGGCGCGATCCGCGCTTGGACCGGCCCGATCTTCATCGGCATGACAGCCACCGGCGCGCTGATCGCGCGGCACGTCACTGACCTGTTCCCCACGCAGACCTCGCGCTTCGATCTGGCCCAAGCGGCCCGCCGCGGTGTGATCGCGCCGCTTCGCTGCGTGCGCATCTCCCCCGGGCAGGGGGTGCGCACGATCGCCAACGTGCCGCTGCGCCGCGGCGAGGTGGACACCGAGTTCGACCAGGAGGAGCTGGCCGAGCTGCTCGATCAGCAGCCCTTCAACATGGCCGCCGCGAACCTCTACAAGACGCGTTTCAACGGCGTTCCCGGCGTCGTCTACGCGGCCGGCGTCAAACACGCCTACAACCTCGCCGAGGCGTTTCGCGCCGAAGACATCAAGGCGATGGGCGTCTCAGGCGTTACCCCCAAGCGCGAGCTGGCCGAGATCCTCGCCCGCTACGAGCGCGGGGACATCGACGTGCTGATCAACGCCCAGCTGCTGGCCGAGGGCTGGAACTCGCCGCGCGCGACCGTTTGCGTGCACCTGGCCCCGACCGCCTCAAAGCGCATCTACCAGCAGCGGGTCGGCCGCGTCACCCGCCGCCACCCCGGCAAGGAGGCGGGACTGGTCGTCGACTTCGTCCATCCCGCCACCAAGAACGACGATCCCGTCGTGACGCTGCACTCGCTGCTCGACCGCGACGTCTACCGCGGCGGCGCGATCGTCGTCGGCCCGGTCAGGCGCGGGCGCGGGCGCCGCATGCGCGTCGAGCGCCGCGTATTGCCGGTGTGCGCCGAGGAAGAGCGCCGCCACGAAGTGTTCGAGCGCGAGCTGTGGCGAATCGCCGTCGAGCACCTCGACTACGGCGAGCAGCACGTGTGGGCCGCGCTGGCCGGCGCGCGCGTGACCCCCAACGGCTGGCGGCGCGCTCGCGCGATGCTGCATTTCGATCGCACCGGCGAGCTGAAGGCGCGCTTTTTGATCACCGCGGTGCAGCGCAACAAGAACGCGCAACTGCGCCTGAAGGCGCTCTCTGAGATCGCCGCTCTACGCGACGCCGACGCCTTCGATACCGCAATCGACATCGCCGGCTCCTGGCCGCGCGAGGAGCGCCGCGAGGCGGCCAAGATCATGCTGCGAGCGCTGGTCGAGCGGCGGATCGGCCGCCGCGACCAGGCCAACGCCTGGATCTGGCGGCTGGCCGAGTACACGCGCGACGTGCACGAGGAGTACGCCGTGCAGCGCTGGCCGGAGACAAAGCGCCTGCTCGGTCTGCTCGTCAATTCCGCCGGCGGCGCCCACGCGCGTAACGCCCGTCGCCTAGTGCACGCCGCGCGCAAGCAGGATCGCCGCCTGGCGGCCGCGCTGCTGGCGGCCGCGCTGGCGCACTCCCCCGAGGCCGAGGAGGTTCTGCGCGGAGCCAGGACGCGGATGGCGCGCAAGCCGCCGGCGCTCGCGCGCGAGCTGATGCGCAACTTCCCCAAGCGCCGCTCGCGCGGCAAGCGCCGCCGCCGGCGGTCCGGCGAGGGCCTCGAGGGCGATCTCGTGG
>JBOGXY010000117.1:0-37185 GCA_050696495.1 Solirubrobacteraceae bacterium
TGAAACTGCTCGGAGGAGAGTCGTCCGGTTCGGGTCATAGCTTCGGCTGACCGGGACGGGGGCCTCCTGGAGCAGATGATGGGGCAGGCCGTTGGAAGGGTATGGGCTGCGAGCCCGAACGACTACCTGGCCGCCCCTGCGACTTGCCCGGGTGCGCTGCGAGCGCGAATCCGTAGTTGTCGTTTGCCCCCACGCTGCTCCATAACCGTTCAATCGCAACAGAGGGAGCACAGATGCGCCATATCGCACTCGATGTTCACCAGGGCTTCTGCCAGGTGGCGATCCGCGAGTCGGGCAAGACCCGGCAGGCCGGACGCGTCACCACCGATCGTGGGGCGCTCAAACTGTTCGCGGGGAGCCTGGCGCCCACCGACGAGGTGGTGATGGAGGCGACCGGTCCGGCGATGGGGATCGCCCGGATCATCAGTCCGCACGTCGCACGCGTCGTGGTCGTCAACGCCGAAGAGGTGCGGGCGATCTCTCACGCGCGGGTGAAGTCAGACCGTTTCGACGCGCGGACGCTGGCGGAGCTGCTCGCAGCGGGCATGCTCGGGTCGGTGTGGGTGCCCGACGCGCAGACGCAGGCGCTTCGTCGCCGGGTCGCTCGCCGGGCGGCGCTGGTGCGTCAGCGCACCCGCGCCAAGAACGAGGTCCATGCCGCGCTGTCGCGCTCGCTGCTTGGGCACCCGCCAGTGAGCGACCTGTTCGGCAAGAAGGGGCGTGCGTGGCTGGCTGAGCAGGAGTTCATCGCCGAGGAGCATGAGACGGTCGATGGCTGCCTGCGCCAAGTCGACTTCCTCGACAGCGAGGTGGCCGCGATCGACGGCAAGCTCTCTGAATGGGCGGTCTCCTCTGAAGACGCCAAGAGGCTGATGAGCATCCCCGGCGTTGCGGTCGGGACAGCCGCCGCGTTGATGGCCGCGATCGGCGATATCTCCCGCTTCCCCTCCGCCCGCGAGCTTGTCGCATACCTGGGCCTGGACCCCAAGGTCCGCCAGTCAGGCGATGAGCCGGCGCGGCACGGGCGAATCTCAAAGCGCGGCAACGCTCAGGCCCGCTCGGTACTCGTCGAGGCCGCGTGGGTCGCACTGCGCCAGCCCGGCCCGATGCGCGCCTTCGGCGAACGCATCCGCGCGCGCAAGGGCGCACAGGTGGCGGCAGTCGCGGTCGCGCGCAAGCTCGCTTGCCTCTGCTGGCAACTATTGGCCACAGGCGAGGACTACGCCTTCGCCAGGCCCTCCCACCTGCGCTCCAAGCTGCGCCGCGCTGAACTCGACGCCGGGGCGTCTCGGCTGCCGACGCGTCACAACGGACGCATCAGCGCCAACGAGACAGAACGCGATGCCGAGCAGCGACTCGTCGAGCAAGCCGAGGCGAGCTACCGGCGGCTGATCGCCGACTGGCAGGCAACAGGACCAGCCAAAAACACGGGCGCCGGCGCGACAAACGGGCACGCATCTTCAAGGCCGTCAAAGCGGCAAGCAGCGCGGCAGGCTCAAGCCCAAACGCCTGCGCTTTAGCACGTCGTCACCAGCACCCAACTCACACTGTTGCACGATCGATTGCAAAACGCCAACGGGATTTGACTTTCATCCGTACCCCTCCACCTCCCACCGCGCCTCCTACAAGCGCCGCACCGCCTCCGAGCGCAGCTTCTCACAGGTCTACGACCCAGCCTCAAACGACATCAAACGCGGCTGGAGCCGCATGATGGGACTCACGCCCAACGCTCTACTACTCGCAGGCGTCTTCGTGATCGCCAACATCCGCACAGCCGACGCCTTCGCCGCCCGCAAAGCCGAGGATGAGCGCCGCGCGGCCTGCGGACTGCCGCCACGAGCACGCCGCAGACGACGGCGAGAGGCAACCCACGAGAACGCCGCGAAGGACCCCGCGAAAGCGAACGCGCCACCGGCCTAACGGCAAGCAAGCACCGACACCTCACGACCAAGAAGCGAGCCACCAAAGAGCACGGTGAGCCCCCGCGCTCAAAGCGCCCCGGAACCCGTCCGCGACACCTGAAATGCCGCTCAAGGACCCCCAAAACACCAGCCGGCAAGCCGAACGGCACCCGAAACGCTCGGACCGCCCCGACAAAACACGCCGACAAGCCCAAACGTGAACAAGACAGGCCTTCAAACGTGAAGACCTCCCAATCGGGGCGCCCGGATTCGAACCGGGGACCTCGCCGACCCGAACGGCGCGCGCTACCAGGCTGCGCCACGCCCCGACGCCGGCCCAGTATCCCACACAGCCCACACAATGGCTCCGCCCCATGCGCCCCGGTCCCAACGCGCCGATCTGCTGCGATCGTGCAGCGGGTCCAGATGGCGCGCGCGGCGGGCGGCTGACGCTCCCAGGGGCGCGGCTTGCGGTATACCAAGGGAGTGCTTCTGAGTCGTCAGGCCACGCGGGCTCCCGCCGACTCGGCGCGGGTGCCGCGTAACCGCGCTCGGCCCGCTCAGCAGCCGTACGGGCATGTAGCGCGAGGCGCTCGACTCGCACAGCAGACGTTGGGCAACGGGGCGGTGGGCCGAGCGCTCGCGCGCAGACGCCGCGAGGAGCGGAGGGCAGCGACCGGCGAGACCGCGCTTCTCGCCGGAGTGCAGGCTCTCCAGCGTTATGTCTCACATCAGGTCGACTGGGGACGCCAGGAGCAAGTGACCTTCGACGCACGGCGGGAGTTCGACCCGGTCGGCCTGGCGGGCTTCCTGCCGGGCTCGGCGAACAAGGGCTGGATCAGAGTTCGCGGCGCGGCCGGGACGCTGCCGCTGTACAAGGCGGATAGCGTGCATGGTGTGGCGCACACCGAGGAGCGACTGTGCGACTGGGCGGAGCAGAAGCTCGGTGGCCGTCCGGGGCTGGCAGGGAACCCCGCGGACGGGCCGGGCGTCCTGGAGCTGTACACCGAGCGCCGGCCATGCACGGTCGGCACCGCCGACGATGCGCGCCGCGCCCGCGCATTCGGCGACTGCCACAGCATGCTGACGGCGCTGGTGCACCCCACGACCGTGGTCCACTGGTCGGTCGCAAACAGCCTCGACGGCCACAACGAGCTGATGTTCAGACAGGCCCAGCGGCACCTCCGTTACATAGCTTTGAGGCGTCTGAGCGAGGCTCACGCCGCGCGCGCAAATGCGCTCGGCCCGGGTCCACACCCGGCACTCGACGACCTGCTCGAGGAGGTCCGCGCGCCGATCCTCGCCCTGGCCGCGCCAACCGTGCAGACCTTCAATGCCTGGCGCGAGCAGCTCCACGCCCTGGCCGGGCAGGGCGTGGAGCTGATCAACGGCCAGTTGTGAGCGTCTCCCTAGCCGAGGCGATCGCCGAGCTCGACCGCCTGCTCGAGCCGGCCCGTTTTCGCGACTACGCCATCAACGGCTTGCAGGTCCCAGGCAAACCCGACAACATTGCCGTCGTTGCCACAGGTGTGAGCGCGAGCGCGGAGCTGTTCGAGCGCGCCCTGGCCACCAAAGCCGACCTGATCCTCGTCCACCACGGCCTCTTCTGGGGCGGCAAACCCGCGTCCATCGACCTGCCGATGAAGCGACGCCTGCAGCTCCTCTTCGACGCCGACGCAAGCCTCGCCGCCTACCACCTCCCGCTCGACGCCCACCCGACCCTCGGGAACAACGCCCTGCTAGCGGCGGGCCTCGGCGCCGAGACACACACCCCCTTCGCCGATCACGAAGGCGAGCCGATCGGCGTGCTGGCGCGCTTCGCCGGCGAGGGCCTCGACCCCGCCGACCTCAACGCGCGCGTCGCGCAGCTGACGGCCCGCACGCCGCTCACCTTCGACACGGGCCCTGCCCGCGTCCGCAGCCTCGCGATCGTCTCCGGCGCCGGCGCCTCCTACCTCGACGAGGCGATCGCCGCCGGCGCGGACGCATTCCTCACAGGCGAGCCGGCCGAGCGCGTAATGACCCAAGCCCGCGAGAACAACATCCACTTCATCGCCGCCGGCCACTACGCGACCGAGACCTTCGGCGTCAAGCGCCTAGGCGAGCACCTGGCCGAGCGCTTCGGCCTCGAGCATCTCTTCATCGACGTGCCGAATCCGATTTAGACGGGTTTTCCACGGTCCAGGCATATTCCCCGCTGCACGCGGGAAAGCACCCTTGAGTGCGTCCGTGAGCAGAGGTATACGTAGGGCGTAGTCGACCCACAGCGACAGGAGGACCTACCTATGTCCAATCACCTCACCCCCACCGAGCTCGCGCGCGAAGCCGGCCTGGGGCGTAGAGAAGTGCTGTCCAAGTGTCTGCAGAACGGCGTGCCGATCTTCCAAGGCAAGATCGACAAGAGCCTGTTCTTGGCGATCGAGCGCCGACCGTCCGCACCGCCGGGTGTGGCGAGCGCCAAGAGCTGAGCACGGCCCGTAGCTGTCCGTAGCCGCCTGTGTGTGGTCGCCTACGGACAAACCTCCTAAGATTCCTGGCAACGCAGCCAATTTTTAGCCGGGTCATCGAGGAGGAGAGTCCGTTATGGAGGCCAGCACAACAGAGCCGATTACGGGCTCGCACACGATCGCCGATCTAATCACCCGCTCGGCGGCGGAGCATCCCGATCACGTCGCCGTCAAGTTCAAGCGCGACGGCGCTTGGCGGGAGGTCAGCTACGCCCAGCTGGCAGAGATCGTGGCAGAGATCGGCCTTGGCCTGATCGACCTTGGCGTCGCCCCCGGCGATCGCGTCTGCATCCTGGCCAACACGCGCCCGGAGTGGTCCTACGCCGACATGGCGATCACCGCCGTCGGCGCGGTGGTCGTGCCGATCTACCAGACCAACTCCCCCGAGGAGTGCCAGTGGGTGATCTCCGACTCCGGCGCAACCGCGATCTTCTGCGAGGACGATGCCCAATTGGCAAAGCTCGCTGCCGTCCGCGAGCAGATCCCGCAGCTGCAGACGGTGATCGTGATGGACGCCCCGACCGGCGATCCGGCGGTACCCGCCACGACGCTTGACGATGTTCGCGAGCGCGGGCGCACCCGCGAGCCCGCCGAGCTGACCGCCCGCCAGCAAGCGGTCAAGCCCGAGGATCCGTTCACGTTCATCTACACCTCCGGCACCACCGGCCCGCCCAAGGGTTGCGTGCTCAGCCACGGCAACTACCGCTCGATGATGAACATGATCAAAGAGATCGGCCAGATCGAGGACGACGAGGTCATCTACCTCTACCTGCCGCTCGCCCACGCTTTCGCGCTGCTGATCCAGCTGGCGACGTTCGATCTGGGGACGACGATCGCCTACTTCGGCGGGGACACCAAGCAGATCGTCGCCGAGCTGATGGAGGTCAAACCGACCTATCTCCCATCGGTGCCACGCATCTTCGAGAAGATCTACACGCTGGCAAACGCCGCACTGCAGTCCCAGCCGCCCGAGGAGCAGGAGCGCGCCGCCAAGGCGATCGAGCTGGGCGTGAAGGTGCGCGACATGCAGTCCCAAGGCGAAGAGGTCCCGCCGGAGCTGATGGTCCCCTTCGAAGAGGCCGACGAGAAGCTGTTCTCCAACGTACGCGCGATCTTCGGGGGCAACGTCCGCCACGCCGTCAGCGGCGCCGCGCCGATCGCCAAGGAGATCCTCGAATTCTTCTGGGCCGCCGGCGTCCCCGTGCTCGAGGGCTACGGGATGACAGAGAGCGCAACCGCGGCGACGGTCTGCACGATCGAGGATCACAAGTTCGGCACCGTCGGTCGCCCCTTCCCCGGCGTCGAGATCAAGATCGCGCAGGACGGCGAGGTACTGATCAAGGGCCCCAACGTCTTCGAGGGCTACTACAAAAACGCCGACGCCAGCTTCGGCTCGGTGCAGGACGGTTGGCTTCACACCGGCGACCTCGGCTCCCTCGACGAGGACGGCTATCTGTCGATCACCGGCCGCAAGAAGGACATCATCATCACAGCAGGAGGCAAGAACATCACCCCGGCCAACCTCGAGAACGACCTCAAGCAGTGCCGCTGGATCTCCCAGGCGGTCATGCACGGCGACCAGCGTCCCTACCCCGTCGTGCTGGTCACGCTCGACGAGGAAGAGATCGCCACCTACGCCAACGAGCACGGCCTTCCCGCCGACACCGCCATGCTGTGCGAGGAGCCACAGGTCAGAGCGATGATCGCCGAGCAGGTGGAGCGCGCCAACCGCCACTACGCCCCGGTCGAGCAGGTCAAGCGCTTTGCGATCCTGCCCCAGGACCTGACCCAGGAGACGGGCGAGCTGACGCCGACCCTGAAGGTCAAGCGCAGCGTGGTCGCCGAGAAGTACGCTGAGGTCCTCGACTCCCTCTACGCCGGCTGAGTCGCCCTCTACGAGGATCTGACCGCGGCGAATGCGCACCGACCCAAGCGATAACGGCGGCCTGTTCGTCGGCAGGCGGCCTGGTACCGCGCCGGTCCGCTTTCGCGCGCTGCCCGAGCGGGGAAGCAAAAAGCGCCAGAGGATCGACCGTGGGCTGGCAAACCTGCTGTTCGTCGCGATGGTCGTGGGCAGCCTGCTCTGCTGGGGTCCGATCCCGGTGGCGTGCCTGTGGGTCGGCTCTGAGTCCACCTACATCACGGGCGGCGTCTTCCTGGGCATTGTGCTTGCGATCGCGGCGCTGTTCGTGCTGCTGTTCGGCGCCCTGATGATCCTGCGCCGACTCGACAACGCCTGGATCCTCGTGCGCCGCGCGGCGGGCTATGACCAACGCTCGGGCGCCCTCGGTCGCATCTTCGCCGCCACCGCCGCCGTCTGCGCCGCGGCCTTCTCGTTCTGGTTCGTGGTCATCCACGGCCCCGGCTCGAACTCGACGCCCGGTATCGGCAGCAAGTGAGCAGGCCGCACAAACTGCAAGACTGAGGGGCCAATGGGGCTGCTGGACTACTACAAGCAGTTCGAGGGCCTCTCCGAGGAGGAGGTCAACGCGGGCCTGCGCGAGGAGGCCGCCGAGCGCCGGCGCAAGGCGCTGACCACCGTGCAGACGCTCGACCTCTCGCAGACGACGTGGCCGGATCTACCACACCCGGAGATCGTCAGCGCGATCACCTTCGTCGCCCGTCGCGGCATGCAGCGCTACCCGCACATGCGCGGCTCACAGCTGCGCGCGACACTCGCCGAGCGATACGGCGTAAGCCCTGGCCGGCTGATCGTCGGCAACGGCTCCGCCGAGCTGCTGAGCGCCGCCACGCGCGCCTTGATCGCGCCGGGGCAGGTGCTGCTCACCTCCTGGCCTTCCTATCCGCTCTACCCGATCATGGCCCGTCGCGCCCACGGCCAGGCGGTCCCCGTCACCGGCGGCGTCGACGAGCTTCTGGTCGCCGTCGGTCAGCACGACACGCGTGTGATCGCGCTGGCAAGCCCCAACGATCCGACCGGCGAGCTGCTGGCCACCGCCGAGCTGGAGCGACTGCTTGCCGGCCTGCCCGAGGGCGTCGTGGTGCTGCTGGACGAGTCGCTGGTCGAGTTCGCCAACGCCCAACCGACAGACTCTTCGCTCGAGCTGCTGGAGCGCTACCCGCAACTGCTCGTCTTTCGCAGCTTCTCAAAGGCCTGGGGCCTGGCGGGTCTGCGCTGCGGCTACGCGATCGGCCCACCCGGCTCCGAGCAGTTGCTGGCCGAGCTCGAGCCCGATCTCGGCGTCAGCGAGATATCGCAGGCGGGAGCGCTCGAGTCGCTGCGCCGTGGCTCGGAGTTCGTGGCAAAGCGTGTGCGCCGGGTCGCCCGCGAGCGCGAGCGCCTGACCACCGCGCTGCGCCAGTCCCAGTTCGAGGTCAGCGACAGCCAGGCGAACTTCCTGTGGGTCGCTCACCCCACCTTCGACGGCGAGGAGCTTGCCACCCGTCTGGAGCGAGCCGGAGTGATCGTCGCCAGCGGCTCGGCGCTGGGAGAGCCTCGTCACGTGCGCATAGCGATTCACGACGAGGCGGCCTCGACGCGTCTGCTAAGCGCACTTGAGCGCGCGCTCGCCTAGCCTGAGCCGGACTGGCGCAGCAGAGCGCCCGTGGTGCCCTCGAGGATTTTGCGCCAGGCGCCGACCTGCTCTTCCTCGGCCTCGAAGTGGTTGACCACCCTGCGCACGCGCCGCTCGGAGATCTCGACCCCGTGGCGCGCCCAGATCTCGCTGTAGCGCTCGAATTCCTCGGCCAGGTGATAGGTCACCGACTGGAACCCGTGGCGGGCGATCTCAATACGCGAGGAAAAGCTCATGATCGAGGTCTCGAACATCAACTCATCGGTCGGCTCTGGCTCGATAAGCACGATGTCCACCCCTGGATAGCGCTCCTCCCACATTCCCGCCATCTCGTGCAGCCGGCGGTGGGCGAGCAGCTTGAAGGCCTGATAGCCGATCTTCGAGAAACCGCGATCTGAAATCCGCCGCGTGGAGCTGCCCGCAAGCGGCACGCCGTCCTCGTCGCGCTCGCCGACATAGGGAACGACGGGGTTGATGACGATGATCAGCTGGGCGCCGGCCTCGACCGCGATGTCGAGATTGGTGGTGGAGACGATCCCGCCGTCGATCAACTCGCGATCGCCGATTTTCACGGGCGCGTAGACCATCGGCAGCGCTCCGGAGGCGCGCACCGCCCGCGAGATGCGAACGTCGTCGTAGCCGTCGGCGCCGAAGACGATCCGCTCGCAGCTGTCCAGGTCGGTCGCGACCAGGTAGAGCTCGCGCTCCAGGGCGCGGAAGTCGTCGCTGCGCCCATCCTGGGCGAGCACCTTGCGCAGATAGCGCTCGATGCCGGAGCCGGTGTAGGCACCGCTTGGCAGCACTTCGGCCAGTCCGAGCACGAAGTCGATGAAGGACACCTGCCCGATCTGGGGCACGAGCTGGCGGGCAAGCGAAGCAAATCGCAGCGGCAGGCGGATGCCGGTGCGCGCGAATCCAGGCAGGTTTAGCTGCAACAGATCGCCGAGGTCGATGTCGCGGAAGGCCTGCGGGCCCTGACGTGTGACGACGCGCATCATCTCCTCGGGCGTGACCCCGTTGGCGCACAGCGAGGCGACGAACGCACCGGCGGAGGTGCCGACGTAGACGTCGAACTGGTTGATCGTGCGGTTGGCGGCAAGCAGGTCCAGCGCACGCAGTGCCCCGATCTCATAAACACCGCCGGTGAAACCGCCGCCGCCGAGAACCAACGCCGTCTTGTCGCGGCTCTGCTTATGCTTGCTCGAGGTCTTGGCCGGAGCGCTCCGCTTGCGTTTGGCGCGTGTTCCACCGTTCGTGGCCCCCTTCGGGGCCTTCAACTTCACAACCTCACCCATGTCCCTTGATTCTACGTACTGCTAGGCGGCTGGCCGGCCTCGCGCTTGCGGCCACTTCGGTTGTCGCGCTGTCCGGCACATCTGGCGCGCTCGCGACGCCCAACGCACAGAGCGCGCTCGCCGGCCGGCTGAGCCACGAGCTTGCGATCGCGGGGTCGGGCTCGGGCGCCTACGTCTACGACATAACCGCCGGAACCCCGCTGTTTGCCGAGCGCTCGAGCGTCGCGCACCCGCCTGCATCGGTGGAGAAGCTCTACACGGCAACGACCGCGCTCGAGCTGATGGGCCCCCAGGAAACTCTCTCCACATCGGTCCTGGGTGTCGGCCATCTTGCCGCGGGCGGCCACTGGATCGGAAACCTCTACCTGCACGGCGGCGGCGACCCAACGTTCGGCAGCCCATTGTTCGTCGGCCTGCACTACGGTGGCCTCGGCGCCACGGTCACCCGACTCGCGCTTGAAGTCAAGCGCGCCGGCATCCGCAGCGTCAGCGGCAACATCGACGGCGACGAATCGTTCTTTGATTCCCTGCGCGGCGATCCATCCAGCGGCTATGGCGCCGACGGCGAACTGGAAGGAAACCTCAGCGCGCTCTCCTTCAATCGCGGCGAAACCGGCAACCAGCGCGGCGCGCACGCGCCGGCCGCCTACGCCGCCTATGAGCTGCGCGGAGCGATGCGCGCGCAGGGCATCGCGGTCCACGGAGGTACGGCGGCAACGGCGCCGGCCGGCGCCGGCACGATCGCCAGCGTGAAGTCGCCGACCCTCAAGCAGCTGTTGGGCCTGACGCTGCCGCCGTCTGATAACTACTTCGCCGAGACGCTGATAAAGGACCTCGGCGCCCGCTACGGCGGCGCGGGCAGCACGGCAGCAGGCGCCGCGGTCGTGCGCAGGACCGTCGCCCGCTTTCACATCCACCCCCACCTGGTCGACGGCTCCGGACTCTCGCACTCCGACCACACCTCGCCGATCGAAGTGGTGACATTGCTGGCCGCGCTTGCCCACACCCCGCTGGGAACGATCCTGCGGGCAGACCTGGCCGTGGCGGGCCATACAGGCACGCTCTCAGAACGCATGCGCGGCACGCCGGCAAGCGGCCGTTGCCAGGCAAAGACCGGGACGCTCAACGGCGTCTCAAACCTGGCCGGCTACTGCCAGAGCGTCGGTGGCGACATCCTGGCGTTCGCGTTCTTCAACGACGGAATCGAAACCGGCGAGGCGCACACGATCCAGGACAGCATGGCGATCAGTCTCGCTCGTTACTGAACCCCCGCCGCGGACACGCCGCGAGCACGCACAATCCCTCCCCCCGAAACGCAGGCGCCGTCAACCGCGCGCCAACAGGTCCAGCAGCCCGGCCTCGTCGAGCACAGGCACGAGCAGCCGGCGCGCCTTCTCAAGCTTCGATCCCGACGCCTCGCCGGCCACCAGGTAATCGGTCTTCTTTGAGACCGCGCTGGTCACGCGCCCGCCCGCGGCCTGGATGCGCTCGGTGGCCTGCTCTCGGGTCAGCGTCGGCAGCGTGCCGGTCAGCACGAACACCTTGCCCGAGAGCGCGCCGCTGGTCGGCGCCGGTCCGGCTTCGGCGAAATTCAGACCGATTTTGCGTAGGTCCTCGATCAGCGCGAGCATCCGCTCGTCGTGCAGTTGCACCTCGATCGACTGCGACATCTTCTCGCCGATCCCAGGCGTCTGCGCTATCTCTTCGGCCTCGGCGCCCAGCAGCGCGTCGATGTCGCGAAAACGCATCGCCAGGTTGCGCCCGGTGACCTCGCCGACCTCCTCGATTCCCAGCGCGAACAGCACGCGCGCGAACGGCCGCTGCTTGGAGGCCTCGATCGCGGCCAGCAGATTGGTAAGCGAGACCTCGCCAAAGCCCTCCATCTCAAGCAGCCGCTCGCGGTGCTCTGAGAGGCGGTAGAAGTCGGCGGCGCTCCCTACGAGTCCCTCTTTTTGCAGCAGCGCGACCTGCTTCTCCCCCAGCCCGTCGATATCCATCGCAGCCCGCCCCACGAAGTGCTTGAGCAGATGCCACACGCGGTCTGGGCAGTCGCGGTTGGGACAGACCGTAAAGACGGAGTCGGGCGGCTTGATCGTCGGCGTCGAGCAGCTCGGGCAGCGCGAGGGAGGCCGAGTGACCGGCGGTCGGTCGGAGTGCTCGACCACGTGCGGGGCCGGTGAGAGCACCTGCGGGATCACATCGCCCGCGCGCAGGACGATCACCTCCTCGCCGGCGCGGATGTCCTTGCGGACGATGTCCTCCTCGTTGTGAAGCGTCGCCAGTTTGATCGTGACGCCACCGACCGCAACCGGCTCGAGCACGGCGTAGGGGCGCAGGTCGCCGAACTTGCCGATGTTCCACATCACCGCCTCAAGCGTGGTCACGGCGGTCGTCGGCGGGAACTTCCAGGCCACCGCCCAGCGCGGCTCGCGCCCGACCGAGCCCAGCCGGCGCTGAAGTTTCAGGTCTGAGACCTTGATGACGACCCCGTCGATCTCGAAATCGAGCTCCCCGCGCCGCTGCTGCCAGCGCAGGCACTGCTCGATCACCTCCTGCTCGCTGGTCAGCCGCTGGACGTCGCGATTGACCGGAAAGCGGTGCTCGCGCAGCCACTGCAGCGCCTGCCAGTGCGTCTGGAACGCGAGATCGGGCGCGACGCCGACCTGGTAGGCCCACATCGACAGCGGTCGCTCGGCGGCAAGCGCGGGATCGAGCTGGCGGATCGTCCCCGCCGCCGAGTTGCGCGGATTCATGAACGTCGACTCCCCCGCTTCGGCGCGGCGCTCGTTGAGCGCGGCGAAGTCCTTCAGCGACATGTAGACCTCGCCGCGGACCTCGAGCAGCGGCGGCGCGTCGTCGATGTGCAGCGGGATCTGTCCGATCGTGCGCAGGTTGTGGGTGACGTCCTCGCCGATCTCACCGTTGCCTCGCGTGGCGCCGCGCTGCAGCACCCCGTCGCGATAGAGCAGGCTGATCGCAAGCCCATCCACCTTCGGCTCGACCACATACTCAAAGCGTGTGGCGACGATCCCTTCACGCCCCAGATGCGCCTTCATCCGCGCCACCCAGGCGCTCAGCTCCTCCTTACCGCGAACGTTGCCCAGCGAGAGCATCGGCTCGAGATGCTCGACCTTCTCGAGCTTGCCGACAGGCTCGCCGCCGACCCGCTGGGTGGGCGAGTCGGGCGTGCACAGCGCCGGGAACTCCTGCTCGATCGCGCGCAGCTCGTCAAGCAGCGCGTCATACGCGTCGTCGGTTATCTCCGGATCGTCGAGGACGTAGTAGCGGTGCGAATGATGCTCGAGTTGCTCGCGCAACTCGCCCGCTCTGGCCAGCGTCTGCTTGGACGGCTGGGCGGCCTTGGCGGCGCTCACTTGCCGGTCGGCTCGCCCACAGGGTCGAGCAGAGAGTGCAGGTCAAACTCGCGCAGGGACTCGATCCCCTGGCGGTCTGTCAGATCGAAGTGGATCGGCGTGACCGCCACGCGCCCCTCCGAGACGGCGGCAAGGTCTGTGCCCGGCTCGTCGTGAAAGCCAGGGTCCGAGCCGTAGATCCAGTAGCGCTGGCGCTGCGGCGTGCCGTCCTCGTGCGGAACGACCTTCAACTCGTCGCGGTAGATGCGCCGCCCGAGGCTCGCGACCTCCACTCCGCTCGGCTCGCCGGCGGGCACGTTGACGTTCAGCAGCGTGCGCGGCGGCATCGGCACGTCCTCAAGTCGCTCGACCAGTCGCGCCACAAAGCGCGCCGCGAGATCGAAGTCAAAGCCGCCGTCGAAGCGGAAGTCGAGCGAGCGCCCGCGTGACTGCTGGGAGACGGCTATCGCCGGCACCCCCAGCACGATCCCCTCCAGCGCCGCGGCGACGGTGCCCGAGTAGGTGATGTCATCGCCCAGGTTGGCGCCGTGATTGATGCCGGCGACCACCAGTTGCGCCTCGAATCCCTCGACCAGCCCCAGGCGAGCCAGCCGCACGCAGTCCACGGGCGTCCCGTCGGTGGCATAGCCGCTGGTGCCGTCGGAAAAGGAGACCTCCTGCACCCACAGCGGCCGGCGGGTGGTGATCGAGCGCGCCATCGCCGAGCGGTTGCCGTCGGGCGCGATCACGACCAGGCGCACACCGTCGAGCTCTGCAAGAGCCCGTCGCAGTGCCTGCAGCCCGTCGGCTTCGATCCCGTCGTCGTTAGTCAGCAGCACCTGGAGCATCGCCTCCAGCATAGGCGGCGCCGCGGCCGTCGCTGGCTCGCGAGCAACGCTGACGCCCCCCGTTGCAGCAAGTGCAACAGGGCCTACCGGCTTTCAGGCGTCCGGATAGGCGACCGAGGCCAGCGCCAGCCCGTGCGCCGGCGCCGTCGGCCCGGCCCGCGAGCGCGGCCTGCCCTCGAGCAAGCGCGCGAACTCATCGATACCGCTACGACCCGAGGCCACTTCGAGCATCGTGCCCACCAGCACCCTGTTCATGTGGCGCATGAACGTGTCGGCCTCGATCCAGAACTCGAGCACGTCGCCGTGCTCACGCCACTGCGCCTGCCGGACGTTGCGCTGGAAGCGCACGTGCTTGGTCTCGGTCGGTGTGAACGCGGTGAAGTCGTGCGAACCGCGCACCAACTCGGCGCACTCGTGCAGCACGTTGCGATCCAGCGAGCGAGGCCACCACAGCGCACGCCCGCGCTCGAACACGTCGCGTGTGCGACGAGCAAGCAGCCGGTAGCAATAGGTCCTGCTGATCGCATCGCGGCGAGCGTCGAACCGCGGGGCCGCCGGTTCGCTTGCGAGCACCGCCAAATCGTTTGGGAGCAGCGCGTTCAGGCGCTGCGGATCGACCGCCTCGTGCCGGTAGCTTGCGACCTGTCCCCAGGCGTGCACGCCGCTGTCGGTGCGCCCGGCGACGGTGAGCCTCAGCGGATCGCCCGCATGATCGCGCTCGCCGAGAATCGTGCGCAGCGCCCGCTCCAGCTCTGCCTCGACGGTGCGCTTACCGGGCTGGCGCGCCCACCCGGCAAAGGCGGCCCCGTCGTACTGGATCGTGAGCTTGCAGACCACGCGCTCACGCGCGCTACACGAGCTCTAGATACACCATCTCGGTTGCATCAGAGCGACGCGGGCCGAGCTTGAGGATGCGCGTGTAGCCGCCCGGGCGCTCGGCATAGCGAGGGGCGACCTCCTCGAAGAGCTTGTGCACGGCGAACTTGTCCTGTGAGAGCGCCGAGAGTGCCTGGCGACGGGCGTGCAGATCGCCGCGCTTGGCCAGCGTGATCAGCTTCTCGATCTCGGGCTTGACCGCCTTGGCCTTGGCTTCGCTGGTCTTGATCCGCTCGTGCTCGAGAACCTCCTTGGTGAGGTTCATGAGCAGCGCCTTGCGGTGCGCCGAGTCGCGACTGAGCTTGTTGCGTGTCTTTTGATGGCGCATCGGAGAGCCTAATCTTGCCGTAGATGCAGTCCGCGTGCTTCCAGCGTCTCGATTACCTCGTCGATCGACTTCTTGCCGAAGTTGGGGATCGCGTTCAGCTCAGCCTCGGACTTTGAGATTAGATCGCCGACCGTCTGGATGCCGGCACGCTTGAGGCAGTTATAGGAGCGCACACCGAGCTCGAGCTCCTCGATCAGGATGCTCCACTCCTCGCCCTGCAGCGCCGCCGGCGCGCCGCCGCCGGCCACGGCGAGCCCGTGCCCGTCGAGCTGACCGCCGGGAGCCGCGCGCAGCTCCTGGATGCGGTCCGCGTCGGTGAAGATCGCAAGCTGTGAGATGAGTAGCTCGGCGGCCTCGCGCAGCGCGGACTGCGGCTCGATCGAACCGTCGGTCTCGATGTCGAGCGTGAGCTTGTCGAAGTCGGTCTTCTGCCCGACACGCGCCTGCTCGACGGCGTAGGCCACGCGCCTTACCGGCGAGAAGATCGAGTCGATCGGGATCACACCGATCGGCTGGTCGGCCGACTTGTTCTCCTCGGCTGGCCGGTAGCCGCGGCCGCGACCGATCGTCATGTACAGCTCGAGCTTTGTCTTCTTCTCAAGCGTGGCGATGTGCACGTCAGGGTTTAGGATCTCAACGCCGGCGGGCAGGTCGATGTCCTTGGCGGTGATCTCACCGGGGCCGGTCACGACCAGCGGCGCCTCGACCTCCGAAGCATCGGAGTGCATGCGGCAGACGATCCCCTTGAGGTTCAGCACGATGTCTGTGACGTCCTCCTTGACCCCTTGCACGGTGGAGAACTCGTGAGCGACGCCCTCGATGCGCACGCTGGTGACGGCCGCGCCGGCCAGCGAGGAGAGCAGTACACGCCGCAGCGAATTGCCGAACGTGTAGCCGAAACCGCGATCGAGCGGCTCGATCGTGAAGGTGCCGCGGCTGTCCTCGGCGGACTCGCTTGTGATCCGGGGGATTTGGAAGTCGAGCATCGGGGTCCTTACGTCGTGTTGGTCTGTGCCGCGGCCGCTTTCGCGAGCGCGCCTGGAGCGCGCCGCCACCCGTGAAAGGCGGAGGCGCGGGGAGCGCCTACTTCGAGTACAGCTCGACGATGAGCTGCTCCTGCACCGGCGCGGCCACCTCTCGGCGCTCCGGCTTGCGCAGCACCTTGGCCGTAAGCGACTCATGGTCGGCCTGGAGCCACGCTGGAATCTGTCCGGTCAGCTCGGTGGCGTCCCTAACCACCTGCATAGCCGTAGTTCCCGCTTTGATCGCGATCACATCGCCGGGCCGCACTTGGTAGCTGGGTATGTCTACCCGGCGACCGTTGACGGTCCAGTGCCCGTGCCTGATCAACTGGCGAGCTTGGCGCCGCGAAGCGGCAAAGCCAAGGCGCACCATGACGTTGTCAAGACGGCACTCCAGCAGCGCGAGCAGATTCTCGCCGGTGATGCCCGGCTGACGCGAAGCCTTCTCGTAATAGCCGTGAAACTGTTTCTCGAGCACACCGTAGTAGCGGCGAGCCTTCTGCTTCTCGCGCAGCTGCAGGCGATACTCGCTCTGCTTCTGGCGTCCGCGCCCGTGCTCGCCGGGCGGGTAGGAGCGTCGCTCGACGCCGCACTTGTCGGTCAGGCAGCGCTCCCCCTTGAGGAACAGCTTCTGCCCCTCGCGGCGGCACTGCTTGCACTGCGGACTGGTGTCTCTTGCCATTTGCCTTAGCTCTCTGCGATCAGTTGGTCTTAGACGCGACGACGCTTGCGCGGTCGGCATCCATTGTGGGCTTGCGGGGTCACGTCCTTGACGCCGGTGACCTCGAGGCCCGCGGCCTGCAGCGAGCGGATCGCCGTCTCGCGCCCGGAGCCCGGCCCCTTGACGTAGACCTCCACCTTCTGCAGTCCCTGCTCCATCCCCTTGCGCGCGGCGGCGTCGGCGGTGACCTGCGCCGCGAAGGGCGTGGACTTGCGCGAGCCCTTGAAGCCCGCGCCGCCGGCCGACTCCCAGGCAAGGACGTTGCCCTGAGTATCGGTGAGCGAGACGATCGTGTTGTTGAAAGACGTCTTGATGTGGGCCTGGCCCACGGGGACGTTCTTCTTGACGCGGCGACGGCCGCGACCTGGGCGCTTTGGCGCGGCCATTACTTCTTGACCTTCTTCTTACCGGCCACCTGCAGTCGCTTGGGCCCCTTGCGGGTGCGCGCGTTGGTCTTGGTCTTCTGCCCTCTGACGGGCAGTCCACGCCGGTGGCGCAGTCCGCGATAGCAGGCGATCTCCTGCAGGCGCTTGATGTCCTGGGAGCGCTCGCGGCGCAGATCGCCCTCGACGGTCAAGGTGCGATCGATCGCGTCGCGTAGACGCGAGACCTCGTCCTCGGTCAGGTCGCGGATGTATGTATCCGGGCTGACGTCGACTTCGGCAAGCAGCTTGTTGGAGGTCGCGCGACCGATCCCGTAGATGTAGGTGAGTCCGATCTCCGAGCGCTTGTTCAGAGGTAGGTTGATTCCCGCGATGCGTGCCATCGTGGTTAACCTTGCCTCTGCTTGTGGCGCTTGTTCTGGCAGATCACCAGCACCGTTTTGTTACGGCGGATGATCCTGCACTTCTCGCACATCGGCTTGACCGACGGTCGTACCTTCATGTTCCCTTTCGGCTCTGGTCCCGTCGAAACGGCTCTGGCCGCCGGGACGGCTGCCGCTACCGCTTCGTGGTCTCGCCTTCACACGCCCTGTGGGCGCATTCCGGCAGGACAGCGCATGCTACCAACTTCTAGGCTGAGGCTGCTTGTCGATCTGGATCGCTGTGTGAGACCCGCTTGGCGGCCGGTAGATGCCACGGCGTAAGGATGCGCGGGCCTTCCGCGGTGATCGCAACCGTGAACTCGAAGTGAGCGGCCAGCGAGTCGTCCTGGGAGAAGATCGCCCAGCCGTCGCTTGCCACCCGAACCGGGGCGCGGCCGGCCGTCGTCATCGGCTCGATCGCCAACACCATGCCCTCTTCGAGCAGGGTTCCCTTGCCGCGCCGCCCATAGTTGGGCACCTGCGGGTCCTCGTGCATGTCTTTGCCGACGCCGTGCCCGACCAGCGAGCGCACGACCGACAGTCCGGCGTCCTCGGCCACGCGCTGGATCGCGTTTGAGACATCACCGATGCGGTTGCCGGCCACGCACTTCTGAACGCCGGCGTGCAGAGCCGCCTCAGTGGCGCTCAGCAGGTTCTTGGCGGTGTCGCTGACCTCGCCGACGGGGAATGTGCGCGCCGCGTCGGCCACCCAACCGTCGAGCGTCACGCCAATGTCCACCGAGAGGATGTCCGAGCGCGAGAGCCGGTAGCGCCCGGGGATTCCGTGCACGACCATCGAGTTCGGCGAGGCGCAGATCGAGCCTGGGAAGCCGCGATAACCCTTGAAAGTGGGCACGGCTCCCTGTGAGCGAATGAAGCGCTCTACCGCGGCGTCGAGCTCAGCGGTGCTGACGCCCGGCCGAATCTTGTTTGCGACGAGATCCAGCGCACCCGCCTGAACGGCGCCGGCGGCAGCCATCTTCTCGATCTCCTGCGGGGACTTCTTGACGATCACCCCAGGAGCTTATCCGCGGCTCGCTCGGGACCCTCCCTGGGATAGGTACTAGATCTCGTCCTCCAGCCGCAGCGTCGCCACTGTCGCGCGGATGTGATTGTGCACCTCATCGGGAGTGCGCTTGCCGTCGAAGCGGCGCAACAGCCCGGCCTCGTCGTAGTACTCGATCAGCGGAGCGGTCTGGCGCGCATAGACCTCGAGGCGACGGCGGATCGTCTCCTGCATGTCGTCGTCGCGCTGGATCAAGCGCGAGCCGTCCTGATCGCAGATCCCCTCCCGCTTGGGCGGGTCGAAATCGACATGGTAGACGTGCCCGCTCTTGCTACAGACGCGTCGACCGCCGAGGCGGCGCACGACATCCTCGTCAGGCACCTCGATCAACAGCGCGGCGGTCAGCCTGCGCTGGGACTCGGCGAGGGTGGCGGCGAGCGCATCGGCCTGACTTGCGTTGCGCGGAAACCCGTCGAGCAGAAACCCTTCGCGGGCGTCCTGCTCTGAGATGCGAGCCCCGATCATGCCGAGGATCACCTCATCGGGCACGAGCTCGCCCGCGTTCATGTACTCCTGTGCGCGCTTTCCGAGCTCCGTGCCCTGAGCCACCTGCGCGCGCAACATGTCGCCGGTGGAGATGTGCGCGAGCGAGAAGTCTTCCTGCAGCCGCTCGGCCTGCGTCCCCTTGCCGGCGCCAGGAGGCCCAAGCAGGATGAGGTTCGTCTCCACCATCGGGCAGAGCCTACCGGCTGGGCCGCTAGCGCAGGAAGCCCTCGTAACTTCGCATCATTAGCTGTGCCTCTAGTTGCTTCATCGTTTCCAAGGCGACGCCGATCACGATCAGGATCGAGGTGCCGCCGAGCGCAAGGTTGGTGTGCGTGCGCGCGATCAAGATCGTTGGCAGGGCCGCGACCGCGGCCAGGAACAGCGCGCCCGGGAATGTCAGACGGGCGAGGATGCGATCGAGGAATTCGGCGGTGGGGCGGCCTGGACGGACACCGGGGATGAAGCCGCCGTACTTCTTCAGGTTGTCGGCCTGGTCGACCGGATTGAAGGTGACGGCCGTATAGAAGTAGGTGAAGACGATGATGAAGATCGACTCGCCGACGATGAAGTGCCAGCTGGTCGGCGTGAAGAAGTCCGAGACGCTTTTCGCCCATGGTGTTTTGATCAGCTGGCCGACGGTCGGCGGGAAGGCCATGATGCTGGCGGCGAAGATGACGGGGATCACGCCCGCCATGTTCACGCGCAGCGGCAGGTAGGTCTGACCGCCTTCGGACATGCGCCTGCCGATCACGCGCTTTGCGTACTGCACGGGGATGCGGCGCTGCCCCTCTTGGACGAAGACGATGGCGGCGACAACCGCGAGCACGAGGAAGGGCATCATCACCTTGAAGACCTGATCGCCGCTGTTCCACCAGGAGTTGATCCCGGTCGGCAGTCGCGAGACGATCGAGGCGAAGATCAGCAGCGAGATGCCGTTGCCGATACCGCGCTGGGTGATCAACTCGCCGATCCACATCAGCAGGATGCAGCCGGCCGTCAGACACACGGCGATCAGGAAAATGTGCGGCGCGTCGAATTTGTTGATCACCGATTCGCCGGTATTGGCCTGCAGCGAGCGGAACAGGAACACATAGCCGATCGACTGGGCAAACGCCAGGCCGACCGTCAGGTAGCGCGTGTACTGAGTGATCCGCTGCTGACCGACTTCGCCTTCCTTGGAGAGCTTTTCAAGCGAGGGGACGACCACCTGCAAGAGCTGCAGGATGATCGAGGCGGTGATGTAGGGCATGATCCCCAGCGCGAAGATCGCGATGCGCGCTAGCCCGCCGCCGGAGAAGGTGTTCAGCAGCCCGAGGATGCCGGCGCCGCCGAGCTTCTGCTGCAGGCTTGAGACGGCGCTGAAGTTGATGCCGGGCACAGGAATGTGCGAGCCCAGGCGATAGATCAACAGCATCGCTGCGGTGAACAGGATCTTCTTGCGGATGTCCGCAACCTGGAAGGCGCTGAGGATGGTTGAGAGCATGAGCTTTGCCCGCCTCTCGCGGGTCGGCCGATTCTAGCTCTCGACGACGGTGCAGGTGCCGCCGGCGGACTCGATCCGCTCGCGCGCGGCCTTGCTGAAGGCGTGGGCGTGGACCGTCAACGCCTTGCTGAGCTCACCCTTGGCCAGCACCTTCACCGGGATGTCTTTGCGCGTGGCAAGCCCCTTGGACTTCATCGACTCGATCGTCACTTCCGCACCGGCCTCGAAGCGAGCCTCCAGGTCGGAGACATTGACCGCCTGGGTATGGGTGCGGAACATCTCAAACGGCATCGACTTCTTCATGTGCGGCCCGCGCAGCTTGCGCATGCGCATGTGGATCGGCATCTGCCCGCCCTCAAAGCGCGAGCGGCGCTTGGAGCCCGAGCGCGAACCGGCGCCCTTCTGTCCGCGCCCGGCGGTCTTGCCGGTGCCCGAGCCTTCGCCGCGGCCGATGCGCTTGCGCGGACGGCGGCTGCCGGGAGCGGGCTTGAGCGTGTGCAGCCCGATCCGCTCCTGCGCCTCCTCCTGCTCTTTCTTGGTGGTGGGCGCCATCAGCTCTTCGCAGCCTTCTGGGCGGCGGGATGAACCTCGACGAGGTGGCGAACAGCATGCACCATGCCGCGCGCTTGCTCACAGTCCTTGACCTCGACCGTATGGCCGATGCGGCGCAGGCCGAGCGAGCGCAGCGTGTCGAGCTGGCGCTTGTTCGAGCCATTGCTGGAGCGTCGCTGGGTCACCTGCAGTGTCGCCATCAAGCCGGCGCCTCACTGGGCTCGGAGGCCTTCGGCTCGGCCGCGGGGGCCTCGCTGACCGCCTCGGCACCGGCGGACTCGCCCTCAGCGGCGCCTGCCTGTGTCACGCCGTTCTCGGCGGAGCCGTCGGTCGGCTGCTCGGTCAGGCCGAGCACCTTTGCGATCGACAGGCCGCGCAGCTCGGCCACCTCTGAGGGGGTGCGCAGCTCGCGCAGGCCCTGGACGGTCGCCTTGACCAGGTTGATCGGGTTCTGCGTGCCAAGACTCTTGGAGAGGATGTCGTGGATGCCGGCAAGCTCGAGCACCGCGCGCACGCCACCGCCGGCGATCACGCCGGTACCGGGAGAGGCCGGCTTGAGCAGGACCCGCCCGGAGCCGAAGATGCCGGTTGTCTGGTGGGTGATGGTGGAGCCGTGCTTGGGAACGCGGAAGAGATCCTTCTTGGCGCGCTCGACGCCCTTCTGGATTGCCAGCGGCACCTCGTTGGCCTTGCCGTAGCCGATGCCGACCACTTCGCGTTCGTCGCCTACTACCACCAGCGCCGTGAAGGAGAAGCGGCGCCCGCCCTTGACCACCTTGGCGACGCGGTTGATCTCGACGACGCGCTCCTGGAGGTCGAGGCTACCGGGGTTGACTGATCGATCTGAGTTCATGTGAGCAAGTGAGAGTAGCTGGCCTGGGCCGCTAGACCGTGATCCCAGCCTCGCGGATCGCCTCGGCGAAGGCCTTGACGTGACCGTGATAGCGGTATCCGCCGCGGTCGAAGACGACCTCGCTGATGCCGGCCTTCTTGGCGCGCTCGGCCAGCAGCTCGCCACCGCGCTTGGTGCGCTCGTCGCTTTTCAGCTTGCGCAGATCCGCCTCGTACCAGTGCACGGACGCGAGCGTATTGCCGGTCGAATCGTCGATCAGCTGCGCGGAGATGCCACGGTTGGAGCGGAACACCGACACGCGCGGGCGCTCGGCGGTGCCCGACACCTTCGCGCGCACGCGGCGACGCCGTTTGAGGCGGCGAGCCTCCTTGGTGAGAACGGTCATGCGCGCTTACCAACCTTGCGCTGAACGTACTCGCCCTCGTAGCGGATGCCCTTGCCCTTGTAGGGCTCTGGCGGGCGCTGCTTGCGGATGATCGCGGCGATCTCGCCGACCTGCTGCTTGGAGATGCCCTTGACCACGATGCGAGTGGGCTGGGGCACTTCGAATTCGATTCCGCTGGGAGCGGGGATCGGAACGGGGTGCGAGTAGCCGACCGCCAGCTCGAGGTTCTTGCCCTTCAGCTGGGCGCGGTAACCGACGCCCTGGATCTCAAGGCGCTTCTCATAGCCGTCGGTGACGCCTTGGACCATGTTGGCAACGAGCGAGCGCGTCAGACCGTGCAGGGCACGGTGCTCGCCGCGGTCAGTCGGGCGTGAGACGAGCAGCGTCTCGCCCTCCTGAAGCACTTCGATATCGCGCGGGACTCGCTCGGAGAGCTCTCCCTTGGGGCCCTTCACGCTCACCAGTTCAGGCTCGATCGTGACGGTCACGCCTGAGGGCAGCTGGATTGGGCGTCTTCCGATTCTCGACATCTTCGCTCCTACCAGACCTGTGCGAGGACCTCGCCGCCAACACCGGCGGCGCGCGCGTCGTGGCCTGTCATGACCCCGCGCGAAGTGGACACGATCGAGGTCCCCATGCCGCCGAGCACCTTCGGGATGCGCGTCGCCTCGACGTAGCTGCGACGCCCTGGCCGCGAGACGCGGCGCAGCCCGGAGATCGCCGAGCGACGATCGTCGGTGTACTTCAGGCGAATCTCGATCACCTGGCCGGGACCGCCCTCGGGTGCGGGGAGCACGGCCCACGAGTCGATGTAGCCCTGCTCGGCGAGGATGCGCGCAACCTCGGCCTTCAGGTTGGAGGCCGGGATCTGGACGGTCTCGTGGGCGGCGCGAATCGCGTTGCGGATGCGCGTGAGAAAGTCGGCTATCGGGTCTGTCATCGACATAGGGCGAAGGCTCTTGTTCCTGTGTTCAAAAAGAGTGGTTGGACAGCTTGTTTGCGGCCTCTACCAGGAGGACTTCGTCATTCCCGGTATCTGGCCGTTGTGGGCTAGCTCGCGCAAACAGATGCGGCACAGCCCGAACTTGCGGTACACCGAATGCGGACGACCGCAGCGGTTGCAGCGAGTATATGCACGTGTCTTGAACTTTGGCGGGCGCGCCTGCTTGACGCGCAACGATGTCTTGGCCATCAGGCGGCGCTCCCGTCGCTGGATTTGTCGATACCGGCGGCCTCGTCGAAGCCGGCCGGCCTGCCCTGAGCGGCAAACGGCATCCCGAGCGCGACCAGCAGGGCAAAGGCTTCCTTGTCTGCGTTCGCGCTGGTTGTGATCGTGATGTCGATCCCTCGCACCTGGTCGATCGCGTCGTAGTCGATCTCAGGAAAGATGATCTGCTCGCGGACTCCCATCGAGTAGTTGCCGTGCCCGTCGAAGGAGCGCGGGTTCAGCCCGCGGAAGTCGCGGATACGGGGTATCGCGACCGCGGTCAGGCGGTCGAGGAACTCATAGCCACGCTCACCGCGAAGCGTGACCGCTACGCCCACCGGCATGCCCTCACGCAACTTGAAGGCGGCGATCGACTTGCGCGCGCGGCGTACGCTCGGCTGCTGGCCCGCGATCGTCGCCAACTGTTCCTGTGCGGCCTTGAGAACTTTGGAGTCTGTGCGCGCATCGCCCACGCCCATGTTCAGCGTGATCTTCTCGAGCTTCGGCGCCTGCATCGGCGAGGAGTATCCGAAGCGCTCGATCAGGCTCGGGCGGATCTCCTCCAAATAGCGGCTCTTCAATCGGGCTGTGGTCTGGGGGCTCATCGTCAGTCGAGTCTCGTACCCGAGCGCTTGGCGACGCGAACGCGACGTCCGTTCTCTCGCTCGATGCCGATGCGGGTCGGCTTTTCGTCCTTGGGGTCGGCGAGCATCACGTTGGAGACGTGAATCGGCCCCTCCTGCTCGATCACGCCGCCCACGGTTTGGCCGCGCTGAGTGTCGGCGACCGCCTGCGGGCGCATGTGGCGCTTGACCATGTTGAGACCCTCGACATAGACGCGTTCGCGGGCGGGATCGACACGCAGCACGCGGCCGCTCTTGCCACGAGCCTTGCCGGAGATCACGTGAACCTTGTCTCCAGAGCGGATCTTCATAGTGCGCCGTGTCGGCTGAGTCTTGGCGCGCGCCATCTAGAGCACCTCCGGCGCGAGCGAGACGATCTTCATGAAGTTACGGTCACGCAGTTCGCGCGCCACCGGCCCGAACACGCGTGTGCCCCGCGGGTTGTTCTGATCGTCGATGATCACGGCGGCGTTGTCGTCGAAGGAGATGTAGGTGCCATCGTCGCGCCCGAAGGGCTTCTTGGTGCGAACGACAACGGCCGTCACCACGTCGCCCTTTTTGACCGAACCGTGCGGATTGGCCTGCTTGACGGTGGCGGTGATCACGTCGCCGACAAACGCGTAGCGACGCCTTGAGCCACCCTTGACGCGAATACAGAGGATCTCGCGGGCGCCGGTGTTATCGGCGACACGCAGTCGGGTCTCGTTCTGGATCATCGTGCGCGCTCCAGAACATCGACGAGCCGCCAACGCTTACTGCGCGAGAGCGGACGGCTCTCGATCACGCGTACGACGTCGCCCACGCCCGCGTCGTTGTTCTCGTCGTGAGCGTGCAAAGTGCTCGAGGAACGGACGATCTTCTCGTAACGGCGGTGACGGCGAGCGACATCGATGCGCACCGTAATCGTCTTATCGGCCTTATCGGAGACGACGATCCCCTGGCGCACCTTTGGCGAGCCCTCGACGAGCGCGTGCACGGGAGCAAGCGGCTCGGGTGCCGGCGCGCTCTTGCGACGCTCCGCGGACTTGGCTCGTTCCTGTAGGCGTCGCGCGCGCCGCTTGACGGCCTTCTCTCGACGGACCGCCAGACGCTCGGCGTGGCGCTCCTGCGCAGTGCGCTGGCTGCGGGCATCGCCACTGTGAGTAGAGCGCTCCTTGCGACGGCGCTCCTTGGAGGAGAGCTGCTCGGCAGGCTCCGCCGGCGCAGCGGCCGCGGGAGTCTCTGCCGGCTTGGCGGCAGCCTCCTCGGCGACAGGCGTCTCGGCGGGCGTGGGCTCGGCCTGCTCGGGCGTCGCGGCGCTCTCGGGAGTCTCGTTGTCTATCTCGTCAGCCATCTCTATCCGTTTCGCTGTTCAGTTTCGCTTCTCAATTTTGTCCCGCGCGAGAAAGCACGCGCTGGCGCTCGACAGTCAGGGCGCGTGCGAGATCGCGGCGCGCCTTGGCGATGCTGGCGGTGTCCTCGAGCTCGCCCGTGGCGTTGGCGAAGCGCTTACCGAACAGGTCCTTGCGCATCTTGCCAATCTCCTCCGCCAGTTCGTCGTCGGGCAGATCCCTGATTTCCTTGGCCTTCATCCTCAGTCCTCGCGCAGAACGAACTTGGATTTGACGGGAAGCTTGTGCGCGGCCAGGCGAATCGCTTCACGCGCGAGCGGCTCGGGAACCCCGGCGAGCTCGAACATCACACGACCAGGCTTGACCACGGCCACCCAACCTTCGGGGTTGCCCTTGCCTGAGCCCATGCGGGTCTCAGCCGGCTTCTTGGTGACCGGCTTGTCGGGGAAGACGTTGATCCAGACCTTGCCGCCACGCTTGATCTTGCGAGTCATCGCGATACGGGCAGCCTCGATCTGACGGTTGGTAAGCCAGCCCTGCTCGAGCGACTTCAACCCGTACTCGCCGAACTGAACCTTCACCTGCCCACGCGAGAGCCCGCGGCGTCGGCCGCGATGCTGCTTGCGATGCTTTACGCGCTTAGGGGAGAGCATTAGCGTCCACCGCCACCTTGCGCCGGACCGCCGCCGCGAGGACCGCGACCGCCGCCTGGACCGCCACGTCCACCTGGTCCGCCGCGTCCACCGCCGGGACCGCCTGGGCCGCCACGTCCGCCGCCCGGTCCACCACGGCCTCCGCCGGCACCGCCGGGACCGCGGCCACCGCCCGGTCCGCCACGACCACGGCCGCGACCATCGCGACCATCACGACCACCGCGACCTTCGCGATCGCTGGAGGGCGGCGGGGGCGCGCTCATATCGGTCAAATCGGCACCGGTGTAGCCCTCGGGCATGATCTCGCCCTTGTTGATCCAGCACTTAACGCCGATACGCCCGAAGGTGGTGCGCGCCTCGTAGAAGCCGTAATCGATGTCGGCGCGCATCGTGTGCAGCGGCACGCGACCGTCGGAGTAGCTCTCGGTGCGCGCCATCTCGGCACCGCCGAGGCGCCCGGCGACCTGCACCTTGACGCCCTTGGCGCCTGAGCGCATCGCGCTTGTCAGCGCGCGCTTCATCGCGCGACGGAAGGCGACGCGGTTTTGCAGCTGCTCGGCGATCGACTGAGCGACCAGCGAGGCGTCGAGCTCGGGACGCTTGATCTCGTGGATGTTGACCTTGATCTGCTTGTGGGTCATCCGGTTCAGGTCGCGGCGCAGCGCATCCACTTCAGCACCGGACTTGCCGATCACGATCCCCGGCCGAGCGGTGTGGATGTTGACCTCGAGCTCGTTGGCATCCTTGCGGATGGTGATGTTGGCAAGGCCCGCGTGCGCCAGCTTCTCCACGATGTGCTCGCGGACGCGAATGTCCTCGGCGAGATACTCGGCGAAGTTGCGCTCGGCAAACCAGTTGGACTTCCAGTCGTGGATGTAGCCCACGCGCATTGCCTCTGGATGAACCTTCTGTCCCATGTCTTTTCTCGTAAGTCCTGTCTGGTTTGTGGGCCGGCGCTACGCCTTGGGCGTGAGCGTGATCGTCAAATGACTGGTGCGCTTGCGTATCGGGGTTGCGCGCCCTTGAGCACGCGGCCGAAAACGCTTGATCGTGGGTCCCTCGTCTGCGAACGCCTCCCGCACGAGCAGGTCTTCCTCGATCAGCTCGTGGTTGTTCTCCGCGTTGGCCACCGCCGACTCAAGCAGCTTGCTCCAGTCGCGGGCGACCTCCCGAGGGGTGAAAGCGAGGATAGCGCGCGCCTCCTCAACAGACTTGCCACGCAGATGCCCGCACACCATCCGCGCCTTGCGCGCCGAGGTGCGAACGTAGCGCGCATGGGCGCTTACGACCTTGCGGCGGGCGGGAGCGGAAGCCTGGGAGCGAGCGGCGGAGCGCTCCGAGGGCGCGGCCTTCTCGGCCCTTCGCTTGGGCTCGGCGGCCTCAGGCTCAGACGCCTCGTCCGCCTTGGCGGCGGCGGGCTTTGCCTTGCGCGCGGGAGCCTTCTTGGCGGCCTCGGGCGCGGCCGACTCAGCCTGAGCGGACTCCTCAGCGTCCTTCGCTACATCCGAACTCTTGGCGGCTGCGCGAGCCTTTGCCGCAGCCGGCTTTTTTGCCGCGGCGGGCTTCTTCTCCGCCGCCGGCTTCTTGGCGGCGGCAGGCTTTTTGGCGGCTGCCTTGGGCTGCTCCTGGTCCTCTGCCTCGGGCTGCTCCTCGACTGGCTTATCGGGCGGAGTCATCGCACCTTCCCCGAGCCCGCGTGACCGCGAAATACGCGTGTGGGAGCAAACTCGCCGAGCTTGTGGCCGACCATCGACTCGCTGATGAAGACGGGGACGTGCTTCTTGCCGTCGTGGACGGCGAGCGTGTGGCCCACCATCTCCGGGAAGATCGTGGAGGTGCGCGACCAGGTGCGCAGCATCTTCTTGGTGTTCTCCGCGTTCATCGCCTCGATGCGCGTCATCAGACGATCTTCGACCCACGGTCCCTTCTTGCTGGAGCGACTCATCAGCGACCCTTGCCCTTTCCACGCCTGCGGCCACGGACGATGTACTTGTCCGATGCCTTGTTCTTCTTGCGGGTGCGGTAGCCGAGCGTCGGCACGCCCCACGGCGTGACCGGGTGGCGACCGGCGGTGGTCGAGCCCTCGCCGCCTCCGTGCGGGTGATCGACCGGGTTCATGGCCACGCCACGTGTCTGCGGACGAACACCCATGTGGCGCTTGCGGCCCGCCTTGCCGACCTTGACGTTCTGGTGCTCGGCGTTGCCGATCGTGCCGACGGTGGCGCGACACTCGGCGCGAACCATTCGCATCTCCCCCGAGGGCAAACGCAGGGTCGCCATGTCACCGTCCTTGGCCATCAGCTGCACCGATGCGCCGGCTGAGCGCGCCATCTGTCCGCCTCTGCCCGGTTGTAGCTCGACGTTGTGGATCACCGTGCCGACGGGCATACGCGCCAGCGCAAGGCAGTTGCCGACAGCGATCTCCGCATCGTCGCCGGAGGCGACGGTCATACCGACCGTCAGGCGCTGCGGAGCCAGGATGTAGCGCTTCTCGCCGTCGAGGTAATGAAGCAGGGCGATATAGGAGGAGCGGTTGGGGTCGTACTCGATCGCTGCGACCTTGGCGGGCACTCCGTCCTTGCGACGCTTGAAGTCGATACGGCGGTACAGGCGCTTGGCGCCGCCGCCGCGATGGCGTGAGGTCTTGCGGCCGTGGGCGTTACGACCACCGCTCTTCTTCAGACCCTCGACCAGCGTGCGCTCGGGCTCGGTCTTGGTGACCTCGGCGAAGTCCGAGTAAGTGGCAAAGCGCCTACCTGGGCTTGTCGGCTTGGGCTTGCGAATCGGCATCGTCTATTCCCCTGTTCCCTCTAGGCCCTGGAAGATCGGAATGCTCTGGCCGGGAGTGACCTGCACGATCGCCTTCTTCCACGCGCGGGTGCGCCCACGGGTGACACCGCGACGCTTGGGCTTTGATTTGACGCTGAGCGTTCGCACCTCTAGCACCTTGACGCCGAACAGCGACTCGACCGCCTGGCGGATCTGGGTGCGATGCGCATCGGGATGAACCCGGAAGGTGTACTTGCCCACGGCCGAGAGGGCGAAGCTCTTCTCGGAGAGCACCGGCTTGATGATCACCTGTGAGCTGTCCATCAGGAGGCCTCTCTGGCGGCAGGCTTGGCGGCGCGGGCGCTCAGCTCGCCAAGCGCTGCCTCGGAGACCAGCAACGAGGCCGCTCCAAGCAGGTCCGCGATACCAACGCTCTCGGGCGTCAGCACGGCAACGCGGGCGAGGTTGCGGAAGGACAGCGCAGCTGCTGACTCCTGCGCCGCCACGACAACCAGCGTCGGGCGAGGCTGCGTCCAGTCCGCGAGCAGGTCTGCGGCATCAATGGTCTTTGGCTTCTGGAATGCGGCAGCGTCGAGGATCGCAAGCGAACCGCGCTGGGCGTGCAGCGAAAGCGCGCTGCGCAGGGCGGCGCGCTGCTCCTTGCGATTGACCTTGAAGGTGTAGGAGCGCGGTTGCGGGCCAAAGACGGTGCCGCCGCCGGTCCATAGAGGCGAGCGGCTGGAGCCCGCGCGGGCGCGCCCGGTGCCCTTCTGGCGCCAGGGCTTTGAGCCACCGCCGGAAACCTCCGCGCGTGTCTTGGTGGCGGCGGTGCCACGCCTGCGAGCGGCCTGCTCGGCGCGCACGCTCTGGTGCACGAGCGGCTCGTGAAAGCCGGCGCCGAAAGCGCTCTGCTCGAGCGAGACCTTCTTGGTGGACTTGCCAGATGGGCTGAGCAGGGGAGCGTCAGGCATCGCCACGCACCTCCACGACACTGCCCCTGGGCCCTGGGACCGAGCCGCGCACCATCATCAGATTCTGCTTGGGGTCAAGCGCCACGATCTCAAGGCCAGGCTGAGTGGCACGCTTGTTGCCCATCTGACCGGGACCACGAATACCGGGGCGCACACGCGCGGGATCGGCGGAGGCGCCGATCGAACCGGGAGCGCGCACGTTGTGCGAGCCGTGAGAGACCGGACCGCGTTTGAAGCCGTGACGTTTGACTGTGCCCTGAAAACCCTTGCCCTTGGATACGCCGGCGACCTTCACGCGCGAGCCGACCTGGAAGGAATCGACCGTCACCGACTCGCCGACCTGTAGCTCGGTCGGCTTGCCACCGGAAACCCTGAACTCGACGACATGGCGCATCGGCCCGGCGTCCGCCTTCTTCAGATGGCCGAGCTCGGCCTTTGTGAGGTGCTTCTCCTTGGTCTGACCAAACGCCAGTTGGACTGCTTCATAACCGTCGCGCTCGGTGGTGCGCACGGCCGTGACCGGGCACGGGCCGGCCTCCAGCACCGTGACACGCGCAACGCTTCCGTCCTCTCCGAAGACCTGCGTCATACCTAGCTTCTTGGCGAGAATCGCTGACATCGACTTACTCTCAGGTCGCCAGACGGATCTCGATGTCAACGCCCGCCGGAAGATTGTCCAGGCGTTGCAGCGAGTCGACCGTCTTTGGGCTCGGCTGATGGATGTCGATCAGGCGCTTGTGCGTGCGGATCTCGAAGTGCTCGCGCGAGTCCTTGTCCTTGAACGGCGAGCGAATCACGCAGTAGACGTTCTTCTCGGTCGGCAGCGGCACGGGTCCGGAGACCGTCGCGCCGGTGCGCGTGGCCGTCTCCACGATCTCCTTGGCCGCCGACTCGATAGCGGACGTGTCGTACGCCTTCAGTCGGATGCGGATCTTATTTTGGGTGGTTGCTGCCATGTGTAATCGCTAGGGCTCGTTAGAACTCGTATCGGCTAAAAAGAAACCCCCCGACGGATGCCGGGGGGCAGTGAATCTGTGCTTACTCGATGATCTCGCTGACCACGCCCGAGCCGACGGTGCGCCCACCCTCGCGGATGGCGAAACGCAGACCCTGGTCCATGGCGATCGGCTGAATCAGCTCGATCTCCATCGCGACATTGTCGCCGGGCATGACCATCTCGACGCCCTCGGGCAGCTTTGCCACGCCGGTCACGTCGGTCGTACGGAAGTAGAACTGCGGCCGGTAACCCGTGAAGAAGGGAGTGTGACGACCACCCTCCTCCTTCTTAAGGATGTAGACCTCAGCCTTGAACTTGGTGTGAGGCGTGATCGAGCCGGGCTTGCACAGCACTTGGCCGCGCTCGATCTCCTCGCGCTTGGTACCACGCAGCAGACAGCCGACGTTATCGCCGGCCTGTCCCTGGTCGAGGATCTTGCGGAACATCTCAACGCCGGTCACGACCGTGGTGGTCGTGTCGTGGACTCCCACGATCTCGACCGTGTCGCCGGTGTTCACGACGCCCTGCTCGACACGGCCGGTGGCGACAGTGCCGCGACCGGTGATCGTAAAGACGTCCTCGACGGGCATCAGGAACGGCTTGTCGAGCTCGCGGACGGGCTCGGGGATGTAGCTGTCCAGCGCCTCGGCCAGCTCGACGATCTTGGCCTTGTAGGCCTCGTCGCCCTCCAGCGCCTTCAGCGCGGAGCCGGTGATGAACGGGATGTCATCGCCCGGGAAGTCGTACTCGGAGAGCAACTCTCGCACCTCGACCTCGACCAGTTCCATCAGCTCCTCGTCATCGACCATGTCAGCCTTGTTGAGGAACACGACGATGTAGGGAACGCCGACCTGACGAGCCAGCAGGATGTGCTCGCGCGTCTGGGGCATCGGGCCGTCGGCCGCGGAGACCACCAGGATCGCTCCGTCCATCTGGGCGGCGCCGGTGATCATGTTCTTGACGTAGTCGGCGTGCCCGGGGCAGTCGACGTGCGCGTAGTGACGGTTCTCGGTCTGGTACTCCACGTGCGAGGTGGCGATCGTGATGCCGCGCTCCTTCTCCTCCGGAGCGTTGTCGATCTCCTCGAAGCTGCGAGCTTCGCCGCCCATCTTCTCGGCGAGCACAGTCGTTATGGCGGCGGTCAAGGTCGTCTTGCCGTGATCGATGTGCCCGATCGTTCCGACGTTGACGTGCGGCTTGTCGCGCTCGAACTTCTCCTTGGCCACTTTCTGTTCAGCTCCTGTTATCGACTTGGATGTTCGCCGCCGGTGTAAGGGCGAACCTGGGAAATCTATCTAAATGGGGACTTTCTTGACTTCTGCCTACGCGGGTACAGGTTCTCCTGTCCGCTGCTCGATGATCTTCTCGGCGATGTTCGGGGGTACCTCCTCGTAGCCCTCGAACTGCATCGTGTAGTTGGCCCGACCCTGCGTGTTGGAGCGCAGGTCGGTCGCGTACCCGAACATCTCGCTGAGCGGGACGCGCGCCGTGATCGCTAGCGCGTTACCGCGCTGCTCCTGGCCCTCGACCCGTCCACGTCGGCTTGAGAGGTCACCGATGACGGTGCCCAGGAAGTCTTCGGGAGCGACGACCTCGACGGCGAAGATCGGCTCGAGTAGAACCGGCTTGGCGCGCCTGGCGGCCTCCTTGCAGGCGATCGAGCCGGCGACCTTGAAGGCGATCTCTGAGGAATCGACGTCGTGGTACTTGCCGTCGATCAGCGTCACGCGCACATCGACCATCGGGTAGCCGGCCTTCACACCGGTCTCAAGCGCCTCCTCGACGCCCTTCTCGACCGCCGGGATGAACTCCGAGGGGATGGCGCCGCCCTTGATCTTGTTGATGAAGTCAAAGCCCTCGCCGGGTGCCGGCTCCATGTTGATGTAGACGACACCGAACTGGCCCGAGCCACCGGTCTGGCGCACGAACTTGCCTTCGACCTTCTCGGCGTTTCCACGCACGGTCTCGCGGTAGGAGACCTGCGGGCGCCCGACGTTGGCCTCGACGTTGAACTCGCGCTTCATGCGATCCACGAGCACTTCGAGGTGAAGCTCGCCCATGCCCGATATCTCGGTCTGGCCGGTTTCCTCGTTGGTGCGCACCTGGAAAGTGGGGTCCTCCTCGGCCAGGCGGCCGAGCGCGACCGACATCTTCTCCTGGTCGACCTTCGTCTTGGGCTCGACGGCGACCTTGATGACCGGCTCGGGGAAGGTGATGTTCTCAAGCTTGATCGGGGAGTCAGGCGCCGCCAGCGTGTCGCCGGTGATGACCTGCTTGATGCCGACAGCGGCGGCGATGTCGCCGGCGTAGACCTCGGAGACCTCCTCGCGATCGTTGGCGTGCATCATCAGGATGCGCCCGATGCGCTCGGTGCGGCCGCTGTTTACGTTCAGCACGCGCGCCCCGGCCTCGAGTTTGCCCGAGTACACGCGGAAGTAGGTGAGCTTGCCCACGTATGGGTCAGCCATGATCTTGAAGGCAAGCGCGGCAAACGGCTCGGAATCGTCGGCGTGGCGCTCGATCTGAGGCTCTTCGCCGTCGCCCTTGACCGGTTCGGCGCCGCTCACGGCCGGCACGTCAAGCGGCGAGGGCAGGTAGTCGACGACCGCGTCGAGCAGCGGCTGCACTCCCTTGTTCTTAAACGAGGACCCGCACAACACCGGAGTGAGCTTGGTCGAGAGCGTCGCCTTGCGGATCGCCTGCTTGAGGCGCCCCTCGGTGATCTCACCTTCCTCGAGGATCAACTCGAGCAGCCCATCGTCGTAGTGGGAGACCTCCTCGAGCAAATGCTCGCGCGCCGACTCGGCCGCTTCGAGAAGATCGGCGGGAATCTCCACTTCTTCCTGTTCGGTGCCGAGCTCGTCCTTGTAGACGATCGCCTTCATCTTGACCAGGTCGACGATGCCCTGGAAGTCTGCCTCGGCGCCGATCGGCAGCTGAATCGGCACCGGGTGGGCAGCAAGACGATCAATCATCGTCTGCACGCCTTTCTCGAAATCGGCGCCGATGCGGTCCATCTTGTTGATGTAGGCGATGCGCGGCACGCCGTACTTGTCGGCCTGGCGCCAGACGGTCTCTGACTGAGGCTCGACCCCTGCGACCGAATCGAACAGCGCGATCGCGCCGTCGAGCACGCGCAGCGAGCGCTCCACCTCGACAGTGAAGTCGACGTGGCCGGGCGTGTCGATGATGTTGATGCGATGCCCATCCCACTCGGCGGTTGTGGCGGCCGAGGTGATCGTGATGCCGCGCTCCTGCTCCTGTTCCATCCAGTCCATCGTCGCCGCGCCCTCGTGCACCTCGCCGATCTTGTAGGTACGGCCGGTGTAGTAGAGGATGCGCTCGGTGGTCGTGGTCTTGCCCGCGTCGATGTGGGCCATGATCCCGATGTTGCGCGTCTTCTCGAGGGGAAACTTACGTGGCATCAGATTGAAAGTAGGTCTCGGAGTTTCGTTTCAGTGAGGGCGATGAGGCATCTCGCGCGAGGGCTCTAGAGCAAAAAAATGGGCCCCGCGGGCCCATGTGCATCCGGTCATCGGGCGGGTCGCTTCGTTATTTGGTCGAGGTCTCCATACTGGTCTCGCCTACACGAAGCGCGCGCATGCGCAGCTGCTCGCCGGCGGATGGCGACTATAGCAGAGCTAACCGGCTTGGCGAACGGGCCCACCGGGCCTCTGACGCTCGCACTCGCCGGCATCCGGAGCGTCCTCGAAGACCGCGTTCAGACGCTCCAAAACACGCGTCGTGACGCGCAGATCCTCGGCATCAATGTCGGCGAGGACGGTTTCCCAGCGCTGCTGCCAGAGGGCGCGCTTGGCGCGCACCTTCTCCTCGCCCTGGACCGTCAGAGCGGTGACGACCACACGGCGATCGGTGCTCGAGCGGGTGCGCTTCACATGACCGCTTGTGGCCAGGTGATCGAGCATCTGCGTGACCGTCGCCGGGGTGAGCCCCGCAGCCATCGCCAGGTCCCCCGCCGACAGCGGGCCCTGCTCGCTGAGCTCGATCAGCAGTTCCATCTGGGCGTGGCTTACCTCCGAGCCGATCAGATGGGTGTCGCGGCCTCGCAGGCGCCGCAGACTGCGAAAGACCCGGCGAAAGGCCTTGCCGAGGTCAAGCAGCTCAGCCTCCCATGCCTCGCGCGTCGCCTTCTTTGGGGGGGCTCCAGTCGGGGACATGGGCATGCTCAGGGGTCCGTCGCGCTCACACGATATCCAGCGCAACCTCGGGCGAGGAGGCCGATTCGCTTGCGCCCTGAGGTCGCTCGGCACGCAACAGCATCAAGCAGGGGATCAACGTGAGCGCAGCGATTCCAAGCGCAAACCAGTAGGCGGTGTTGAACGCTCCCGCGAGCTGCTCGGGCGTGTGGGCATGGCCTGCCGCGCGCTGCAACACGACGGCCAGCACCGCCGTGCCGATCGCACCGCCGGTTCGCTGCAGTGCGTTGATCTGAGGAGTGGCGTCGGATATCTGCTCAGGGCGCATGGCCGAGAAGGCCGCGCTCATCGCCGGCATGAAGCACATGCCGATGGACAGACCGCGTACGACCAGCACCGCCGAGATCGCCACGATCGAGGTGTTGGCGCCGATGGCGGTGAAGGGAAGCGTACTCAGACACAGAATCGATACGCCCACAAGCGCCACGCGTCCGCCGCCGAAGCGCTGCGTCAGCCGACTGGCGATCGGCATCGCTATCAGTGCCCCGATCCCCTGCGGGCCGGTGAGCAGGCCGGTGTTCACGACGCTCTGCCCGCGCACCTCCTGGTAGTAGAGCGGCACCAGGATCATCGCTCCGAACAGCGCCGCGCCGAGGCCGAAGTTGGTAAAGGCCGCTCCCGCGAACACGCGGTTGGCGTACATCCTGATGTCCAGCAGCGGGCGCTCGATGCGTAGGGCATGGACGCAGAAGAGGGCAATCAAGATGACCCCGGCCAGCGTCGGCACGATCACGTCGCCCGAGCCGAGCGCGGCGCCCGATCCCAGTTCGCTGACGCCGTAGATCATCGCCGCAAAGCCCGTCGGAAGCAGCGCGATACCCAGCACATCGAGGCGTCCGGCCTCACCGGAATCGGTGTGGGGAAGCATGCGCCAACCGAGCACGAAGGCCAGCACGCCGATTGGAATGTTGACGAAGAAGATCCACGACCAGTGCAGGTTCTCCAGGATCAGCCCGCCGACGACCGGGCCCAGGATCGGGGCGAGCATCGCCGGCATCGAGACGTAGCCCATCACCTTGCCCATCCGCTGCGGACCGGAGACCTGGGCCATGATCATCATCGCGACCGGCATGATCATCCCGCCCCCGGCGCCCTGCAGAACCCGGAAGAGCACGAGCGAAGCGGTCGAATTAGCCAGACCGCACAGAGCGGAACCGGCGGTGAAGAGGACCAGCGAGGTCATGTAAACCTGCTTGGCTCCGAAGCGCCGAGCCGCCCAGCCGGTGATCGGGATAACGGCGGCCAGCGAGAGCAGGTAGCCGGTGATCACCCACTGGATCTGCGCGAGCGGGCTGTGCAGGTCGTGCGAGAGCGTGTGCAGCGCGACGTTGACGATCGTCGTGTCGAGGATCGACATCATCATCCCGAGGATCACGACGCCGCAGATCACCCACACATGCCGCTCGATCTTTGCCGAGGCGTGCGGGTCGTGCTGCTCGATCGTGGTGCGAGAAGACATTTGGTACCTAAAGCTTAGGTACCGAACTTTTGTTCTTCAACCCCTCAGACTGTGGGGTTGGTCACAGAGAACGAGTTACCAACGATAATGAGCAAAGGCCTTGTTGGCCTGCGCCATGCGGTAGATGTCGTCCTTGCGCTTGTATGCCCCACCCTGTTGGGACTGGGCGTCGAGCAGCTCACCCGCCAAGCGCTGAGCCATCGTCTTCTCGCGTCGAGCGCGAGCGAACTCGACCAGCCAGCGAACCGCGAGCGTGCGGGCACGACGAGCCGGCACCTCCACGGGCACCTGGTAGGTAGCTCCGCCGACGCGACGGGAGCGAACCTCGAGGGCCGGCGTGAGCGCCTTGATCGAAGCCTCCAACTGCTCGAGCGGGTCCTTCTCAGAGCGCTCGCCGATCAATGCGAGCGCGTCGTAGACGATCCGCTCGGCGGTGGACTTCTTGCCGTCGAGCATCACCTTGTTGATGATCTGCTGGACGAGCTTTGAGCGGTGAATCGGATCCGCTTCGACCGGACGTACCTGGGCGGCTGCGCGACGGGGCATTACTTCTTCTTCACGCCGTACTGCGAGCGGCCCTGCTTACGGTCGCTGACGCCGGCGGCATCGAGCGTGCCGCGCACGACCTTGTAGCGCACTCCCGGCAGGTCCTTGACGCGACCGCCGCGGACGAGCACCACGGAGTGCTCCTGCAAGTTGTGGCCCTCGCCGGGAATGTAGGCCGTGACCTCGATCGAGCCGGCAATACGCACGCGCGCGACCTTGCGCAGGGCGGAGTTAGGCTTCTTCGGGGTCGTCGTGTACACGCGCGTGCACACGCCGCGCCCCTGCGGAGCGGCGACCTTCTTCTTGCGACCCAAGCCTGACATCACCCCCGGGGTGGCACGCTTTTTCTTTGTGGCGATACGGCCCATGCGCACAAGTTGCGAGGTGGTCGGCAT
>JBOGXY010000118.1:0-21626 GCA_050696495.1 Solirubrobacteraceae bacterium
GTGCTGGATCAGGAACGTCGCGAGCGTGCCGACGAACATCAGCCCGAATGACCATCTCCCCAGCGCCTCGCTGAGCAGGCGGCCGGTGATCTTCGGGAACCAGTAGTAGACGCCGGCGAAGATCGTAAGCAGCGAGCCACCGAAGAGCACGTAGTGGATGTGGGCGACGATGAAGTAGCTGGCCGAGACATGGATGTCAAACGGAACCATCGCGAGCATCACGCCGCTGATGCCGCCGAGCGTGAACGTGACCAGGAAGCCCAGCGCGAACAGCATCGCGGTGTCCAGATGAATCACGCCCCGCCACAGTGTCGCCAGCCACGAGAAGATCTTGATGCCGGTGGGCACCGCGATGATGCAGGTCGTGACCGCCATCGGTATGCGGATCCAGGCCGGCATGCCGGAGGTGAACATGTGGTGGGCCCAGACGGTGAAGCCGAGCGCAACGATCGCCAGTAGCGAGAAGGCCATCATGCGGTAGCCAAAGATCGGCTTGCGCGCCTTGACGGCGATCACTTCGCTGACGATCCCGAAGCCGGGCAACATCATGATGTAGACGGCCGGGTGCGAGTAGAACCAGAAGACGTGCTGGTACATCAGCACGTCACCGCCCTTCCCGGCATCGAAGAAGTTGAAGCCAAGGGCGCGGTCGAGGATCACGAAGAACTGCGAGGCCGCGATGAACGGCGTCGCGATCACGACAAGCAGCGAGGTGGCGAAGTTCGCCCACACCAGCAGCGGCATCCGGAAGAAGCTCATACCGGGTGCGCGCATCGTGATGATCGTCACCAGGAAGTTCAGCGCGGTCATGATCGAGGAGGCTCCCGCCAACTGCACGGCGACCGAGAAGAAGTCTTGGCCGAGCGGCGCGTCGATCGACAGCGGCGTGTAGGCGGTCCAACCGTCGGCGAAGGCCCCGCCGGGAACGAGGAAGCTTGAGAGCATCATCAGGCCGGCCAGCGGCAGCAGCCAGAAGGAGAGCGCGTTCAGGCGCGGGAACGCCATGTCGGGCGCGCCGATCATCAGCGGCAGCACGTAGTTGGCAAGACCCGCAAAGACGGGGATCACGAACAGGAAGATCAAGAGCGATGCGTGGACGGAGAAGAGCCCGTTGTAGGTATTGGCATCCACGAACTGTGCGCCGGGCTGGGCCAACTGTGCACGCATCAGCATCGCCAGCAGGCCACCGACCAGCAGGAAGAAGAAGGCCGTGACCGTGTACTGGATGCCGATCACCTTGTGGTCGGTGTTGATGCGGAAGTAGTCCTTCCAGCTGGTGGCCCCGTGGCTGGAATGGTCCTCGGGGCGGGTCGGCTTGCCTGAGGCCCAGTAGAGCCAGTAATCAAAGCCGCCGAGGCCGAACAGGAAGAAGATCGGACAGGCCAGCAGAGAGACCGTTGTGATCGCTTCGGCGTCGAGGTAGTGATGGAAGGTGGCGTGCCCGGTGGACATGCGCACAAGCCAGGTCAACGCCATGGCGAACGGAATCCCCAGCAGGAAGGCCAGGAACGCCCTGTAGAGGCCAGGGGCCCGCATCTTGGCGATCATCGGTGCTCTCCCTGGGTCATCGGCTCACAGCTCCCCATCGCAACGCTCACCATACCCTCACTTGCCGTACCCGGAGTTCAGCGCCGGGGCTGTCTGCGAGCCGGGCGCCGGAGGCTTGCCTACCTGGCTAGAGATCCAAGTTTGGAAGGCGGCGGGCGTCACCACGTGGATGGTCGAGCGCATCAGGCCGTGTCCGACGCCGCAGAGCAGGTTGCAGACGACGGGGTAGCTGCCGAGTCGGTCTGGCGTGGCCCGATAGTGGGTCGTGATCCCAGGCACCGCGTCGATCTGCAGGCGAAACGCCGGGATCCAGAAGGCGTGGATGACGTCCTTGGAGCGGATGGCGAAGTAGACCGACTCGTTGTCGGGAACATAGAGCTGCGTCGTGTACAGCGGCGCGCCGCCGGTGACCGACTTCGGATAGGCGTAGGACCAGGCGAACTGCTGGCCGGTCACTTCGACCTTGATCTCAGGCTGCCCAGCCGCCGGTGCCTTTTCGTTGTCGCGCAGCACCACGAACGAGTAGGCGACAAGCGCCAGCAGTATTAGCGCCGGGATCGTGGTCCACACCACCTCAAGGCGTGTGTTGCCGTGGATCGGCGCTCCGTCCTGGAGCTCCTGTCCGGGTCGCATGCGGAAGTGGTAGACGCAGAAGAGGATCGTCGTGAGCACCAGTACGAAGATCGGGATCGAGGCGATCACGAGCACGTGGTAGAGCGTGTCCGTTTTCTTGGCCTGCGTGGAGGCCGAGACAGGGAACCAGTGGATCGCGTAGCTGAGCGCGATGCCGATCCCCACGGCGATCAGCGCGGCTAGGATCGTGCCGATCGCGGCGCGTCTAGAGACCACTGCCGGCCCCCTGTGTTCCGTCTCCCCAAAGCTGCTCTGTAGCGACCCTGACCATCGGAGGCGTGATCCTAATGGTTTGGGCCGTCAGACGGACTCGAGACGGGGTAGATGCGGCGAGCGAGACGCAAGTGCGCGAGGCCCCCTTGACGCATACGCGATCCGGGACTAGATTGAGGCAATCGTTGCAAGCACTTCGAGCGTGGAGGTGAGGTTGGGATGCATGTGCGAGACGGGATGAGCGAGATGGTGTTGACCGTCGGCCCCGGCCACAGCCTGCGCGATGCCGCGCGGCTGATGTCCGAGCGCCACGTTGGCGCCGCCGTCGTGATCGACCCAGACGCGGGCGGTCCCGGAATCATCACCGAGCGCGACGTGCTGAACTCGATCGGGGAGAACCAAAGCCCCGACACAGAGCTTGTGGCAGACCACCTGACTCGCGACGTCGTATTCGCCGAGCCGGACTGGTCCTTGGAGCAGGCCGCCGCCGCAATGGTGCGCGGCGGCTTTCGCCACCTGATCGTCGTCGAGCGCGGAGAGATCGTGGGGATCCTCTCCGTGCGCGACGTCGTGCGCTGCTGGACCGACGACGGGGCTTTGTGCGCGGTCCCAGCAAGCGCAGCCGTGGGGTGAGAGAGGAAGAGGCCGTGCGTCCGCCTAGGGGAGGCAGACGCGTGGCCTCTTGATCGGGGCCGCGCGTGGACGGCGACCGCGCGCGGCACCTCACCTTGGGGAAGCACGCGCTCTCAAGCCGTGTTTGTGCGCTTACGGGCGACCGTAAGGGCGGGGTCGTGTGCTCAAAAAATGAGCACACCCCGCCCCCATCCCGGGCGGTTCTCGAACGCATCCAGTGTGTGCGGGAGCGCGTGCTCTGGGGCAGGCTGGCTTGGATGGAGTTGCCTACCGGCTCAGACGCGACCGGAACCGACGGGGCTACTGGTGGTGGTCTAGCGGGAGATCGTCGATTTCGCGGCGTGTGTCCATGATCCAGCGCGCTATGCAGACGATCGTGAGGATGGCGCCGCCGATCACGAGGATCACGTTGATGGTGATGCCGATGACGGCGATTGTGATCCCTGCGGCGGTGAGCAGCGGCAGGATCGTTGGGCCTGGGAGGTGGACCTCCTCGCCCGTGGGCGGGACGTCGGGCTCTAGTGAGCTCATGAGATGTACACCGCCGCCACCACGAAGGTGAGCGCGAACATGAACATGCAGATTGCCGCGACGATCAGTCCGGTGCGGATGTTCTTCTTGGCGAGGCGGCGGTCCATTGGCGCGGCGAAGACTACAACTTCGCGTCGGCGACCATCGCACAGAACAACAGCGCCAGGTAGGCCAGGGAGAACAGATACAACTGCAGCGCGCTGCGACGGTCGGCGCGGCGGTAGAGCCTGACCGCGCCGGCGATGAAGCCCAGCCCGAGCAGCAGCGATGAGACGAGGTAGATCGTGCCGAAGCCGCCGGCGCAGAAGGGCAGTTGCGTGACCGCGTAGAGCAGCACGGTGTAGAGCAGGATCTGCCGGCGGGTCTCGGCCTCGCCGCGCACGACCGGCAGCATCGGCACGCCGACCTTCTCGTACTCGTCCTTCATAAGCAGCGACAGCGCCCAGAAGTGCGGAGGAGTCCAGAAGAAGACGATGAAGAACAGCAGCACCGCGACGCCTCCGACCGATCCGCGCACCGCGGCCCAGCCGACCAGTGGCGGCACGGCTCCGGCGGCTCCGCCGATCACGATGTTCTGCGGCGTACGGCGCTTCAGGCCGATCGTATAGATGAAAACGTAGCCTAGGAAGCCCGCGAAGGACAGGCTCGCGGCCAGCACGTTGACCGTCAGCGACAGCTCAAGAAACGAAAGCGCGGCCAGTATGCAGCCGAACGCCAGCGCTGCTCCTGGGGCAACCCGCCCTGAGGGCACCGGTCGGTTGGCCGTGCGCGCCATCAACGCGTCGATGTCGCGGTCAAACCAGTGGTTGACCGCGCCCGCGCCGCCGGCAGAGAGGTAGCCGCCCAAGCAGGTGAGGGCGATCAGCCCGATCGACGGATCGCCCGCCACCAGCATGGTGGCGATCGTGCTCAGCAGCAGCAGTGACTGGACCTTCGGCTTTGTCAGCTCCAGGTAGTCGGAGAAAAGCTGGCGCGTGCGTGAGGAGACGCCAAGCGCCGGGGCGCTCAGCGGCTGCGTGAGCCCGCCGGAACCGGCCATTTAGACGCCGATCTGGGTGGCGCCAGCCGGCACCGTCGCACCCCCGTGAGCGGGCGCGCCAGACGTGCGCTGCTCGATCTCCCGCCGAATGTCGCGCATCGGTTCGTAGGAGCGTATCAGCGGCACGGTGTCGAAATTGTTGACCGGCGGCGGGGAGCTCGTGAACCACTCCAGCGTGTTCGCCTTCCACGGATCGGGCCCGGCGATCGCTCCGCTCTTCAGGCTGCGGGCCACGTTGACGACGCTCACCAGCACGCCGGCGGCAAGGATGAACGAGCCGATCGTGGAGATCAGGTTGTAGAGGGCGAGGTTGCCGACGTTGTCGTACTCGTAGACGCGTCGCGGCATGCCGTCGAGCCCGATCACGTGCTGGATCAGAAAGGTCGCCAGGAAGCCGACGAACATCAGCCAGAAGCTGAGTTTGCCAAGCCCCTCGCTGAGCATCCGGCCGGTGATCTTCGGGAACCAATAGTAGATCGCGGCGAAGATCGTAAATACGGCGCCGCCCATCAGAACGAAGTGGATGTGAGCGACCACGAAATAGGTTTCGTTGAGCTGCCAGTCGACCGGGAAGACGGCCAGAAAGACGCCGGAGATGCCGCCGATGACGAACAGCGCGATGAAGCCCGCACAGAAGAGCAGCGGCGTCTTGAATTCGATCGTCCCCTCCCACAGCGTGGCGATCCAGTTGAAGATCTTCACGCCGGTGGGCACGGCGATCAGGAATGAGCTGAGCATCACGAAGATCAAGATCGCCTCGGGGATCGGCGTCGTGAACATGTGGTGCGCCCAGGTCAAGAAGCCCAGGAACGCGATTGCGACGGTCGAGGCCGCGATCGCCTTGTAGCCGAAGATCGGCTTGCGTGCGAACACGGGCAGGATCTCAGAGACGACCCCGAAGCCGGGCAGCACCATGATGTAGACCTCGGGGTGCCCGAAGAACCAGAACAGATGCTGCCAGAGCAGCGCCGAGCCGCCGTTTGCCGGATCGAAGAAGTGGGTGCCGAAGTGGCGGTCGGTCAGGAGCATCGTGACCGCGCCGGCGATCACCGGAAGCGCGAAGATCAGCAGGATCGAGTAGGTGAGGATCGCCCACACGAACAGCGGCAGGCGCCCCCAGCTCATGCCGCGAGCGCGCATGTTGGCGATCGTCGCGTAGAAGTTGATCGCGCCGACGATCGAGGAGAGCCCGGTCAGGTGGATCAGGTAGATCCAAGCGTCCTGCCCGCCGCCCGGGGAGTAATTGATGCCCGACAGCGGCACATAGCTTGTCCAGCCCGCTTCCGGCGGGTTCCAGAACAGCGAGGCGTAGAAGACGATGCCGCCGGCCAAAAGCAGCCAGTAGGAGAGCGCGTTCAGGCGCGGGAAGGCCATGTCGCGGGCACCGATCATCAGCGGCAGGAAGTAGTTGGCAAGGCCCGCCATCATCGGCACGACAAACAGGAAGACCATCGTCGTCCCATGCATCGTGAACAGCTGGTTGTAGATCTGCGGGGAGACCAGTGTGTTGTTAGGCAGCCCCAGCTGCAGGCGGATCATCAGCGCCTCGACACCGCCGAGGATGAAGAACACGAACGTCGTGACCATGTACATGATCCCGATCCGCTTGTGATCGGTCGTGGTGATCCAGCTCGCCCACCCTTTCGGCTCGGGTGTGGCTTCGTGGGCGACGATTTGGGGGATCGGGGCTGCGTAAGTGGCCATGCGTGCGGATCTCCTGGCGGCTTAGGGGTTCTCGACCTGTCCGGCGCCGACCTGCTGGCCGAGCTTGGCGCGGGCGGCGGCCGCATCGGCGTTGGCTTCGGTGATCAGCTTCTTCTGCCTGGCGAGCCAAGCTTCAAATTGGGCCGGCGGCACCGCTTCGACGGTGGCGATCATACGTGCGTGTCCGCGCCCGCAGATCAGCGCGCACTGTCCGCGGTAGATGCCTGGCTTGGGCACCTTGAACCACGTGTAGTTGTGGTAGCCGGGCACCGCCTGGAACTTGCCGCCGAGCTGCGGAACCCACCAGGAGTGCACGACGTCGGCTGAGACGATGTCAAGCGTCACCGTGGTTTCGGTCGGCACGACCATTTTCTCGTAGGAGTAGGGAGCGCCGAGCCCGTCCTTTTCAGTTGCGCCGGGGTAGATGTACTCCCAGACGAACTGGCGTCCGACGATCGTGATTTCAAGCGATTTCCCGCTAGGCGGCTGGCGACGGCTGGTGCTCGCGTACAGGTTGGAGGCTTGCTTGTCGCTGACCAGATGTTCGCCTTCGGGGCTCGAGTTGACGGGGTCCTGGATCGAGGAGAGCTTGGCGAACGTGAGCACCGCGAGCGCCAGCAGGATCACCGCGGCACCGACGGTCCAGCCGATCTCAAGGCGCGTATTGCCGCGAATCTGCGCGGCCACGGCGCCCTTGCGGGCACGAAAGCGCCACAGCGCGTATCCGAGCGCGCCCTCCACGAACACGAAGATCACAAGCGCCGCGTACAGAACGATCTTGTAGAGGCTGTCGATCTGGTCCGCGTTGGGCGATCCGCCCGACTGCGGCGTGAAGAAAGCAAGCGTGGGGGGGAGCAGGTGGCTCAAGGCGGGCGGGATTCTATTCAGGCCAGGGCGGAAGGCGCGTGCCCACTGCTCAACGGCCTGAGAAAGCGGCTTCTCGCTTCTGCAGGAAGGCGGTCACGCCCTCGACGAAGTCGGCGCTGCCGACCATCTCCTGTTGCAGGCGCGCCTCCAGCTCGAGCTGCTCGGCCATGCCGGAGTAGACGCGCTGGTTGAGCTCCTGCTTGGTGGCGGCGTAGGCGCGCGTGGCGCCGCGGGCCAGCTTGGCCGTCAACTCCACACTGCGCGCCGCGAAGCTCTCGTCGGGGCTGGTCTCGTTGATCAGCCCCCATTGCAGTGCCTTGCCTGCGCCGATGCGTTCGCCCAGCAGCGCCATCTCTGCCGCTCGCGCCACTCCCACTCGCGCCGGCACGAACAGCGAAGAGCCGCCGTCGGCGACCAGCCCGATGTTCACGAAGGCCAGCAGGAAGTAGGCGCTCTCGGCGGCGATCACGAGATCGCAACAGAGCGCGAGCGAGCAGCCGATGCCGACAGCGGGCCCGTTGACGGCCGCCACGACCGGCTTTGGCAGCTCGCGGATCGCGACCATCACCGGGTGGTAGACCTCGGTCAATCGTTTGTAGACGTTAGGTAGCCCCTCCGGCGTCAGGTCGTCTCCGCTGACGTCCTTCAGGTCGGCTCCCGATGAGAACGCTCGTCCGGCGCCGGTGATGCGCACCGCCCGGATCGCATCATCCTCGCGGACTGCTCCCAGTGCCGCGAGCAGGTCGATGCCGAGTTGCCCGTTCCAAGCGTTCAGCCCCTGCGGTCGGTTCAGTTCGATCGTTGCCGCACCGTCTTCCACCAGCATGTTGACGGTCTCAAGTTGTGCATGTGGCTCGCTCACGGTCCGTATCGTATGGGAGATGGCACGTCCCGTGATTGGTATCTGCACCGCGCTGGAGCGCGCACGCTGGGGCATGTGGGATCAGGAGGCCGTGTTGCTAGCTCGCAGCTACGTGGAGGCGGTGCAGCGTGCGGGTGCTCTGGTGCTGATGCTCGCGCCCGACCATGAGCTGCTAACTCACCCCGAGGAAGTACTCGATTTGATCGATGGCCTCGTGCTCGCGGGTGGCGCCGACATCGACCCTGCAAGCTACGGCGAGCATCCCCATCCCGAGACCCTTGACACGGTGCCCGAGCGCGACCGTTTCGAGATGGCGCTAGTGCGAGCCGCGATCGAGCGCGACCTGCCGGTGCTGGGGATCTGTCGCGGCATGCAGCTGATCAACGTCGCCTGCGGCGGCACCCTGCTGCAACATCTCCCCGAGCGCTTCGGCCATCACGAACACCTGCGCGTGCCCGGCACCTTCGACGGCGCCGACCACGACGTCGAGCTGGTCGAGGGCTCGCTTGCGGCCCGGGCGGCGGGCGAGACCCACCACGCGACAAAGTCCCATCATCACCAGGGCGTCGATCGCCTTGGTGAGGGTCTTCAGATCAGTGGCTGCTCGGCGATGGACGGCCTTCCCGAGGCAATCGAGATCCCTTCTCGGCGTTTCGTGTTGGGTGTGCAGTGGCACCCCGAGGCCGATCAGACCAGTCGGGTGGTCGGGGCGATGGTTGCCGAGGCAGAACGCGACGCTCGCGGTGACGTTCCGCCGGTGCAGAGCACGCCCGGGCGTCTGGCCGCTGACGCCGCTCTCTGATTGGCCGCCCGGACGGGCTCATATACTCATCGCCCCGTGCGGGGGTCGAAGGCCATCAGGACAGCCGCCTGGGGTCTTGTGGCCGCGGGCGCGATGGCGCCGCTTCTGCGCAAGCGCGTGAAGGCGCCGCCGCTGGTTGTGCAGACCGTCGCCTTCGCGGGCCCGGTTGGTCTGTGCGTGGCTGTGCCACGTTCGCGCGGCCGCGATGTGGCGGTCTGTGCGCTGCAGATGTGGGCATATCTGGCGGCCTATAAGTCTCCGCACGACGATGAGCAGGCCCAGGGAGAACGGGTACTCGTTGACTATCCGATCGCCATCGATCGAATCATCGGTTTCGGCGAGTTGCCGACGGTCCGCCTGCAAAGGCGCTTGGCGCGTGGTCAGTGGCGCACGGGCGACAAGCTGCTCGTGTGGGCGCACTGGGTGTGGTTCATGGTCCCGCACGGATCGCTCGTCTACATCATGTTGCGCCATCCGGGCCGCTTCGAGCGCTCCGCGGTGATGACCTACGCGGTGTTTGACATCGGGGCGATGATCTACTGGGTACTACCGACAGCTCCGCCCTGGTACGCGGCAGCTCATGCGGGCCGCCACGGCGAGTTCAACGGCCAGTTGCTCGAACGCACCGGTACACGCGAGGCGCGCGGGGACGGCGCTTCGTACGCAGAGCACGCCGCCGAAGGCGGCACCCCCCCAAAAAACACGCCTGTTCGGCGCATGATGGTCGAATACGGGCAGTACTTCTGGAAAGACGGCTGGGGCCCGCTTTACAGTGTGCTTGGAGGCAACCCATTCGCCGCGATGCCCTCGCTGCACTTCGCAACATCGATGATGGCCGCCCAGCAGCTCTCGCGGGCCGATCCGCTCGCGGGCGCGATCGGCTGGGCCTACACGGGAACACTCGGATTTGCGCTCGTTTATCTCGGCGAGCACTACGTGATCGATCTCCTCGCGGGAGCGACGCTCACCGAGGTCGTTCGCCGTGGCGCTCCGCGCGCGAGGCCGGCGGTCGCCCAGTTCGGCAGGGCTGTAGCGGCGATCGAGGCAAGGGCTCATGACGGGGGCTGATCTCGATGAGCAGATGCCGCGCGTGCCGGTCAGCCGGCGCAACGCAATAGCTTTCGGCGCCTTCGTTCTCTCGGCGGTCGCCTTCCTGTATTTCGTCTTGCCCAAGCTGACGGGCTTCAGCAGCGCCGCTCACAGGATCGAGGGTGGCGACACATGGTGGATCGCCATCGGTGTGCTGCTAGAGGCGTGCTCATTCGCCGGTTATGTGGTGCTGTTCCGCGCGGTGTTCGTGCATGGCCGGCACAGCCCGATCGGCTGGCCTGAGAGCTATCAGATAACGATGGCGGGTCTGGCGGCCACGCGTCTGTTCGCCGCCGCCGGAGCCGGCGGTGTCGCGTTGACCGCCTGGGCGCTGCGCCGCTCGGGAATGGAGCCGCGACTGGTGGCGTGCCGGATGGTGGCGTTCATGGTCTTGCTGTACGTGATCTATGCCGGCACGGTGATGCTCTGCGGTATTGGCCTGGCCAGCGGCCTGCTCCCGGGCGGCGGTTCGTTTGCGCTGACGATCCTGCCCGCGGCGGCAGCGGCAGCCCTGTTCGTGCTGGCCGGTCTGATGGCGCTCCTGCCCGGCGACATCGAGCGTCGTCTGGCTCGCTGGGCGGCGGGCTCCAGTCGGCTGTCGCGACTGGTCGCGGTTGGCGTGACGGTGCCGGCGATCACCGCGAGCGGTGTGCGCACCGCTATCGGCCTGATCCGCTCACGCGACCTTGGTCTGCTTGGGGCGATTGCCTGGTGGGCATTTGACATCAGCGTGCTGTGGGCGTGCTTTCACGCGTTTGGATCGCCGCCGGTGCCGGCCGTGATCGTGATGTCCTATTTCCTTGGCACTGTCGGCAACCTGCTTCCGCTCCCCGGTGGATTGGGCGGGGTGGAGGGAGGCATGATCGGAGCGTTCGCCGCCTTTGGCGTCGAACTGAACCTGGCGGTGCTGGCGGTGCTCTCCTATCGGGCGATCTCCTTCTGGTTGCCGACGCTCCCCGGCGCCGTGGCGTATTTCCAGCTGCGGCGCACGGTCGCGCGCTGGCGCAGCGAGCAGCAGTCACCGGTGGCGGGGTCCTCGGGCGCAGCGCGGCCGGTGGAGACAGCAGGGCCTCTACACGCCTGAAAGGCCCTAGAACAAGCTATACTTTACTTTGTAAAGCGGAACTGACGGCAATTCGCGGTATGCGACTTGTCGCTGTAAGCTCCAGATCGGATCCAAATGGCTGATATCGAGAACACGATCATCATCGGCAGCGGCCCGGCCGGCTATACGGCGGCGCTGTACACATCGCGAGCCAACCTGGCTCCGCTGGTTATCGAGGGATTTGCTTGGGGCGGCCTGCTCCAGCAGACGACCGATGTCGAGAACTATCCGGGCTTTCCCGAGGGCATCATGGGCCCCGATCTGATGACCAAGTTGCGCGAGCAGGCGGAGCGCTTCGGCGCGACGCTCGAGACCGACCAGGTCGAGCGCGTCGAGCTGGCAAGCGAGCCTGGAGGCGTGCACCGGGTATGGGTCGACGATAGCGAGCATCAGGCTCGTACGGTGATCCTCGCGATGGGCGCCGAGCACAAGAAGCTCGGCATCCCGGGTGAGGAGGAGCTCTCAGGTCGCGGCGTCAGCTACTGCGCCACCTGTGACGCGGCGTTCTTCAAGGACGCCCAGACGATCATCGTCGGCGGCGGCGACTCGGCGATGGAGGAGGCGATCTTCCTGGCGAAGTTCGCGAGGAAGGTGACCGTGGTGCACCGTCGCGGCGAGTTCAGAGCGTCGAAGATCATGCTGGAGCGCGCCCGCGAACAGGAGAACATCGAACTGCTTACGCCCTTCACGGTCGAGCGCTTCGAGCCCGGTGAGAGCGGCGCATTGAGCGTCGCCAAGCTCGTGAACACCGAGACCGGCGAGCGGCTCGACGTTCCGATCACGGGCGCGTTTATCGCGATCGGACATGAGCCGCAGTCCTCGCTGGTGGCCGGCCAGATCGACCTGGACGACGAGGGCTACGTCAAGGTGGACGGCCGCTCGACGCGAACGAACCGCCCCGGCGTGTTTGCGGCCGGCGATCTCGTCGATCACACCTATCGGCAGGCGATCACGGCGGCCGGCTCGGGCTGCCAGGCGGCGCTTGATGCTGAGTGGTACCTGCGCGATACCCCCGAGATACCAACGCCAGAGGGCATGCCTGTCGGTGATCTGGCCGAGGCGCAATGGGCGCCGGCCGCCGAGGCTTCCTAGATCTCGCCGCGTAGTAGCGCGGGCGCCGGGCGGTAGCGCTCCTCGCGGTACTCGCTCCAGAGTCGATCGAGCACGCCGAGCACCTGCTCGACACCTATCTCTCGTGCCCAGCTCAGCGGCCCGCGCGGGTGGGCGAGCCCCAACACCATGCCGGTGTCGATGTCTTGCGCGGAGCCGACGCCTTCGCCGAGCGCGAAGGCGGACTCGTTGATGACCTGACAGACGATCCTGCCAAGTACGCCGCCCGGGGCTGGCCGGATCCGCTCGGTGTGCAGTCCAATCGCGCGAAACGCGCTCTCGCCCGCCGGGCCGGTCACCTCGACCATGCAGAGCGGAACGAGGGCGTAGAACGGCTCTCCTGAGACGGTGCCCTGCAGTCCGTCGACCTCTATCCGCGGCCCACTCTCGCCGGCGACTCGCGAGCGCAGCGCTCTCGCCAGCGGCGAGTCTCCGAGGATGATCGCGTCGCCGCCGTCGGCGGGTGGATCGGGGTCTGGCGCTCGATACGGCTCCTCGCCCGAATAGTCGTAGTAGCCGCGCCTGCTCTTGCGACCGTGCAGCCCTGCGGCCACGCGGCTGGCCTGGATCGGCGACGGCCGCCAGCGCGGCTCGCCAAAGCTCAGCTCGTAGAAGCTCCTTGAGACGTCAAAGCCGGTGTCCACGCCGACCAGGTCGCTCAGCTCAAACGGCCCCATCTTGAACCCCCCGCCCATCCGCACTATCCGATCGATCGTGGCTATGTCGGCGACCTGCTCGGAGAGCAGGCGCAGCGCCTCCAGACCGAACGGACGGTTACAACGGTTGACGATGAAGCCGGGACCGTCGGCGGCTCGGATCACGTCCTTGCCCATCGCCTCGCCGGTAGCGTGTGCGAGTGTCAGCGCGCCCTCGTCGGAGAGGACACCGGCGATCACCTCAAGCAGGCGCATGATCGGCGCGGGATTGAAGAAGTGCATGCCGACCACGCGCTCGGGATGTGTGGCGTCAGCGGCGATAGCGGTGATCGGCAGCGAGGAGGTGTTGCTGGCCAGCACGCAGTCCTCGCGCACGATCCGCGAAAGCGACGCGTACAGCTCGTGCTTGACCTCCAGCCGCTCGGGCGCGGCCTCGATCACCAGGTCGCAGGCCGAGAACGCGTCGAGACCGTCGGCGGTCTCCAGCCGCTCGGCGGCGGCGCCGGCCTCCTGTTCGCTGAGCTTACCCTTGGCGACTTCCTTCTCCAGTCCGGCGTGAACGTTTTGAGCGCCGCGCGCCAGCGCTTCGGGGAAGGGGTCGTGCAGCAGCGTGCGCGCGCCGCTGCGGCACGCCAGCTGGGCGATGCCGGCGCCCATCGTGCCGGCTCCCACGACACCGATCGTCTGTGCCGCGGGGCCGCTCATGAGAACGTCAGCGTTTGTGCCGGCCGACCCGCTCGTCGCATGCGAGCGCTCATGCCGGCACGAGCGCGTTGACGCCCGTCATCGCCCGTCCGATGATCAGCTTCTGGATCTGCGAGGTGCCCTCGTAGAGGGTGGTCACGCGGGCGTCGCGGAAATAGCGCTCGACCGGGTGATCGTCCACGTAGCCGGCGCCGCCATGCACCTGGATCGCCATGTTCGCGCACTCCAGCGACGCCTCGGTCGCGTGCAGCTTGGCGATCGAGGTCTCGAGCGTGTTTGGCCGACCCTGGTCCTTCAGCCAGCCGGCACGCCACACCAGCATGCGTGAGGCGTCGGTCTTCAGCACCATGTCGGCGATCATCGCCTGCACCAGCTGGAAGCTCGCGATCGGCTTACCGAACTGTTCGCGCTCCTTGGAGTATTTGACCGACTCGTCCACGCACCCCTGGCAGATGCCCACGCAGCCCGCCGCCACCGAGTAGCGCCCGGAATCGAGGTTGGACATCGCGATTTTGAAGCCGTCGCCGACCTGGCCGAGCATGTCCTCGTCTGCGACCTCGACGTCTTCCAGTGAGATGGACGCGGTGTCTGAGGCATGCAGCCCCATCTTGTGCTCGATGCTCTGCGCCTTGTAGCCAGGCTGGTCTGTGTCCACCAGGAAGCATGCGACCCCCTTGTGCCCGAGCGCCGGGTCGGTCTGCGCGAAGATCACCGCCAGCTTCGCGTAGTTGCCCATCGAGATCCACATCTTCGCTCCGTTGATCACCCATCCGGAGTCGGTCTTGCGCGCGCGTGTCTTCTGGTTGGCGGCGTCTGACCCGGTGTCGGGCTCGGTCAGTCCGAAGCACGCAAGCCACTCACCCGAGCAGAGCTTCGGCAGGTACTTGTGCTTCTGCTCCTCGGTGCCGAACTTTACGATGCCCGAGCACACAAGCGAGGTTTGAACCGAGATGACGGTGCGGATGGCCGAGTCTCCGCGACCGATCTCCTCGACGACCAGGCCGTAGCTGAAGTAGTCGAGCCCCGCCCCGCCATACTCCTGCGGGACGATCGCTCCGAGGTAGCCCTGGGCTGCGACCTTCCCCACCAAGTCCACGTCGAAGTGATGGTTGCGGGCGTTTTCGCGCGACTGCACCACGATCTCTTTGTCGGTGAACTCGCGGGCGGTCTGGCGGATCAGCTGCTGCTCGTCGGTCAGGTCGAAGTCCATCTCTCTCCTATCTCTGAAGCTTCGGTGTTTGCCAGGGCGCCGCCATGCGTGCTTCGAGCTCGCCGGCAAGCTCCTCGACGGCGATGCGCTCCTGGGCGAGTGTGTCGCGGTCGCGCAGGGTGACGGTTCCGTCCTCAAGGGACTGGTGGTCGACCGTCACGCCCCAGGGGGTGCCGATCTCGTCCTGGCGTCGGTAGCGCTTGCCAATCGACCCTCCCTCGTCGTACTCGCTCTGCATGCGTCCACGCAGATCTTCATAGATCTTGCGAGCAAACTCAGGCTGACCGTCCTTCTTAACCAGCGGTAGCACGGCTACCTTGACCGGGGCCAGGCGCGGATGCAGGCGCAGGAGCGTGCGCTGCTCGCCGCCCACCTCCTCCTCGTCGTAGGCATCGACCAGAAACGCGAGTGTCGCGCGATCGGCGCCGGCCGCCGGCTCTATCACGTGCGGGACGTAGCGCTCCTTGGTCTCCGGGTCGAAGTACTCGAGTTTCTCGCCGGAGAACTTCGCGTGCTGGGTGAGGTCGAAGTTGCCGCGGTTGGCGATCCCCTCAAGCTCTGACCAGCCGATTGGAAACAGATACTCGACGTCGCTGGTTGCAGAGGAGTAGTGCGAGAGCTCATCGGCGTCGTGGGCCCTGAGATGCAGATGGTCGGGCCGCAGGCCGAGATCCACATACCAGCGCATCCGTTGCTCGAGCCAGTGCTCGAACCAGCGCTGGGACTCCTCTGGCGCGACGAAGAACTCCATCTCCATCTGCTCGAACTCGCGCGTGCGGAAGATGAAGTTGCCGGGTGTGATCTCGTTGCGAAAGGACTTGCCGATCTGGGCGATCCCGAACGGCGGCTTCTTGCGGGAGAACTGCAGGACGTTCTTGAAGTTGATGAAGATCCCCTGCGCCGTCTCGGGTCGAAGGTAGGCCGTGGACCCGGACTCCTTGACGGGCCCGATCGTCGTCTCGAACATCAGGTTGAAGTCGCGCGCCTCGGTCAGATCGCAGTCGTCGGTCTCGCCTGGATGCTTGGAGGGCTTGCGCCCGCAGGGCAGCTCCGCGAGGTGATCGGCGCGAAAGCGCTGCCCGCAGGTCTTGCAATCGACAAGCGGATCGGTGAAGCCGGCCAGATGCCCGGAGGCCTCCCAAACGCGCGGGTGCTGGAGGATCGCCGAGTCCAGGGCGACGATGTCATCGCGCTCCTGCAACATCGCCCGCCACCACTCGGACTTGACGTTGCCCTTCAGCAGCACGCCATAGTGCCCGAAGTCATACGTCGAGCCCACCCCGCCGTAGATCTCCGAGGAGGGGAAGATGAAGCCGCGGCGCTTGCACAGCGCGACGATCTTCTCCATCGTCACGACATCCTCTGGTGTGGGGGCGGTCTCGCTCATCGCGAAGCGGATGGTATTCGAGCGCCGCTCGCGGCCGGCGTCAGAGCACAAAGAGACCATACTTGACATATCCGAGATAGTCTGTTTTCATACGTCTTGTTCTCTTGCTGACAAGCCAGCAGGGGCAGTGCGCTGGACGGCGAGGAGCGATCTAAACAACGTGAGTGACTGAGCACGAGTAGACAGGGATCACCGGGGGTGTCGTTACCCAACCTCTCCCGCGGCGCCTTCTATTGCGATCCCTGCTCTGCGATTAGGCGTGCCGGTCTCCTCGACAAGGACGCCGCGACCCTGTGAGGTCGCGGCGTCCCTTTGCCGCTCCGCCGTAGGATCGCCACCGTGGCCAGATTTCTGATCGTCGGCGCCGGTGAGAAGGCGTCGGCTCTGGCCGAAGCTCTCGGGAGGGATGGCAACGCGATAAGCGCGATCGAAGCCGCCGGGCGACTCGGCCCGCTGCTTGCGGCGCTCGAGCACGTCGCCATCGTCTGCTGGCTGAGCGAGGCCTCGCCAGAGCGCTTTCTGCTCGGCGCGATCGACAGCTCGATGCGTGGCTTCGTATACGAGCCGGGCGGGTGGGAGCCCGCTGTATTAGAGACAGCGGCAGGTAACTCGATCCCGGCGGTGGCCGTTAGGTCAGTTCCAGTCGAGGACCTGGGCGCCTGGTTGACCGAGGTTCAACGGGCGGTCGAGCATGTGCTCTCAGGGCGCTATGCTGAGCCATATACCTAAAAGCCGATCGGTTTTCCAGCAAGGCTTCTAGACAAGGAGGACATCCAAGTGTCCGCATACGCGAAGGACGTGCTCGTCGAGCCCGGCTGGCTCGAGCAACATCTCGGCGACGAGTCGATCCGCATCGTCGAGGTCGACGAGAACCCCAAGCTCTACGCCGAGGCTCACATACCGGGTGCGATCGGCTTTGACTGGAAGGAGGATCTCCAGGACCCGGTCAGGCGCGATTTCCTTGGACCGGAGGATTTCTCGGCCCTCTTCTCGCGAAGCGGCATCTCCAGCGAGCACATGGTGGTGCTCTATGGAGATCGCAACAACTGGTTTGCCGCCTACACGTACTGGTACCTGAAGTACTACGGCCACGAGAAGGTGCTGCTGCTCAACGGCCCCCGCGAAAAGTGGATCGCCGACGAACGGCAGACGAGCGGCGAGGTGCCGAGCTATGAGCCCGCCGGCTTCAGCGCCAAGCCGGGAGACGACGCGATCCGCGCGCGGCGCGACGAGGTGCTGGCGGCGGTAGGCAACTCAACGAACCTCGTGGACGTGCGCTCGCCGGCCGAGTTCGCAGGCGAGATCATCTCACCGAGCGGCTATGAGCAGGAGGGCGCCCAGCGGGCCGGTCACATCCCCGGCGCCGCCTCGATTCCGTGGGCGCAGGCCGTTCAGGAGGACGGCACGTTCAAGTCGGCCGAGCAGCTACGGGAGCTCTACGGGTCAAAGGGAGTGCTCGACGGCAAGGACGTGATCGCCTATTGCCGCATCGGCGAGCGCTCGGCCCACACGTGGTTCGTGCTTCACGAGCTGCTCGGCCGGGAGCACGTGAAGAACTACGACGGCTCTTGGACGGAGTGGGGAAGCCTTGTGGGTGTGCCCGTGGCCAAGGGCCCGGAATAGTCCCCGAAGAGCTCCGGGGCGTGGGCGAGCAGGTCATCGAAGATGCGCGCCGTCGCGCCCCAGACGACCTGATCGTCAAACAGATATGCGTCGGTCTCGAAGGTAAAGCCACGACGGCTGATCATGGTGCGTCCGCGCGCGGAGGCGAGCGAGCCAAGTAGCGGCTCGAGCACCGTCTCGACCTCGTGCTCTGATGCCCGCCACCGCCGCGGGCGCGGGTCGTGGGCGAGCACCGCGACGAACGGATGGATCGTGTAATTGGTGGCGAACGTCGAGGTGGGCGTAAGCGCCGCGATCACCCGCGCCTCGCCGCGTGGCAGGCCGATCTCCTCTTCGGCCTCGCGTAGCGCGGTCTCGGTCAGGTCGGCGTCGTTTGCGTCACGACGTCCGCCGGGAAAGGAGATCTCACCGGCATGGCGGCGCAGATCGGCGCGGCGCTTGGTCAGTACGAGCCGCAGCTCGCCCTCAGGGTCGCGGAACAGTGGCACGAGCACGGCGGCAAGCACCGGCTCGACGCGCTCGCTCAAGCTACGACGCTCATGCGCTCGACGCGCTCCTTGAACATCACCTCACCGTCGAGCGTGCGATGAACCGGGCACTTGGCCGCGATCACCTGTAGGCGCTCGATTTGCTCCTCGGGCAGATCATCAGGAAGCCGAAGCACCGTGTCAAAGCGGGTGGGACAGCCGCGCTCGGCGGGGCTGTACTGCACCTCGACCTCCACGTTTCCAATGTCCCAACCCTTACGCGCGGCATACATCTCCATTGTGATCGCCGTACAGGAGGCGAGGCTTACCGCGAGCAGCTCCTGAGGATCCGGGCCTGCGTCCTCGCCGCCCGAGTCAAGCGGCTCATCGACGGTCAACTGGTGATCGCGCACCTGCACGGTGTGCCCGAACTTCGAGTCCTTGCGCCTCACACTTGCCTTCATGACCGCAACACCTTCCGATTGGGTAGTCACAGCACCCTCCCTATAGATGGTATCGACGCTCTTTGCCCTACGAAAGGGGGTTAAAGAGCAAGCCGGTCAGTAGCTTGGGATAGAAGAATGTCGACTTCGGCGGCATGTTCTCGCCGCCGGCCGCCACGTCTCTGACTTGCGATACGGGCGTGGGTCGCATGAGGAAGGCGGCCTCGTACTCGCCCGAGGAGACCATGCTCACGGCCTCCTCGGTGCTGCGGGCGTAGAAGAGGCCGTTGAAGTGCGAGATGTCATCGTCACTGAGCCCCAATGCTCCCTTGAGCAGCAGCGCCTCGAGCACGCCGGTGTCGAGTTGGCGGTAGGCGTCTGAGAAGCCTGGCAGGGCCGCGTCGGCGATCGCCTGGTCCTTCAGCTTCAGGCGGTAGGGCTTGCCGTGGAAGGAATCGATGTAGCCCAGCTCGAGCGGTCCGATCCCAGGCTCGGGCGCGATCTGATCGAGCGGGACCTCGCTGAGCTCGAAGTCGCGCTCCAATGCGCTGCGCAGCGCCTGGCGGCGCTCGGCGTCCAGGTTGCGCACCAGGCGATGGGTGGGAAAGACGGTCAGCCCCGGATCCTCCAGCGCCACAAGGCACATCAGCAAGTAGCGGTGCTCACCCTCGCCGCCGAGCTCATCCGCGTAGGTGGCGGCGGTCTCGTAGCGGTGGTGCCCGTCGGCGATCAGCAACTCGGTGTCGCCAAGCGCGGTCTGGACGGCGGCGATCGACTCCGGGTCGCTTGTACGCCACAGACGATGCGTCGTGCCGTCGGCGTCGGTGACCTCACCCCATGGATCTCCGGCGGTCGAGGGCTCAAGTGCTTTCCAGGCGGCGCCGGCCGGGTCGGAGAAGAGCGAGAAGATGGGGGAGAGGTTGGCGCGGGTGGCGCGCATCAGCCGCAGCCGGTCCTCCTTGGGTCCTGGGTGCGTGCGCTCGTGCGGTCGGACCCGCCCAGGGCCGTAGCCCTCGATGCGAACGCGGCAGAAGAAGCCCCTGCGCGTGCGGGTCTGCCCGTCGGGCCCGGTGTATGTCTGGGTGTGAGCCCACAGGGAGGGCTCGGGGTCACGCACGAGGACTCCCTGCATCTGCCATGCCTCGAACAGCTCGCCGGCGCGGGCGTAGGGGTCGGCGGTTGAGCCCTCCTCAGCCTTTGGAAGATCGACGGCCACGACGTTGAAAGGGGATCGTCCAAGGAGCGCCTGACGCTGCTCGGCGTCGATCACGTCGTAGGGCGGCGAGGTCACATCGGCGAGCCCGCCGGCGAGTTTCGTGTCGTAGTGCAGCGCGCGAAGTGGCTGGATGTCGGCCATGGCGCGGCGGAGGCTAGCAGTAGCGGATGGTCGGGCATTCGCGTCCCGCAATTTGCAGACAACTGTCCTTCTAAGGTCGGAACATGTAGACTTTGGTTCTGCGCTCGGGGCGTGGCGAAGCTTGGTATCGCGCTCGGTTTGGGGCCGAGAGATCGTGGGTTCAAATCCCGCCGCCCCGATTTGGAGCTAGCTACGTATGAACAAGCGATGGGCCGGACGTACCTGATAGTTGTTTACGCCACGGCGTGCAGCGCCCAGTCGCGATACAGGGCGTAATACCGGCCCTCAGCCGCGAGCAACTCCTCGTGCGTGCCCTCCTCGGCGATCTGGCCTCCTTCGAGTACCACGATCCGGCCCGCCTGTCTGATCGTCGAGAGGCGGTGGGCGATCACTATCGCGGTGCGGCCCGCCAGCAGGCGCCGCAGGCCTTCCTCGATGCGGCCCTCGGTGTGCAGGTCCACGTTGGATGTCGCCTCGTCGAGGATCAGCACGCGCGGGTCGGTGATCAGGGCTCGCGCGAAGGCGATCAGCTGACGCTGGCCCGCCGAGAGCTGGGCGCCGCGCTCGCCGACTTCGGTGTCATAGCCGTGCTCCAGCTCCGAGATGAACGTGTCGGCGCCGACTGCGCGGGCGGCGGCCTCGATCTCCTGCTGGTCGGCCTCGGGGCTACCGAAAGCTATGTTCTCGCGGATCGTGCCGGAGAACAGGAAGGCCTCCTGGGGGACGATCCCCATCTGTGAGCGCAGCGTCCCGCTGGCCACGTCACGCAGGTCGTGACCGTCGATCAGCACGCGCCCGCCGGTGGGGTCGTAGAAGCGGGCCGCGAGCTTGGCGAAGGTCGACTTGCCGGCGCCGGTGGCGCCCACGAGCGCGACCGTCTGGCCCGGCGGGATGTGCAGGTTGATGTCCTTTAGAGCGAGCACCTCGCCGGGGCCCTCGCCGTCCGTGGCGGCGCCCTCGCCTTGCCCGCCCCGTCCGTGCTTGCGGTAGGCAAACGACACATCCTCGAAGTCCACCTCGCCGCGGATGCTCGGCAGATCGATTGCGTTTGTCTTGTCCGTCAAATCAGGTTGCACGTCGAGCAGCTGGAAGATCTTCTCCAGCGCCGCCATGCCGGACTGGTAGGTCGCATACAGCTGCGAGAGCTGCTGAATCGGTTCGAACAGGTTCGCCAGCGCGGCGACGAACGCGACCACCGTCCCGACCGTGACGTGGCCGTTGATCGCCTGCAGGCCACCGTAGAGAACGATCGCCGCGACCGCGACCCCGGAGAGCATTTCCACCGCTGGGAAGTACGCGGCGTTGAGCCGGACCGTGGTCATGTTGGCTTCGCGGTTGTCCTCGTTGAGCGTCGTGAAGGTGCGCTCGTGCTCAGGCTCCTGCGCGAAGCTGCGAACGATCCTCACACCCGACAGCGTCTCCTGGAGGTAGGCCGTGATCGCGCCGATCGTCTCGCGCGTGCGGCGGAAGGCGCCCGCCGAGACGATCCTGAACCACAACGAGCCGGCAAGCAGGATCGGCAGCACGCAGAAGGTGATCAGGGCCAGTTTGACGTCGAGGTAGAGCAGGATGCCGACCGTGCCGATCAGCGTCAGGCCCGACTGGAAGAGGGTCACGACGGAGTCGGTGACGAGGCTGTCGA
>JBOGXY010000119.1:0-18300 GCA_050696495.1 Solirubrobacteraceae bacterium
GGACGCGCACGGGCTGGCCCGCGACGCTCGAGGGAGCGGCGCGCAGCGGTCACGCCGCGGCGCGGGCGGCGCTCGAGTGCACCGGCGCCGTCGCCGTCGCCGTGGAACAGACGCCCGGCGGCGGTTCGCTCGCGGGGGAGGGAGGTCGATGACAGACGTGCTTGTCGTCTCCCCGCTCGGGGTGGAGGCGCTGGCGGTGCGCTCGGCGGGTCCGGGGTTGCGTGTGCGCACGACCGGCATGGGCCCGCGCAAGGCGCGCGAGGCCGTGCCCGCGCTGCTCGAAGACCCGGCCGTCGCGCTCGTGGTCGTCGGGTTCGGCGGCGGCCTGGAGAGCGACAGTCGCCTGTGCGATGTGGTGATCGCCAGCGAGGTCGTCGCGATCGACGGCCAGGGAATGCAGGCGGGCGAGCGGATCGACTGCTCGATGGCCGAGGAGCTGCGGCGCGCGCTAACCGGCCATGGTCTTGCGACCTGCCGCGGAAAGGTCGCCTCGGTGCAGGAGATCATCACCGGCGAGGCGCGCACGCGGATGCTGCAGAGCGGCGCGATCGCCGTGGACATGGAGTCCGCCTGGGTCGCGCAGGCGGCACGGGGTCGGCCGTTTGCGGTCGTGCGGGTGCTCTCCGACACGCCCGAGCACGAGCTGCGCCAGGTGCTGCCGGTGGGGCCGCCGCTGCCCACTCTCGCCAACGCGATGCGAGCGATGTCCACCCTGCGTCGCGTGGGCGCCGCGCTCGGCGCGCTCAGACTCCAGGGCGAGCTTCATACTGTGTTGGGAGTGGATAGCGGCGTGGAGAGCGAGGCGTAATGGCGGTCCCGGCACGGCAGGGCGCGCGGATGGGGTGGTACCTGCTGCGCCAGCGCCTGGCGCGGCGTGAGAAGTTTCCGCTGATCGTGGAGCTCGAGCCGCTGTTCCAGTGCAATCTTGCTTGCTCTGGCTGCGGCAAGATCCAGCATCCAGAGCACGTGTTGCGCCGGCGCATGTCCGTCGAGCAGGCTGTCGGTGCGATCGAGGAGAGCGGCGCGCCGATGGTCTCGATCGCGGGCGGCGAGCCGCTGATCCATCCGGAGATCCATCTGATCGCCGCGGAGCTCGTCAAACGCAAGCGCTTCGTCTACCTGTGCACGAACGCGATCCTGCTCGAGAAAAAGCTCGCGGACTTCAAGCCGAGCCCCTACTTCGCCTGGGCGGTTCACATGGATGGCCTACGCGAGCGCCACGACCAGTCGGTCGAGCGCGAGGGCGTCTTTGACAAGGCGGTCGCCGCGATCAAGGCCGCCAAGGCCGCCGGCTTCCGGGTGACGACCAACACCACGTTCTTCACCCACGATTCGCCAAAGACGGTGCGCGACGTGCTCGATTTCCTAAACGACGACCTGGAAGTCGACGAAATGATGATCTCGCCCGCCTACGCCTATGAGAAGGCGCCCGATCAGGAGCATTTCCTCGGCGTGCGCCAGACGCGCGAACTGTTCAAGTCGGCCTTCGCCGACGGCCGGCGCAAACGCTGGCGGCTGAACCACAGCCCGCTGTTCCTGGACTTCCTGGAGGGCAAGGCGGAATTCGATTGCACCGCCTGGGGGATACCGAGCTATTCGCTGTTTGGCTGGCAGCGCCCCTGCTACCTGATGTCAGACGGTTACGCCTCCACATACAAGGAGCTGTTGGAGACCACCGACTGGGAGAGCTACGGCCGCGGCAAAGACCCGCGCTGTGAGAACTGCATGGCCCACTGCGGCTACGAGCCAACAGCGGTGCTGCGGACGACATCGTCGCTGCGCCAGTCGCTACGAGCGCTAGTCGGCTGAGAGTTCTTCAGCGTCGCCCTCGGCGTCGATCACACCGGTTTGCTCATCCATGCGCGCTGAGTCGCGAATGTCCTGCCAGGTCATTCCCTCGCGCAGCAGGGCCGGCACGCCCAGCGCGAGCGCCGTGACCAACTCGACCGCCTGCAGGATGATCCCGTAGGCGAGCGCCTGGCCGGCGCCGATGCCGTAGGCGGCCAGGACCACCAGGCAGGCGGCCTGAAAGACGCCGACGTTGGCCGGGGTCGCCGGCAGCACTGCCGTGACGTTGACCGCCAGCAGCACGGCGGCGGCCGTGACCGGAGTGGCATGGCCGTGATGCTCGAGGCCCATCGCGAGGATCACCATGTAACAGGAGCCCCACTGCAGCGCCCAAGCGCTCAGCTGAAAGCCGACCGCCGGCACGCCGTAGCGCGGACGTGCGAACACGGTAAGGCCCCGTTGCGCCAGGCGCAGCAGGCCGGCGAAGGCGATCGCCGCGCCGCGGATTCGCAGGCTGCGTGAGCGCTGGGCGAGGCGCAACAGCACCGGTGTGCCGAAGACGAACAGCGCCACGAACACCGGTACCGCCAGTACGGCTACCAGCGCCGAGGCGTTGCCGCTGAGCAGCGAGACGCTGCTGAAGGTGATTGCCGCCAGCACGCCGAGCGCCACCAGATTGATCAGCGTCTGTGAGAAGACTGTGCCCGCCACCACCGGGAATGTGCGGCTCGTGCGGCCGGGCAGGCGGCGGCTGAGCACGAGCATGCGCGTGGGCTCGCCCAGGCGACCCGGGACCACGGCCGAGGCCATCACGCCGATCATCGTTGCGCGGACCACGGCTCCCCAGGAAATGCGGGTGTCCGGCAGCGCGGCGCGCAGGATCGCGTGCCAGGAGGCCGCGCGCAGCAGCATCGAGAGCATCATCAGCGCGAGCGCGAGCAGCAGCCAGCCGGGGCTTGCTGAGAGCAGTGCGCTGCCCGCGTGGGAGAGGTCGATCCGGCTGAGCGCGAAAGCCAGCACCGCCGCCATCACGAGCGCCGCCACGATCGCACCCGCGCGCCGGGATACGAGGCGGCGTCTCCCCTTGACAGGGCTCGGAGGCGGCGAGCTCATCTTGGCCTGTCTAGCAGAGGGGGCGGATTTACGGGCGCCTACCGTTGTTTCGGACTTCCCGAGTAAACCTCCGAGGCGAGCCCAGTGATCCAAACGCCCTGGTTTATACGCAACGTCAGAAACAGTCCCAGGAGTAAATGACGTAAAGATAGGAGGGTGGTTATGGGAAAGGATCAAGAGATAGCGATCGCGCTCTCGCCCGCGCAGGTGGAGCAGGTGGTGCGCGCGGCGGGAAGCACAAACGGGGGAGCGGCGTCGAGCCTGCTGGTCGTCGCGCTTGACAACGCGCACGTGAGCCCCAACGGAGACGGCCGGACGCCCGGCACGCTGCACGAGGCCGCACAGACGGCTTTGACGCAGGCGCTCAGCGATCCGCAGCTCTCGCAGTCACTGCTGAGAGGGCTTGCGATCCTCTCCTGCTATGGCCCGCAGCGGCCGTGGCGGGCGATCATCGACCTGGCCAAAGAGCTCGAAATGTCTCCCTCGACAACTCACCGCTATGTCAAGACGCTGAGAGCGGTGGGTTTGCTCGAACAGCATCCGGGCACGCGCGAATACCGCCCGATCGCTGTTTAGCGCCTCGTCTGTGGGTCGTCTAACGGGCGGTTGGCGCGACGCTCAGTGCCCGATATAGGTGGCCTTGCCCGGCCCGTTCTCCAGGAACGAGCGCACGGCCGCGCGCAGGTCCTCGGTGGCGAACAGATCGCCGGCAAGCTCAGGCACGCGCCGGTCGGCGCCACGCGCGCCGCCCTCCTGCAGGGCGGCGCGCACGATCGCCTTGGTGGCGGCGTGCGCCTTGGTCGGCCCTTCGGCCAGGCGTAGTGCGAACGCATGGGCGGCCTCGTCAAAGCCCTCGTCGGGGAGCACGCGGTTGACGACGTTCCAACGCTCGAGCGTGTGCGCGTCATACAGTTCGCCGGTCATCACGAACTCGCGCGCTCGGGCCGGGCCGGCGCGCTCGGCCAAGCGCTGTGTGCCGCCCATCGCAGGTGTCAGGCCCACGACCGTCTCGACCAGGCCGAAACGCGCCGACTCGGCCGCCAGCAGCAGGTCGCAGCCGAGCGAGAACTCAAACGCCGCGGTCAGGCAGAGGGCGTGCGCGGCGAACACGGTCGGCAGCGGCAGCTCCTCCACGCGGTGGACGAGATCGAGCAGCCGCACCCACATCTCTGCCGCCTGCTCGGGCGAGAGCCCGTCGAATACGTGCACGTCCACACCGCCGCTTACGACGCGGCCCTCGGCACGCACGAGCAGCCCGCGCGGCGGCTCGGCGACCAGCCGGTCGACGGCGTCGGAGAGCTCGCCCATCAGCTCGTCGTCGAACAGGTTCAGCGGTGGGCTGTCGATGGTCAGGACACTCAGCGGCCCGTCGTTCTCGATCTCGATCTTGCTCATGCGGCGGCTCCGATATTCGCGATGTTGGGAGCGCAGAAGGCTATCGGGCGGCATCCGGCGCAAACGTTTCCGACTAGTCGATCCCCGCCAAACGGGTGTCTCTCGCTCGCTTGGCCCAGTGTTGCCGGGCAAAGATCGCGCAAAGTGGTCGTTTGTACGCAACCCGCACAATCGCGTTCACGGCATCCAACGCCGAGGGCAAGCCATACTGGTGTGTTGATGCTCGAGCTACATGAACTCGTCAAGCACTACCGGGTCGGCGAGGATGAGTTGGTTCGTGCGGTGGACGGAGTGTCGCTGACGGTCGAGGCCGGCGAAATGGTCGCCCTGTACGGTCCCAGCGGTTCGGGCAAGACGACGATGCTGATGCTGATCGCGGGCCTGCTCGTGCCCGACAGCGGTTCGGTGAGCGTCGCCGGGCGTGAGATATCGGCTCTCTCCGAGCGTGAACGGGCACGGTTCAGGCGCTCGCAGCTGGGGTTCATCCGCCAGTCGCTGGATCTGATCCCGGGAGTGCGCGCGGATGACAATGCAGCGCTGAAGTTGCTGGCAACGTCGGGACGGCGTGACGCGCAGCGCACGATCGAGCCGCTGCTGGAGCGCCTCGGCCTGAACGGTCGTGCTTTATCGCGCGCCGAGCAGCTCTCGATGGGGGAGCGCCAGCGAGTGATGATCGCCCGTGCGCTCTCCACGGGTCCGTCGCTTGTGCTCGCCGATGAGCCGACGGGAAGCCTCGACACCGAGCGGGGCATGGAGGTGCTGGAGCTGCTCTCCGATGTCTGTCACGAGCAGGGTGTGGCGATGCTGCTGGTCACGCACGACCCGCGCGCGGCATCGTTTGCGGATCGGGTCCGGTCGTTGCGCGACGGCAGATTGTTCGAGTATGAGCCGGCCGTAGCCTACGCGCCACACGGCGCTCGATGACAGTAGGGGAGTGAGCCGCCGTAGTGCGGCTGGACTGACGATGAGGCTGGGGACGATCTTCTACCTGTACCGCGTGCGCCTGCGCGCGAGGTTGGTGCAGGAGCTGTTGGCGGTGGCCGGGATAGCGGTGGGCGTGGCGCTGCTGTTTGCCTCGCAGGTGGCCAACACGAGCCTGTCAGGGTCGGTCACCCGTCTGGCGGACGATCTCGTGGGTAATGCCCGACTACAGATCGTCGCACGGGATCCTAGCGGTCTGCCTGAGAGTCTGCTCGGGAGGGTGCAAGCTCTGCCGGGAGTACAGCTCGCCGTTCCGGTACTTGAGCGTGAGATAACCGTCGTTGGTCCGCGAGGGGCACAGACTGTCGATCTGATTGGAGTGAACGCAACTTTTCTGGGCCTGCGGAGCCAGTTGCTCGGCCATGTTGGTACGGAGCAGATCGGCCAGCAGCACGGAATGGCGTTGCCCTACCCAATCGTGGAAAGAACGGGGGTGAAAACACTACTTCCAGTCACCGTGCAGGTCGGTGCAAGGAATGCCAAGACAATGCTTGCGATCGTGCTGTACGGCAACGACATCGGGCTGGGAGTGAGAAGTCCCGTGGCGATAATGCCCCTCGGCGAAGCGCAGCGGCTGGTGGGCATGGCGGAAAGACTCAATCGAATACTTGTTGTTCCACGGCATGGTCGAGACAAGGCGGTCGCACAGGGACTGCAACGTATTGCGGCGGGACGCGCAAACGTACGTCCGGCCAACTTCGACGCTACCGTCTTTCAGCAGGCCGAGGGGCCCGCCGTCCAATCCACACAGCTGTTTTCGGCGATTAGCGCACTGGTGGGCTTTCTGTTCGCCCTGAACGCGATGTTGTTGACGGTACCGCAACGCCGCAATCTGATTACCGATCTGCGACTCGATGGATATTCTCCCTATGAGATCGCCGAGGTGATGATGTTCGACGTCTTCATGCTCGGAATGGCCGGCACGCTCGCAGGTCTCGCACTCGGAGACCTGCTCTCCCATACCTTGCTTCAGGCTCAGCCGGGTTATCTCTCTCTGGCGTTTCCGGTTGGCTCGCAACGCATTGTGAGCTGGACGAGTGTCCTCATCGCGGTTGTCGGTGGGCTTTCGGCAGCTGTGCTCGGAGTAATGTTTCCGCTGCGCCGCGACATCTTCCGCCAAGGACCTGTTGGGCCGAAGACCGACAAACGTCACCCGTCGAAGTGGCCCGCGTCGCGACTGGCGCTTGGCGGCAGTTTGGCTTGTGTAGGGCTGACGACGTACTTGGTGATCGCTGGCGTCGGGAGCGTGGGCGAAGCAGTGCTTGCTTTCTTCAGCTTGACACTAGCCCTGCTACTTGCACTACCGGTTGCCTTCACTGTGGCGGTCGGACTGGCAGAGCGCGCACAGCGGCCGCTGCTGGGCGCCTCCTCGCGAATCGCAATCATCGAGCTGCTTTCGAGTACCACACGGTCCAGGTCGCTGGCGATCGCCGCCACCGGCGCGATAGCGGTTTTCGGCAGTGTCGCCATCGAGGGAGCACAGGGAAGTCTGCGCGATGGGCTAATAGTAGCTTCGGCTGACGTAAGTCTTGGCACCGACCTGTGGGTCACGCCTCGGGGAGGAGCTACTACCCTCGCAACGACGCCATTTGAGGATCGGTATCGGCCCGTTCTCGACAGGCTGGCCGGAGTGAGAAGCGTCAATAGCTATCGCGGCGCATTCTTGGACCTAGGCGATAGACGCGTGGTGGTGCTCGCGCCGCCGGCTAGCAATCCACGAATAGTCTCGTCAAGTCAGGTGGTTACCGGCGCCAGTGCGCTCGCCCGCGCGCGGCTGCGGGGGCACGGTTGGATGACAGTCTCACGCGACCTGGCAAGTGAACTCAAATTGCGTGTTGGCAGTCGACTGCTGCTTGCATCCTCTCAGCCTCGCTACTTCCGTGTGGCCGCGATCACGACAAACTTCGGCTGGTCACCCGGGGCGATCGTAATGAACGCGACTGACTTTGCCGACGCTTGGGAAAATAGCGATGTGAGCGCATATCAAGTTTCGTTGCTGCCCGGCGTTGCGACGGGAAAGGCGATCGCAGAGGTCAATTCAGCGCTTGCTTCAAGTGCGTTGGTGGCACAAAGCGCGCAGCGCCACCAGCAGAACGAGATTGCTGGACAACATCAAGGTCTGGCGCGCCTCACGGCCATCGCGGCGCTCGTCCTGGTTGCGGCAGCGTTCGCTATGGCAGCCGCGATCGGTGCGATGATATGGCAGCGACGACCGCGTCTCGCGGGAATGAAGGTCGACGGGTTCGATGAAAAAGAGCTTTGGGGAGCCCTGCTCTGGGAGAGTGCGATGCTATTGGCGATCGGCTGTTCGGTGGGCGCGGCTTTCGGTCTGTACGGGCAGGTAGTGCTTAGTCACGCATTGGTCAGCGTGACCGGCTTTCCGGTGGAGTTTTCCGTTGCGCTTGGGGTGGCGGCTTTGAGTGTTGGCGTCGTTACCGCGATTGCGTTTGTCATTGTGGCCGTACCTGGTTATTTCGCGGTGCGTATAGGGCCAGCACTTCAAGAATAGTCAGAACCGGAGCACGCGAGATCGTCATGTGTGGGGTGGCGCTCGATTCCGGCCGTGCTGCGATTACGCAGGCTTGGGGGCTCGGGTTAGCGGTTGGCCGCGAGCTTGTGTGGGGTCTACGAGGGGTGTTACGTGAGGTCGAACGGTGGCGTGCCCAGGCCGAGCAAATTCCTGATCCGAGAATCCGCGACGATGCACTGAGAGCGCTGGACCACAAGCGGCCGAACACTGACGGCGCCGCGCTGCTTTGGACGATCCCCACGCGACGTTGTCCGAAGCTGTTGCGGTTGCTTGTGGCCTACGAGATTATGGGGGATTTCCTCGACAGTACCGTCGAGCGCGGGATCGAAGCCGGGATTTGCGACGGACGTCAGCTTCACCTTGCGCTGGTGGAGGCTATCGACCTGCAACGTCCTCTTTCCGACTATTACAGCGAGCATCCGTGGCGCGACGACGGCGGGTATCTGTGTGGCCTAGTCGAAGCTTGCAGGGTCGGATGCGCGTTACTGCCCTCTTATGCGAGTGTGCGTCCGCTGTTGATTCGCGCTGCCATGCTTGCACAAGTTCAAGGTCTCAATCACGAGAGTGACTTGGTCTTACGCCAGATGGTGCTGGAAGCGTGGGCTTTACGCGAAGGTAATGCCGGAAGCGGGCTGGGCTGGTATGAGACGGCGGGCGCGGCGAGCGCGTGGCTTACTGTCCTGGCGCTTATGGCGGTTGCCGCAGAACCGTTCCCGGCAGAGAATCAAGCAGTCGAAGTCTTCTTAGCCTATTTCCCCTGGATTGCGTTGGCGGCGACATTGCTCGATAGCTATGACGACCTGGTTGACGACGACTGCACTGGGGCTTACAGCTATTTGGCGGCCTATGGTTCGTTTGAGTTCGCTGTGCGTCGGATCGACCAACTGGTTAGGCGAGCAACTATGGAGGCTCGCGCCCTCAGGCATGGCGAGCGTCACGCGGTGATAGTCGCGTCGATGGTCGCGCTGTATCTCTCGAAGGACAGTGTTCGCGGACCTGGTATCAGTGGGTCCAGCGAGACGATCCTGCAATCGGCCGGGTCGCTTGCTGTGCTGCTGGGTCCAGTATTGCGGGCTTGGCGTTTGACGGGGTCGATGCGGGATACGTGATTCGGGTCAGGGCGCGGGATCGTTCCTCGTGACGATCGAGATCCTTGCGCTGACCACTGCTCTGCTCGTTACACTCATCAGCTGAGATGAGCGATACACCCTCACCCAAGCCTCTCCCGTCGAATCCGATGCCATCCACGCCGCCGCCAAGCGTCGTCGCAGTCGAGATTCGCGGGGCACCAAGCCCCTTCGCTGACGGCAAACTGGCCTACAGCGATTGAGCGCGTGTAGGAGACCAAGGGGCAGAGACCTGGACGCTGATGTTCTCCCAGAACGTTCGCGACGGCCTGGGACACTCTTCGGTTTGAACACAGCAACTGGCATCCCCGCTATAGGATCTACAATCTTCCCAGATGGCTACGCGAGAGCAGATCCACAAACTGGTCGACGAACTCCCCGAGTCCCAGCTGGAGCCGGTCGCCGACTTCATCGCTACGCGTGGTCGATCTGGCGACGTCGTGGACGAGTGGGGCAACCTTTCGGCGATGCTGCGGGGGTCTACCACGCGGTCCATGCAACGGCTTGACGAGCAGGAGCAAGAGGCCGGCCACGTTCCATGGTGAGTCGCGGCGATGTCTGGTGGTATGAGCCACCGGACGCCAAGCGCCGTCCCGCCGTGGTCATGACTCGCACCGAGGCCATTCAGAGTCTGAATGAGTTGTTCCTGGTTCTGGCGACGACGTCGATTCGTGGGCTTGCCACAGAGGTGGAGCTCGGACCGGAGGACGGGATGCCGCGTAGTTGTGTGCTCAACGCTGACCACGCAACGGCCGCAGACAAGATATTCCTCACCGAGCGGATCACGCAGCTTGGATCCGAGCGCATGAACGAAGTCTGTCGCGCTCTCGCTCTCGCGACGAGATGCTGAACGCCGTGCCGCAAACTTTGGGACAAAAACTTGGGACAAAGTTTATGCCAGCGCCACCCGCCCCAAAGAAAAACCCCGCGCTTGCGGGGTTTTTCGAAGCGGCTGAAGGGATTCGAACCCTCGACCTTCTGCATGGCAAGCAGACGCTCTAGCCAACTGAGCTACAGCCGCGCGGCGGCTAACTATAGCCCAGGCAGACCCCCAAACGGTGCCGCCGTCGGCACCACCTCGCTGGTCACCAGGCCGCTCTCGCTCGTCAGCTCGTCCACGATCTCGAACAACGACGCGATCCGGTGCGGGGTGTCGATCGCCTCGGTGATCACCGGGACGTGACGGCGTAGCGAGAGCAGGCGGTCGCCGTGCGGCTCGTGCTCGCCGTGGAAGCCCCAGATGCCCCGCAGCGACGTGGCGCCGGCGGCGCCCTGATCGCGTAGGCGCCTGACCAGCTCCAGGTAGACGGGGCGAGAGCGATGACGGGCGGCCTCTGAGGTCACGACCGTTAGCTTCACGCGTGCCGAATCGCCCGCGGCGGCGGCCAACGCCTGGAGCGGTGAGCGCAGCAGTTGGCCGTCGCGCTTGAGCACCTGCGTGCGCTCCAGCGTGCAGAGGAGCGAGGGGAGCATCTGCCGCAGCGTCCTCAGCGCTCGCTCGATCCTTGCCGCTTCGCCCACGCTGAGCACGAGCAGCGGGACGCCGACGTTGCGAGCGAAGAAGCGCGCGCGGCGGCGCTCGCCGCCGATGGCGCCGTCGACACCCAACAGCACCGTCGCGCCCGAGACTCCGGCCTCGCGCAGGACCCGGCAGACGGCCGCGAAAACAGGTTCACTGTCGATCCGCTCGTGGCGGCCGAGGCAGACGGTCAGCTTGACCTCGGAATCCGCCGGGAAATGGTCAACAGCCCCGGTCGTGCTCGTCGGCTCGACGGCGATCAGGCCTTCGGCGGGAAGCTCGGCGACGCTTGCCCTCAAGGCTTCGATCCGCTCAGCGGCATCGACGGCGATCGAGACCAGCGGCAGGTCTTCGGAGAGCGTCAGCAGGCGATCGGTGCGCAGGCGGTGCTTGGCGCCGAAGCCCTGGACGCCCCGCAGCAGCACGCTCAGGGCGATGCCTTGATGCGCCGCCGCGTCGAGCAGCTCATCTGCAAGCAAACGGCCTCTTACGCGGGAGCGCTCGCCGAAGTAGGTCGTGAGCTTGAGCGTCTGCGCGCTCACAACGCGGCCCCGATCGTTCGGCCCAACAGGGCCGCGCCGATGCCCACGGCGATGCTCACGAACACGTTCAGCGCGCCGGCCTGCAGGCGGCCGTCCTCGCCGAGGCGGTGGGTCTCGAGCATCCAGGTGGAGAACGTCGTGTAGGAGCCGATCGTGGCCGAGCCGGCCAGCGTCAGCGCTTCGCCGGAGAGGGCAAGGCCGGTCAGTAGGCCGAGCACGAGCGCGCCGCTGGCGTTGACCGCCAGGGTGCCGAGCGGGAAAGAGCCTGCCGAGCGCGAGGAGACGGCGCCGTCGAGCAGGAAGCGCGCGATCGAGCCTGCGCTGCCAAGGACGGCGACGGCGATCCAGCCAAAGGCGCTCACGCCAGCGCCCTGACGCGGCGCACCATCGCCGAGGAGGCGAACACGGCCAGATAGCCGCCGATCACACTGGCGGTCAGATACGACGCGGCCAGCGCCCAATCGTGGCGGTCGGCCATCTTCAGCAGCTCGATCTGCACAGTCGAGAAGGTGGTCAGCGCTCCGCAGAAGCCGGTGGCAAGCAGCGGGCGGCGCAGGGTTGAGACGGGTAGGCGCTCCTGCAGGCGGGTGACGAAGTAGCCGATCAGCAGCGCGCCGAGGATGTTCGCCGCAAACGTCGCCCACGGCCAGCTTCCGGTGCTGAGCGGCGCGGCCTGGGCCAGGCCGACGCGCGCGAGCGCGCCGATCGCGCCGCCGAGCGCGATCGCGAGCAGCTCGCTGGGGTCGATACGCCGGGAGCGTCTGTCGTGCGCGATGTGTTGTGTGTCAGTGGCTATTTGCGGCGTCTCCGAGTGAGTCAAGGTCGGCTGCTGGCTGCGCACGATATGGGCCGGTCCAGCGGTAGGCGTCAGGGCGGCAGGTAGCGGCCGTCCTCGCCGCGTCGCAACAGCCCGAGCAGCTCCAGTTCGGTCAAGGCAAGCGTCAGCTCGCCGCATGTCGGCCTGCCGGCACACAGCTTGGCCAGCGTGTCCTCGCCGCTTGCGACGCGCTTGAGTACCGCCGCAAGCTCCGGTTGGAGATCTGGCGGGGCGAGCGCCACAGCCACGGGCGCTGGCTCGCTCATCGACGGGCGCTCGCGAGGTTCGCTCTGTGGCTTGCGGCGTCGACGGCGTCTACCCACGCCGTCGAGAACGTCAAGCGCCTTCTTGCCGCCGGCGAGAACGATTACCAAGTCGGCGAGCGAGGCGAGCGCTTGCTCGCTTGCCGCCTCGCCCAATGACCGCTCTGGCTCGTGGCTCTCGACGACCTCGCAGGCACCGATGAGCAGGGTGTTCCCACCGGCTTCGTGGACCAAGGCACACGCCTCGCTACCGAGGCCGCCCCGCAGGCCGGCCACCGTCACTCCGCCGGCGAGCAGATCGCGCGTCAGCGCCTGCGCGACGTGTTTGCCGTACTCGTCAGGCGCAGGTGTCGCCGCGACCGCTGCGACCTTGCCGTCGAGCAATGCAGCCAGACGCTCGGCCCCGCCGCGAACCTCGAGCACATCCGGCACATCCGGGGCGGCACGCAGGCGCTTCGGGTAGAGGCAGTGATGGCGACAGACGCTCTCGACCGCGCCCGCCTCGACGGCGCACACGCGCACCGACAACCGAGCGGAACTCTCACAGCGGCTGCACACGCCGCTCGGCGCGCCGCGCCTCACCCCGCATCCCGTGCCCTCGCTCACGCCGCACGCCGCTCCTCGGCGCCAAAGCCGGGGCGCAAGGACAGCGCCATCGCCAGGTCCGACTGCTCTACACGCGAGTGGGCCTCCAGGTCGGCGATCGTCCTTGCGACCCGCAAGGCGCGATGTACACCACGGGCGCTGAGCACCGAGCGCTCACGCACGCGTGCGAGCATCTGCTCGGCACGCGGATCGAGGTCCACGTGCGCGCGCAACATCGCAGCCGTCATATGCGCGTTGACGAGGACACCCACGGCGCGCAGACGCGCCGCCTGGCGCTCGCGGGCAAGCAGCACCCGCTCCGCCGCCGCGGCCGAGCTGGTCGTGGGCGGAGTCGCCAGGCTCTCGCTGCCGGCTCGCTCCATCCGCACGAGCAGGTCGATTCGGTCGAGCAGCGGGCCGCTGAGGCGGCGACGGTGGCGCGCCAGCTCGTGCGGCTTGCAGCGGCAACGATCATCGACTCCGGCGTAGCCGCACGGACACGGGTTGGTTGCCGCCACCAGCATGAACCGCGACGGGTAGACAGTCGAGTGCCGTGCTCTGACGATCGCCACACGACCGTCCTCGAGCGGTTGACGCAGGGCGTCCAACGGGGCGCGCTCGAACTCGCACAACTCGTCCAAAAACAGTACCCCGTTGTGAGCCAGCACAACCTCTCCCACCCATCCTTGACGGGCGCCGCCGATCAAGCCCGCCGTGGTGATCGAATGGTGTGGAGCGCGGAAAGGACGCTCGCGCACGAGCGTTTCGCTTTGCAGGCGCCCGGCGACGCTGTGGATGCGCAGCACTTCGATCGCCTCCTCGTGGCTGAGCGGCGGCAGGATCGACGGAAGGCGCTGGGCGAGCATCGTCTTGCCGGTGCCGGGCGGGCCCGTGAACAGGCAGTTGTGCGCGCCCGCGGCGGCGATCGTCAACGCGCCGACGGCGTCGGGTCGGCCACGCACATCGCCGAGGTCGGGCAGCAACGCGCGCTCGCCGGGACGCTCGGGCGCGGGTGGAGGAGCAGGGTCGGGCTCGCCGCCGGCCAGCACGCGCGCCGCGCTTACCAAGCTCTGCACGACACCGACCCGCAGATCCGCCACCAGCATCGCCTCGCGCGCGCGGGCGGGGCCGACCAGCAGCATCTCCAGAGATGCCTTGCGGCTGGCCTCGGCGACCGCCAGCGTGCCGTGAGCGGCGCGAACCTCGCCGTCCAGCGAGAGCTCCCCGAACAGGGCGTGCGTGGCCAGCGACTCGCTGGGGATCTGTCCGCTGGCGGCCAGCACCGCGCAGGCCAAAGCGAGGTCGAAACCCGGGCCGACCTTGGGGATGTCGGCGGGGGCGAGGTTTGCCGTTATCCGCTGAGCGGGGAACTGAAAGCCGCTGTTGAGGATCGCGGCGTGCACGCGATCGCGCGCCTCGCGCACGGTGGCATCGCCGAGGCCGACGATCGTAAAGGCCGGCAGGCCCGGCCTGATGTCCACCTCGACGGCTACCGCTCTTGCCTGTAGAGCCTCGATCGCGAACGTGCGCGCACGGGCGAGCATTCATATCTCCTTCGCATTGGGGGCGAGGGAGATGAAGCTACGGCGCTGGTGAGACGAAACTCTCGCACGGCGTCTGGCAGCGCTATTTGGTTGGGTGAACGGTCCTTACGGACCGTCGTGGTTGGGTGCTGTCTGACCGAAGCTGAGCGCTACAGGCCCGCCGGGTGACGAACCACGTAACCGGAGGTGGACATCATCGAATCCGACCAACGCGTGCCCGTCTCCTGTTGGGCGATCGTGTCAAAGCGGCGACCGTCGATCACCATCCAGGCGTGTTCTGAGTCGGCGTAGATCGTGATGTAGCGGCCCGGGCCGGCTTCGCCGTAGGACTCCAGTTCGCTCGAATCCTCCGGTGAGGAGAGCAGGCCACCGCCGTGCAGGGCATAGGAGACAGAGCCCGAGCAGTCATAGCCGACCGACTGGAAGGAACCGTGACCGCCACCCCAGGTGTAGGGGCGTGTGGCGATTTCATCGGCGGCCGCGATCACGCGTGCGACGACACCCGAGCCGCCGGAGGAGCTGGTGCTGCTGCCACCGCCGCTCGAATGGTGGGCGTGATGCGGGTGAATCGTGGTGTGCGAGTCGATGCCAAGCGCGCTCCAGGTCGCAGGACCTACCACGCCGTCGACTTCCAGGCCGTGTGCGGACTGGAAGTGCTTGACGGCGCTCTCTGTCTGCGGGCCATAATTGCCGTCTGCTTCCACACCCAGGGCTTCCTGCAGTCGACGGACGGCGTCGGCGCCGCTGACGGCGTGCTGGGAGTGGCTGTGTGACGGAGCCGGGGTGGACTGTTCGTGTGTCACAGCGTCGGATTTGTGTGCCGGCGCCTGCGGTTTTTCGGGGTGAAGCACAGAACTGTCGTGAACTTTCAGCACGCTCCAGGTCGAGCTGCCGACGACACCGTCGACGTGTAGGTGATTTACCGTCTGCAGGTGCTTGACGGCGCGCTCGGTTTCCGGGCCGTAGGTGCCGTCGACCGAAACGCCCAGCTTTTCCTGCAATTGCACGATCGGGTCGACCGCCGGCTTGCGCGCCGGCGCTTCATGTGAGTGCGAGCTGGTGCTTGCGACCTCATGCGCGCCTGTCGAGCCGGCCTTGGTGCCTCCGGTCTGAGCCACCAAAGCTCCCGAGCCGCCGTTCTGTGAGGCCGCTTCGTTACCGCCTTTTTCAGCTTCGCCATGAGCAGGTGTGCTCAGCAGCGACGCCGGGGCCGCCACGGAGGCCGGATGTCCGGAGAGGGCGGCGCTCGTCTGCTGGCTGACCGTGCCGTCGACCGGCAGTCCTTCGCGCTGTTGGAAGGCGCGGACGGCCGCTTCGGTCTGCGGGCCGTAGACGCCGTCCACGGCGATGCCGAGCTTGTGTTGGAGAATGCGCACCTGGCGACCTTCGCTACCGCTCTGCAGGTGAATGTGGTGTTCGGCGGTGGTCGGCGGCTCCGGTGGCGGGGGAGAGGAGCTTGCGTGATGGCTGCTCCCGCCCGAGTCGGCCAGGCCGACGGCCGGGCCGGCCGCGAGCGCTACGAGCGTGCCCAGCGACAGGCGTCGGGCGCGGGTGGAGGACGGAACGAACTGCAGCTCAACGGCACGACGGCGGGTGCGCGAGCGCAGGCTCGAGAGATCCCACGGCTCCTCCTCGGCGAGATTGCGCGGCGAGGGGAGTCGCTTGCGGGCGTCGATGAGGCCGGCCAGGCGGGTGGAGGCGCGGCTGCCGGCGCCGGGGTGCGCGGAGGCAGACGTAGTGCGTCTCGAGCCGGCGCGCTCACGGCGCGCGCGAGAACGTTCAAGTGAAGCCACCCAGGGATCGGCAACAGCGAGATCGCGCGGGATTCCCGACATGTGAAAAGCGTCCTTTCGGTTTTTCTGCGGGCGCCTACGGGGTTAGCTGTCGGGCTCGCGCATATGCGCTACGCCACAGTTGTGGCGATTCGCCCCCTGCGGTTTTCTACCGCTTTGGGTCCCCCGCTCCTCATCCCGTGGGATGAAGACTCGGCACGAACGGGCATAAAACTAACAGGTCGCGTTGCAAGATGCATCACATGGGGAGGGTTGCAACGATTCTTGCCGACGAACCTGGATCCGGCACGCAGGCATAACGGTTAAGGTCTCCAGGCGTCCGGACAATCGAGCTGGAGGTCAGCCTTGTTTCATCGCATCCTGGTAGCGATCGACGGATCCGAGCACGCCAAGCGCGCGCTCGGCGAGGCAATCGATCTTGCGGATATGGCCAAAGCCAAGCTGACGGTGATCAGCGTCCACCAACGCCCCTCGACGCTGATGGTCGGAGGCCCGATCGTCCCGCCGGTCGACTTCGGCGAGCTGGACCTGGCGCTACAGAGCGAACACGCGCAGCTGCTCGACAGCGCCCTGGAGCAGGTCCCCGATGACGTCTCGGTCACAAAGGTCCTGGGCGAGGGTCCACCGGCGCCGGCGATCCTCGCCCAGGCAAAGAAGGACGACAGCGACCTGATCGTCATGGGCTCTCGCGGCCGCGGCGGGATGGCGTCGATGCTGCTGGGAAGTGTCAGCCACCAGGTGCTCCAGCACAGCGGGGTGCCGGTGTTGGTGGTGCATGTCGAGGCTGACGAGGGGGGGTGAGGAGTAGCGGTGCGTCAAGATGCCGCCACGGCTGCTAGCGACCAAGACGCCCACCAGCAATGAGGTGATGCGTGTATGAGCAACCTTCAAGCTGTCTATTACCGCTCCGCCGACGGTCAGGAGCCGGTACTCGACTTCATCAAGGCACTCGACGGAAGAGGCCGCGCGGGGCTTGCTCACCAACTCGCTCGACTGAACGGACTGACAGATTCGCGGCCGCACCTTCCCTTTCCCTACAGCTCGCAAGTCGAAGGTGAACTGCGTGAGTTGCGCTGCCATGCCGGATCAGAGCTTTATCGCGTTCTCTATAGACGGTCTGGGCGTCTCGTCGTGTTGCTCCATATCTTCCGCAAGAGCACCGGGAAGATCCCACTGGCCGAGATCAACATCGCTCAGCAAAGATGGGAGGACTTCAAGGCGCGCATGGATGCTTCGCCACGGCAACCCCCGCGTGCCGCTGGTCACGACGCGCCGTAGCGCCCACGAGACTTAGCAGAATTGCTATGATGAGATCCATGTCCAGGGCAGCGAGCAGGTCGGTCAGCCCCGTCGGAACCTCCGTCTCCGAGCACATCGCACGATCGCTCGAGGATCCTGAGTTTCGGGCTGAGTACGAACGCCTTGCGCCGTTTGAGGCGCTCGCAAGGATTGTGATCATGCGCCGTGACGGGCTGGGGCTCACGCAGGCGGGCCTTGCCTCGCGGATGGGCACGACAGCCTCGGTGATCTCGCGTATCGAGAGCGGCCAACACGCAACGAGCGCACGCACGCTCAAGCGACTCGCCGAGGCGCTGGACGCGCAGGCTGTGCTCGGGTTTAGGTTTGGCTCTGGGGCCAAGCCGCAGCACGAGCTTGTTGTTCTCTAGCGCTATCTCCTCGAGGAGCGCGATAATCCGTTCAGCGTCTGCAAGGCTGAGCGGCAACGGTGACACATTGAGCGCTTGTTGCTCGTTCACGTCCGGTTTACGACCCTCGTTGCTCAGGAGAGGGAGCGAGCAGAGTCTAGGTTGATTCGAATTCGATCGGGAGGGAAGGCAAAGAACGCGTTCTCGCGCTGCAGTTGCTCTTCGGTCTTTTCCCCGGAGCGCAGTGCCTCCATGTCGACACGACGAGCCCTCTCCTTCTCATCCCAGAGTTCCTGCGCGTCGATATATTCGACTGGACCGGTCATCGTAGGTAGAGAATAACGCCTTCTACGGCCGTTATGCAGTCATTCCGCACCAACGATCACCAAGTCCGTTATGCCGGAGGAGGGACTCGAACCCCCGACACGCGGATTATGATTCGTGTCGGAGGGTGGCGTGGGGTGTCGCTCGGCCGGACAGATTGGCTCTGTTGCGACTGTCTGTGCGGCTGGCGGCAGTTCTTGGGCTAGCTGACGTGCCCAGGGACGTTGCGAACGGTTTGAGGGGGTAGGTCCGGGCCTGCCGAGAGGCTGTGGGTGTCAAAGCTCACTGACCTCAGGGAGGCCCGGAATGCAACACGCTAACGCTCCGCTCACA
>JBOGXY010000120.1:0-14975 GCA_050696495.1 Solirubrobacteraceae bacterium
GCTCTGGCGTTGCGGGCGCTGCCGCAGCAGCCGGCTCGGCCGGTGCCGGCGCAGCGGCGGCGGGAGGGGGCGGCGGCGGTGCAGCGGGCTCTGAGGGCGCAGCCGCGGCAGGTGGTGCAGATGCCGGGGCTGTCGGCGCGGCCGGCGCCGGTGTAGCCGACTCGGCCGCAGCCGCGGCAGCCTGGGCCTGCGCAGCCACAGCGGCTGCCGCCGCTTGCTTTTCGGCGGCCTCCTTGGCGGCGGCCTGCTCGGCGGCCTCGCGCTTTGCCTGCTCCTCGGCTTCGCGCTTTGCCCGCTCCTCGGCTTCGCGCTTTGCCCGCTCCTCGGCCTCACGACGAGCCTGCTCGACACGTTCTTGGCGCGCCTTCTCCTCCTCGGCGCGGAAGATCGCGTGGCCTTCGGCCACCACGCCGCCGATCGCTTTGGCGATCAGAGCGCAGGAGCGCATCGCGTCGTCGTTGCCGGGGATCACGTAGTCGATCCCATCCGGATCGCAGTTGGTGTCGACCAGCCCGATCACGGGAATACGCAGACGCTGGGCTTCGCGCACGGCGATCGCCTCGGTCTTCAGATCGATGACGAACACCGCGTTGGGTGTGCGCTGCATGTTCTTGACGCCACCGAGGTTTGCGCGCAGCTTGGCCAGATCGGCCTGAGCGGCCATCCGCTCGCGCGTCGGCAGCAGCGCCAACTGACCCTCGGCCTCGAAGCGTTCGAGATCGTGCAGACGACGGATGCGCAGGTTGATCGTCTGGAAGTTGGTCAGCAGACCCCCGAGCCAACGGTTGTTGACGTAGGGCATGTCAGCCGCCTCGGCGGCCTCCTTGATGGCGTCGCGTGCCTGCTTCTTGGTGCCGACGAATAGAACGGTGCCGCCACGATGGGCGACCTCGGAGGCGAACTGCTGCGCCGCCGCAAGCAGCGACGCCGTCTTGAGCAGATCGATGATGTAGATGCCGCCCCGCTCACCATGGATGAAGCGGCGCATCTTTGGGTTCCAGCGCCGTGTCTGATGGCCGAAGTGAACTCCAGCCTCGAGCAGATCGGCGATACCTACCTCGCTCACGTTGCTCCCTTATGTGGATTCGTTTGTACCGGGCGCCGCGTCGTGGACCCACACAGCCTGAAGCGGTGTGCGGGCAGGGCCACGATGCGCAGACGTTCGGCAATTGGCCTGCTTACGGCGTGCAGGATACCGAAGGCTGCTCAATCCGCGCGGCGCGCCCGCTCCAGCGCCTCGTGCAGGTCCGGCGGCAGCGGCGATCTCAGCTCGATCTGCTCGCCGGTGATCGGGTGGGGAAAGGCCAGGCGAGTGGCGTGCAGGAACTGGCGCTCGAGCCCAAGCAGCCCCGCCGTTCCGTACTCGGGGTCGCCACAGACCGGGTGGCCGATCGCCTGCAGGTGCACGCGGATCTGATGCGTGCGACCCGTATCAAGCCGCAGGCGCAGCAGCGCGTAGGCGCCAACGCGCTCGTCCAGCTCGAAGTGCGTACGCGCCTCGCGCGGGGAGACGCCGTCGATCGCCATCCGAGTGCGGATGCGGGGATGGCGCCCGATCGGAGCTTCGATCGTGCCCGTCCGCGCCGGCGGGACGCCCTCCACAAGCGCGATGTACTCGCGCTGGACCAGGCGCTCGCGCAGAGCGGCCTGTAGACGCGAGTGTGACTGCTCGTCACGAGCGACCACCATCAGACCAGAGGTGCCGCGATCGAGGCGATGAACGATCCCTGCGCGCTCGGCCTCACCGCCCGCCGCCAATCCTCCAAGCAGTTGCGAGAGCGTGCCCTCACGATGCCCGCGCGCCGGGTGCACGACCAAGCCTGCGGGCTTGTCGATCACCAGCACGTGCTCGTCGCGATAGACGATCAGCGAGTCGGGATCGAGCGAGTCGGACCCACGCGAGCTGGAACCGAGCGAGCCGGAACCGAGCGAGCCGGGATCGAGTGAATCGGGACCGCGCGAGCCGGAGTCGCTCACGGCGACCGCTCGGCTGAGCGCGACTGGGTCTCTACCACACCGCGTCGCTCGATTACCAGCACGAGCAACAGCACGCCGATCGTGATCGCTGCGTCGGCGAGATTGAACGGCGGCCAACCGAGCGGCAGCTTGACGAAATCGGTGACATACCCGGCGCGAACCCGGTCGAACACGTTGCCGAGCGCGCCGCCGATCAGCATTCCCGTCGGCAGCCAGATAAGCGCAAGTGTGCTGTGGCGGGCGAAGTAGACGAGCAGGATCAGCAGCGCCACGGCTATCAACACGGTGATCGCCCAATGTTGACCGGGAAGAAAGCCGAAAGCGATGCCGCGATTGCGGGTGTTGACGAACTGCAGGCCCGGCAGCACCGAACGCGCTTCTCCGGGCACGATCGAGCCGCGCACCGCGGCCTTTGAGGCCTGATCGACCAGCACCACGACCACCGCCGTGGCCAGCGCAAGCAACCAGGCGCGCAGCGACCGATCGAGGGCCGTACCGCTCGAGGCTCGGCGACCCGCCGGCGAGGACGGGCTCAACCGCGGATGACGCCTTCGACGATCACCGCGTTTACGAGCGTGAGCACGAGGATCGCAACGATCGGGCTGAAGTCGAGCATCCCCGCCATCGGCACGATCCGCCGAAAGACGCGCAGATAGGGCTCGCAGACATCGCGCAGAAACGTGAGAACCGCGTCGCTGGCCCGCGAGTACGGGGGGCGCACTCCGAACGCGAAGAGCAGCTGAACGACGATGTGCGCGACGATCAGCAGCGTGTAGACGTAGATCAACGCCGAGAGATATCCGGCGATGTCGGAGCGGGTACTGGCCAGCAAAAAGGCCATCAACTCACCGTTCCCCGAGCACGGCATCGAGCGCATCGGAGAAGGCCGCCCTGATCCCGCCGGCCTCCAGTGCCGCCAGTCCGCGCGCGGTGATGCCGCCGGGCGAGGTGACCTCGCGCCGGACGGCCAGCGTGTCGAAGTCTCGTCGGCGCAACAGCTCGGCGGTACCCGCAAGCGTCTCGACGACAAGCTCGGAGGCCACCGCCGGCGGGATGCCGCGTCGCACACCAGCGTCGATCTGGGCCTCGGCGACAAGCGCTACATATGCGGGCGCGCAGGACATCAGGCCCATCGCGACGTCGACAAGCGAATCGTCGAGCGCCACCAACGCCCCCAAACGCGCAAACAGGGCCTGGACCTGCACGTGCAAATCCTCGCCTTGCGCGAGCGCGGCACGCGTTTGTGAATCGAGGGCCATCACGATCGCGCCCGAGCGCACTTCGGCCGGCAGCGACGGCAGGAAGCGGAATACCGGGGTCTCCGGGTAGGCATCGCGCAGCTCTGACAGCGGCGTTGCGGCAAGGATCGCGGCAACGGCCTTGGCGACGGGCGCAAGTTCGTGGGCCACCGCTTTGAGCTGGGCCGGCTTGTGGCAGAGCACGAGCAGATCCGCCCGCTCGGCGACTTGAAGGCTCGAACCAAGGGCCTCTCCCCCTGTCTCCTTTGCCAACGCCTCGGCGCGCTCACTGACGGGATCGAAGCAAAGCACAGGCTCTTCCCAGCCTCGCGCCATCGCACGCGCCATGTTGCCGCAGCCGATCAGTCCGATCTTCATGGCGCCTCAGGCTACCCGGCGCGGGCTAGCTCTGATTGAAGAAACCCTTTTCGATCAACCGCGCGCGCTCCTCGGCTGAGATCTCGACGTTGCGCGGTGTCAGCATGAAGACCTTGTCGGCGATCCTCTGCATCCCGCCGTCGAGCGCGTAGGTCAGCCCGGAGGCGAAGTCGATCAGACGCTTGGAGAGGTCTGTGTCGGCGCCTTGCAGGTTGAGGATGACCGGGATCGAGTCCTTGAACTTGTCGGCGATCTGCTGCGCGTCGTTGAAGGACTTGGGGATCACCAGATGGACTCGAACATCGCCGTTGCCGCGAGCGACGGGGCGCAGCGCTGTGGCCGGACGCCCACGCGCCGGTTCGTCCTCGGCGAAGATGTCATCGAAATCGTCGCGGCGACGGCGTGCGGAGAGACGGCGCACGTTCGGGCGCTCCCGATAGCGATCGGCCGTCTCCTGCTCGTAGGGGACCTCGTCCTCCTCGTAGTCGTCGTGATACTCCTCGGCTAGGCCGAAGTACACGAGCGCGCGGTGCCATGAATCGCGAAATGCCATCTCAAAGGGCCATTTTCGGTGAAAGGAACGTTTTCCCTGCTCTCTCGCGCATTCTAGGCGCTTTGACGCTCACGAGTACAGGCGCGTGCCGATCCGCACGATCGTCGCGCCCTCCTCCACGGCGACGGCGAAGTCCTGGGTCGTGCCCATCGAGAGCTCGGTGAGCCCGTGCTCGTGGGCCAACTCGCGCAGGCGAGCAAAGTACGGGCGGCTCTGCTGGGCGTTCTCGGCAAGCGGCGGCATCGTCATCAGACCTACAACCGGGAACGGGCAGCGCTCGATAAACGACGGCACAAGCTCTGGCGATATGCCCTGCTTGGCGGAGTCTTCGGCGAGATTGACCTCGACCAGCACCCGCAGCCCGGGGCGAGCGCGATCGGCGTTGCGAGCCAGCTCGCGCAGCGCCGACTCGCTTGCCAGCGAATGAATCAGGCGAACGTGCGGCACTATCGAGCGGACGTGTTTGCTCTGTAGAGAGCCGATGAAATCCCATGTGAACAGCTCACCGTGAGCGGCCACCTTACGCTCCAGGTCCTGCGCGCGGTTCTCGCCGAGATGAGTGATGCCGGCGCGTGCTAGTACCGGCAGTTCGTCGGCCGGCACGTACTTACAGGCGGCCAGCACCTCAACCGCCGAAGGGTCGCGCCCCGCTCGCTCGGCGGCCACGACTATCTCCGCGCGCACGTGGGCGAGATTGGCTCGCAACCGCTCGGCGTCCAGGCCCGCGACTAGGTAAGCCATGCCACCGCTGCTTGCCGGCCCGCTCCTGCTCCTTCGCGGCGATAGGAGAAATAACGCTCGTCGCAGATGGTGCAGACGTCCACGTCGAGCACCTCAGCGACGCCCGCCGCACGCAGGCGATCATGGGCAATCGCGCGCAGGTCGATCAGCCGACCGTTGCGATGAGCTCCGCCGAAGCTCACGTGCACCTGCTCGCCGACCTCATAGCAACAAGCCCCGGCGCAGGGACCGATGACTGCCACGATCTCACCGACGCCGCCGACGTCGCGCAATGCCTGCACACCTTGCTCGAGCACTCCGGCCGCCAGTCCGCGCCAGCCGGCATGGACCGCCGCCACGGCGCCTTGCGATCCGAGTACGACCGGAATGCAGTCGGCCGCAAGCACCATCGCCCCCACCCTGGTGGCCGCCGTAGCATGACCGTCGGCCCGAAAGCTCGGCTGCGTCTCACTGTCGCGCCACGCGCGGGCGTTGGCGAGGTCGTGCTCGCTGGCGGCGCTCGCATCGGCGCGCTCACCAGCGCTCGCCCGGCCGTTGCCGGCGGCGGCGCCGGCGAGCGCCGTAGCGACCGTGGACCTTTGACGGCGAGCGCCGTCGGCCAACACGCGCCCGATGACCGTGCCGTGCACCTGATATCCGCGCAGAAGCGCGTCGACTCCGCAGCGCTCGCGCAGACGCTCGCGCGCTAGGAGCCCGCCGCCGGCCTGCTCGCCGCCCACGCTTGACATGTTGCCCTGCGAGCGGTCGGTAAACAGCGCGCGGCCACCACCCGGCAGCTCGATCTCGCCACTCGCAGTCGCGCCCACCGCGTGCGAGCTACTCTCGCCGATCACAGTTTCGCCTCCAGCGCGGCGCGAAGCTCAGTCTCTCGACCCGGCTCGATCCGCTCTTCGAGCAGCAGCCGGTAGGACTCTTCCAGGCGCAATCCCACCTCTGGGCCCTCCGGTATGCCCGCCGCGATCAGGTCATCGCCGGTGACCTGCAGCGCGACGTGACGCTGTTCTCTAAGCCAATCTTCGATCAAACCGCGCCCATAGGAATCCGGACCATCCTCCATGTCGCACATTGCGGCGGCCAGCGCCAGCGACTCGATCGGCGTCCCGTCGGTCAGCTCGATCAGATCTGCGGTGGTGCCGGTCTCATCGACGCTGTCGATCACGAAGCGCGCGCTGACCGCGGCGCCGTACACCTGCTCACCGGCGCCGGAGGGAAGCTGCAGGTCGGCGATGAACTCACGCATCGTGGCATCCGTTTCCTCGCCGTCAAGCTCATCGGCCAAGCCCAGCAATAGCGCGGCGGCAAACAGCACGGAGCGCGAACCATCCTCGGGCATGATCTGGAGCGCCACCGCGACGACGTGCTCGTCAAAGCACAGCCCCGGCTCCCACGCTGAGAGCACACCGCTGCGATCTAGCTCCGCAAGCACGCCGAGCGCACACGGTTCGGCGAACGCCAGACGCAACTCCGCGCCCAAACGGGCGCCGGAGACCGTCTTCAGCGCCCCGGCGTCGAGCGCCTGGACCGCCAACTCGGCCGTATGCGACTCGACGCCAAAGCCCAGGCGGGCGGCGTAGCGCGCCATCCGCAGGATGCGCGTCGGATCGTCGAGAAAGCTGCGCTCGTGCAATACCCGTAGCCGTCGCGCCTCCAGGTCCTCCAACGCGTGGGGCAGCTCGCGCAGCTTGCCGGCGGACTCGCCCGAGAGCCCGAGCGCGATCGCGTTGACGGTGAAGTCGCGACGCTGCAGATCCTCGAGTGCCGAGCCGGGACGAACATCGGGCAGCGCGCCGGGGACGGCGTAGCTCTCCGCGCGCATCGTGGCCAGATCGATGTTCACGGCGCCCGCGCCCGCGCGCACGAGCGCGGTACCGAAGCGCTCGTGCAGCGTGACCTCGCCGCCAAGTCGCTTGGCCAGCTCATACGCCAGCGACTCGACCTCCGCAGGGACGATCGCATCGAGCTCGCGCGGACACAGCCCGAGCAGCAGGTCGCGAACCGCCCCTCCGATCAGCTCGATCCCGCCCCGTTCGCCGGCCAACGCGATCAGCTCCGCGCCGCCCGGCAACTGTTCTAGGCGCTCCAGCAGGTGCCGGGCGTCCTGGGCCGGCCCTGAGCGCTCCCCTGTCTGATCGGCGGCGCTCAAGCGACCCGCACCGGCACGCCGGCCGCCGCGAGGTGCGCCTTGGCCTCGGCGACGGTGTGGCGCTTGTAGTGAAAGATCGAGGCGCACAGCACCGCGTCGGCGCCGGCCTGCAGCGCCTGCACGAGATGATCCAGCTCGCCCGCCCCACCTGAGGCGATCACCGGCACCTCGACGGCCTCGCTGACCGCGCGCGTGAGTGGGAGGTCATACCCGTCAGAGGTGCCGTCGCGATCCATACTGGTCAACAGGATCTCCCCGGCGCCGCGCCGGACCCCCTCGCGCGCCCACTCAACGGCGTCGCGCCCGGTGGCCGTGCGTCCGCCCGCCACGAATGCCTCCCAGCGGAGCGGATTCTCGGGCTGTGGGGCCGTGTCTCGGCCATTCTCAGGGCGTGCGGTCCTGCCTCGCCCGTTCTCGGACTGCACGGCCTTGGCGTCGATCGCAAGCACGATGCATTGCGCTCCGAACACCTCGGCAAGCTCGTCGATCAGCTCCGGACGGGCCAGAGCGGCCGAATTGACCGACACCTTGTCGGCGCCGGCGTCGAGCACCGCTTGAGCGTCGGCGACCGAGCGGATGCCGCCGCCGATCGTAAACGGCACGAACACGTCATCGGCGGTGCTGCGCGCAAGCTCTGCGATCGTCTCGCGGCGCTCGTGCGTGGCCGTGATGTCAAGGAACACCAGCTCATCGGCCCCCTCACGGTCATAGTGGGCCGCCAGTTCGACCGGATCGCCGGCGTCGCGTATGTCCAGGAATCGGGTGCCCTTGACGACCCTTCCGCCGTCCACGTCTAGGCACGGGATCACGCGCTTGTAGTGCACCCGCCCAAGTTAGCGGCTCAGGCCGCAAGCGCCGCGTGCGCCTCGGCCCTCCAGCGCCGCGTGCGCCTCAACCCTGCAGCGCCGCGTGCGCCTCGGCTACGGTGAAGCGGCGCTCGTAGAGCGCCTTGCCGACGATCACGCCATCGAGACTGGCGGCGCCCAGCCCGGCGAGCCCCTCGAGGTCGGCGAGCGCTCCGATGCCGCCCGAATAGACGACGCTGCCGGGCACGATCTCGGCCAGCCGTGCGACTTCGTCGAGGTCCGGCCCTTCGAGCATGCCGTCGCGGTCTACGTTCGTGTACACGAGCTCGCGCGCCCCCTGCTCGGCCAGACGGCCGACAACCTCAGCGGCCGTGAAATCGATCGTCTGCGTCCAACCGGCGGTGGCGACCTTGCCGCCACGCACGTCCACGGAGACGAGCACCTGCCCTGGCCAGCGCTGCAGAGAGTCGGCCAAGAAGCCGGGATCGGCGAATGCCGCCGTGCCGAGGATCACGCGCGAGGCGCCGGCGTCAAAAGCGCCCGCAACCGATTGTGGCGAGCGCAGCCCGCCGCCGAACTGGACCGGCACTCCTGTCTGCGCGCAGATCCGGCGCAGATGCTCAAGATTCGCGGGGGCGCCCGCCTTGGCGCCGTCGAGATCGACAACGTGCAGGTAGCGGGCACCGTCGGCGACCCACCCTTCGGCCGCGGAAAGCGGATCCTCGTCATAGACCTTCTTGGCCTCGAAGTCTCCCTTGACGAGCCGCACGGCCTTGCCACCGAGCATGTCGATCGCCGGATAGAGCTTCACGAGGCGACGGGTGCGGCGGCGCCGATGCAGATGCGAGCGAAGTTCGCCAGCAGGCGCAGCCCGGCGGCCGAGGACTTCTCGGGGTGAAACTGCACGCCGTAGAAGCTGCCGTGCCCGACGACGCTTGCAAACGGCGCCCCGTACACAGCGGTGCCGAGCACGTCCTGCTCATCGTCGGGGATCGGGGCGAACGAGTGCACGTGGTAGAAGGCGCAGCGGCTCGGAAGCCCATCCAGCAGCGGCGAGCCTTCGCGCAGCGTGATCTCGTTCCAGCCGATGTGAGGAAGCTTCAGATCGCCGTGGTTGAGCTCGTGAACCTCGCCCGCGACGATGCCAAGCCCCTGCGCTCCGCCCTGCTCGCTTGAGCGATCGAACGCCAGTTGCAGCCCCAGGCAGATGCCCAGCACGGGCTTGCCTTGAGCGACCTGTTCGCGCAGCAGCTCGTCGAGCCCGAGCTCGCGCAGCCTCTGCATTCCCTTCGGGAACGCCCCGACTCCGGGCACCACCAGCCCAGCGGCGGAGCGCAGGCGGTCGTGATCGGCGGTGATGAGCGCTGTGGCGCCGACGTGCTCCAGCGCCTTCTCGACCGAGCGTCGATTTCCCATGCCGTAGTCGACAAGCGCGATCTCGACGGGCTCGTCGAGCAGCCGGCGCCCTTCTGTGGCGGACTCGCTCATGCCGTTAGCGTCCCCTTGGTGGAGGGCACACCGGTCTCACTGGGATCGATCGCGATCGCGCCGCGCAACGCACGCGCGAAGGCCTTGAATGCCGCCTCGATCATGTGATGCGCGTTGCTGCCGGCCTGAACTTCCAGGTGCAGCGTGAGCTTGGCGGCATTGGCGAAGGCTCGGAAGAACTCCTCGGTCAGCTCATGATCGAATCCGCCGGTGGCCCCGGCCGGCAACTCAGCACGAAAGACGGCGAGGGGACGGCCGGAAATATCGATCGTCGCGCTCGCCCGCGCCTCATCCATCGGTACGAGGAAAAATCCATACCTATAGATGCCGCGGCGATCCCCCAGCGCACGATCGAGCGCCTGGCCGAGGACGATGGCCGTGTCCTCCGCGGTGTGGTGGGCGCCGGTCTGTAGGTCTCCGGTCACCTGTACGTCCAGGTCAAGGCGCGCATGGCGTGCGAGCAGGTCGAGCATGTGATCGAGAAAGCCGACGCCTGTGCTGCGCGTGCCGGCGCCACTGCCGTCCAACGACAGGGACACACGCACATCGGTCTCGGCCGTCTTGCGCTCGATCTTTGCGCTGCGCGGCGCCCGGTTTTGAGTGTCGTCTTGGCTCATCTAGCCTCCATTCTCGCGCACCGGGCTTTCCGTGGCGGCCTCCCCCGCGCGCGCCTGCATCGAGCGGGCATGTAGCGGGAACCCCTCGGCAATCGCGACCGGCGTGCCGGCCTTGGCCAGCTTGACGGCCGCCTGCTCGCCGATCTGCACCACGGACATGGCGCGGCGAAAATGGCGCGGGGAGAGCATGGAGGCAAACCGTGCCGCGCCGCCTGTTGGCAGCACGTGGTTGGAGCCGGCTGTGTAGTCGCCGAAAGCGGTGGCTCCGCCGCGTCCGAGAAACAAACAGCCCGCCGTCCTGACCTTCATGGCCAGACTCTCCTCGGCCGCCCCCACCAGCTCCAGGTGCTCGGGGGCAAACGCGTTGGCGAAGTCCATCGCGTCCCGTGCCGTCGCCGTCTGCACCAGCACGCATGCTTCGGGGTCGAGGTCTGGATGATCGGCGCCCTCGCGCTCGATCGCCTCTGCGAGCGCATCGAGCGCGGCCCTCGAACTGGAGACCGCTACGACGAGACTGCCGGCGCCATGCTCGGCCTGCGCCAGCAGGTCCAGTGCGACCAAGCGCACATCGGCGTCCTGCCCGAACACAACCATCACGTCGCTCGGCCCGGCGAACCCCTCGATGCCGACGACGTGTGAGAGCCGGCGCTTTGCCTCCTGCACGTACATGTTCCCGGGACCGACGACGACATCCACACGGGCGACCGTCTCGGTGCCATAGGCAAGCGCCGCGATCGCCTGCGCCCCACCCATCCGATAGACCCTCTCCACGCCACACAGCCGGCAGGCCGCGAGGATCGAAGGATGGGCTTGGCCGTCGGGACCGGGGGGAGTGCAGACGGCAACGTTCATGACGCCGGCCGCACGCGCCGTGACAACTCCCATCACGACGGTGCTCGGGTAGGCCGCGCGGCCCCCGGGCGCGTACACCGCGGCTGCGGAGACCGGCAGTTCGCGCACCGTGACGGTATGCCCTTGGGGAAGATCGACCCGCGCGTGGTCGCGTCCGATCGACGCGTCGGCGACCTGCGCGACGTTGGCGATCGCTACCTGTAGGCCGGCGACGACGTCCAGAGGCATTTGCTCGAGCGCTGCGTCGAGCTCCTCGCTGCTTACTCGCAGCGGCGGGGGCGCGGCGCCGTCTGTGTCGAAGCTGCGGGTGTAGTGCTCGACCGCCTCGTCGCCCTCGGCGCGCACATGCGAGACGATCCGCCCGACCGTCTCTTCGATCTCCTCATCGACGCCCGCGAACTGCCGCCGCATCCGCTGCGCCGCCTGCGCGGGCTCACCGTCGCGATCGGGATCGGTGAGCGTCATCCGCTCGATCAGCACGCTCGCTCATCCTCCATTCAAGCGCTGGGCTAGCGTGTCGATCGCCGCCGCTCGCAGCTTGTGGGCGACCGGATTGGCGATCAGACGGGCCGTGCAGTAGACGATCTCCTCGCGCACGATCAGGTCGTGTTCGCGCAGCGTCGTACCGGTGGCGGTCAGATCGACTATCGCCTCGACCATCCCCGTCAACGGCGCGAGCTCCACCGAGCCCTTGACCTCGACGATCTCGGCTTGGCGTCCGGTCTCCTCGAAGTAGCGGGCGGCGATGCGCGGATACTTGGTGGCGACGCGCATGACCCCAAGGCGGCGCAGTGCCTCCGCGGCCGGGTCGGGGCCGGCCTTGCTGGCGAGCACCATCGTGCAGCCGCCGTAGCCAAGGTCGAGCAGCTCGTAGACGCCGCGCCCGCGCTCGCCGCCGTGCAGCCCCGCTCCCTGCTCGAGCAACACGTCCTTGCCGGTGATGCCGATATCGGCGGCACCGGACTCCACGTAGGTGGGCACGTCAGATGGGCGCATCGTGATCACGCCGATCTCCTCGAAGAGCAGCTTGCGGTCGTTTGAGCTCAACTCGCTCGTATCGAGCCCGAGCCGGGCGAGCAGCTCGACGGTCTCTTTGAACAGGGCGCCGCGAGGAACCGCGATCGTGAGGTCGTTGGTGGCGCTCACGGAAGCTGCGCTCCCGTACCTCGCTCCTCGCCCATCAGGGCGATGTGCAGACGGTCGATGCCGAGCGCGAAGCCGACGGCGGGCAACGGGCGCCCGAAATGCCCGAGCAGGTCGTCGTAGCGTCCGCCGCCGCCCAGCGGGGACCCGAGCGCGGGGTCATAGACCTCGAACACGGCTCCGGTGTAATAGCCGATCGAGCGCACCAGCCCGAGATCGAAGATCACACGCTCGGCAACGCTTGGCTCGAGCAGCTCGTAGACCTGGCGCATGTTGGCCGCGGCGTCCGCCACCGCGGGACTCGAGGCTTCCAAGACCTCCGGCCCGCCGCGGCTCTGTGGCGCCTCCAAGAGCAGCTTGCGGTGCTCGGCGGATAGATCCAGCGCGGCCAACTCCTGGCCGAGGCCGACGAAGTCGCGACCGACCAGCGCCGCCAGCAGTAACGAGCGTGCCTGCTCTGGAATACCAACGCCCGCCATCAGCGAAGGAAATAGCGAGGCGTCGCCAAGGCCGATCCGATACCCCTCCAGCCCGACGGTGTCCAGGGCGGCGCAGAGGACGCCGAGCGCCTCGGCGGTCCCCTGCGGCGCGGGCGAGCCGATCAGCTCGATACCGGCCTGCAGCAGCTCTCGCGGCTGGCCGCGCTGGGGTCGAACGCCGCGGTAGCAGTGCGCCAGGTAACAGAAGCGAAGCGGCGGCTCGGCCGTTGGGTAGCGGGTCGCCACCACCCGCGCGATCGGCACCGTCATGTCCGAGCGCAACACGAGCGTGGCGCCGGTCTCATCGAAGACGCGATAGGCGGGCTCGGCTTCGGCCATGTCCGCGCGCGAGAGCACGGACTCGTACTCGAGCGCGGGCGTATAGACCTCGCCGTAGCCGTGGCGCTCGAACACACCGCGCAGCGCGTCGGTGATCGCACGCACCTCGCGCGTCTCGTCGGGGAGCACGTCGCGCGTGCCGCTGGGGATCGGATGGATCATGGGTGTGCCATTCAAGCGGACGGCGGCGATGATACGCGCGCGGGGCGTGCTGAGGCCGCGTGCAAACGGTGTTGTGGCGAGCCTAGACGCGCAGCGGCTCTGTGGCCACCCGCTCGATGCGCGCACCGAGCTCGCGCAGACGCTCGTCGATGCGCTCGTAGCCACGATCGATCTGACGGATGTTGCCGATCTCAGATCGCCCCTCCGCGCATAGCGCCGCCAACAGCATGGCCATGCCGGCGCGAATGTCCGGCGACTCCACGCGCTCTCCGCGCAGGCGCCGCGGGCCGGTCACGATCGCGCGGTGCGGGTCGCACATGACGATGTCCGCCCCCATCAGGATCAGCTTGTCGGCGAAGATCAGGCGGTTCTCGAACATCCACTCGTGCACCAGAATCGAGCCGTGAGCCTGGGTTGCCATCGCCACGGCGATCGAGGTGAGATCAGCGGGAAACGCGGGCCACGGGCCGTCTTGGATCTTGCTCTTGTACTCGCCTACGTCGGCTTGCACGACAAGCGTCTGTCCGCCGGGCACGATCACATCGTTGCCGTCCAGATGGGAGTGCAGCCCCAAGCGTTCGAAGACGAGCCGGATCATGCGCAAGTCCCCGGGCACGGTGTCCTTGATGCGCAACTCGCCGCCGGTGACGCCGGCCAGCGCCATGAAGCTACCTATCTCGATGTGATCGGGGGCGACATGATGCTCGCAGCCGTGCAGTCGCTCGGCCCCGGTGACGGCAAGCAGGTTGGAGCCGATGCCCTGAATGTCGGCCCCCATCTTCACGAGCATGCGGGCCAGGTCCTGGACGTGGGGCTCGCAGGCGGAATTGCCGATCACGGTGGTGCCGGGTGTGAGCGCGGCTGCCATCAACGCGTTCTCTGTGGCCATCACCGAGGGCTCGTCCATGAACACGTCTGTCGGTCGCAGCCCGCGTGGCGCGGTCAGGACGATCTCGCGGTTGCAATCGACCTCGGCGCCCATCGCCCGGAACGCGTCCAGGTGAGGGTCCAGGCGACGACGCCCGATCACATCGCCGCCGGGTGGCGGCATCACCGCGCGCTGGAAACGGGCAAGCAGCGGTCCGGCCAACAGGAAGGACGCGCGGATCATCTCGGCCAGTTCAGGGTCGATGTCTACGCTGCTGACTCGCGCGGCGCACAAGGCCAGTTCGTTTGCCCCGCGCCATTGCGCGGAGACTCCGATGGCTTGAAGGATCGCGACCATCGCCTCAACATCGCGAATACGAGGCACGTTGCAGACGACGACCTCCTCGTCGGTGAGCAGGCAGGCGGCGAGGATCGGCAGCGCGCCGTTCTTGTTGCCCGCCGGAACCAGGGTGCCGGAGAGCGGGACGCCGCCTTCGATGACGAACTTCTCCATGGTCTGAATGCGCCTTCGCTGCCCCACACGGGGGGCCTTGATCGGGTGCCCGGCAAGCGTAACAGCCATCTCCTCCTAAAAGTTCGAGCGACACGGCCAAGACCCTGCCGCACAAGCCAACAGAACTACCGTCATGCGAGCGCAACGGCCATGCAACCAGGCGTAGACTGCAACTCTCGTTGCAGTCTCGGCGCCGCGGAATTGGCTTGAACACGCCATTTCTCCCGCCTACCGGGCCTTGAGTCGCGACACGTACACGTGTTCGTGTAATTGCCGTCCGGCCACTACTCTACGGTATACGAACATATGTTCTCTTCTACAGATACTTCACCCCGTCCGGCGCCGCGCCTTGTGAGCGCGTTGCGTCTGGTTCGCTCGTTCCTGTTGCTCGAGGACGACTACGACGTCGACTGGGAGGTCGATCAGGACGAGCACCCTCACCGCAGGCCCGCACGTGTCGCCGTACGCGATCGACGTCCGGGCGCGGTCGGGCAGCGCGAGCAGGTCTGCTCGTGTCCGCTGCCCACATCACGAAGGGCATGGACGCCTGCCAACCAACCCAGAACGACTAAGAGCCGCCCCTGACTTGGGGGCGGCTCTTATGTCTAAAGAAACCGGCGGCGTCCTACTCTCCCAGGCCCTTGCGGGCCAAGTACCATCGGCGCTGAGGGGCTTAAC
>JBOGXY010000121.1:0-32106 GCA_050696495.1 Solirubrobacteraceae bacterium
CAACCGAAACCGGGTGTTTCCATGCCCACCCCGTTGATCGCCTAAAACGGGGCTGGGATTCCGGAGCAGTTACTTGATCTGCATCCCCGATATGGCCCGCGAGATCACGAGCTGCTGGATCTCGGCCGTGCCCTCGAAGATGTCGTAGATCGCCAGCAATCCGCACGGTAGAGCCGTTTTTGGCTTGCTAGAGCGGATCTTGGCCCGGTAGAGTCCGGCTGAATCAGGCCGATTCAGGACAAAACTGGCGCGAGCTCATCGGCGGCCCACGGAGCGAGGTTCATGCTAATGTTCATGAAAGTGTTTATGTATTTGCCTATGTAAGGAGCAACTCGTGGCCAGCGCCGTAGCCAGTCGTCTTGACTCGATCCGCGACCGCGGCGGGATCAAGTCCCGCGAGGTCGCCCAGTTGCTCGACACGACCCCGCAGACCGTCTCACGCTGGCGCACCGGCAAGGTCGAACCACAACCCGACCGCCTGCAGCGACTACTCACGCTCGAGTGGCTGCTCGCAGAGCTCGCCGAGCTCTACGAGCCAGACGAGGCCCATCTGTGGCTGTTTGCTCCGCACCGCCTGCTCGGCGGCGAACGTCCCGCCGACCGCATCCAGCGGGGCAAGCTCGACGACGTGCTCGCCGTCATCGCTCAGCTGCGCGACGGCGCCTACGTCTGATAGCTACCGCCGGTATCAGCGAACGTGGTCTACCCGCCCGAGCTGCTCGACCGCCTGCAGGCGATCACCCCGGCCCCGTGGAACGGCCAAGCGTTTCGGCACATGTTCGGCGGCTACCAGCCCGACGCCGAGAACACCCGCGGCGCGCGCTGGAACCCGTCGGGCCGTTTGAACTTCCCTACGGCCCGACAGCGTCGGCTAGCCGCGCGTGAAGAAGGCCGGCTCTGGCTCTGCGAGCTCCTGCGCCGCGGCGAGCAGCTCTTGGAGGCCTTCGTTTTCGACCCGAATGGTCGTGTAGCCGGCGCGCTCCGACTCGCCCATCTCTTCCAGGGCGACCTGGAGCCTCTCAAAAGTGGGCTGAAAGTCCGTCATCTGAAATTCCATCGTGTTGTCTACCCTACCACAGGACGCCCAACCTGGGCCTCCAATTGACGACGCATGTCTCCAAGGTCATGTTCGACCCCGCAGCTCGGACACTTGAGCTTGTCGCCCTCCGGCCAGCGAATCGCCTCCGGGTTGTCGGGCATCGTGGGCTCAAACTTGGCCTGGATCTGCAACTGATGATCGCAATTCGGGCACTGAAAGCCCACGGCCACTCCACCAACCCCTCCCGCCGGCACGGAGATCCCCGGCGTTCCCGTGAACGGAAACGGCATCGGCTGGTTTTGTGTGGGAGGCGCTGCAAACCGGTAGATCTGTGAGCTTGCGGTCTCGATCACCTTGCAGCAATTCGTCTCGAACAGCATCTGCAGGAGCGTGTGATATCTGCGTATCGCCTCCATCAGCTCCGGCTGGCGGCTGTAGTCGGTGATCTTGAGCCTCATCGCTTCGAGGTCTGTGATCTTGATCGACCTTCCGTGGGTGAGCCAGCGACTGTGGTCCGCCAGTTGCTGTGCGACCTGCTCAGCTCTCGCGCTCCGCTCGCTGTCGGACACCGGCAAACCGGTGCTCCCGTGGGTCTTCCACCCCTTGAACTTGCATCTCGTGAGCCAGTCCGTGACGAGACTTCGGGCAAAGTGAAGCGCATTCTGGGCGTCCTGGATCTCCCCGGGCGAGATCTGCTGGAGGATCGGCAGATAGGCCAGATTCAAACGGCCGGTCTTCGTCGTCTCCTCCTGGATTGCGCGTAGTCCCTCAAGGAGCGCCTCGGCGGAGAACACCTTGCCCTGCCACTGGATCTGAGCATCAATCGGGCCGAGAGCCGACGCCGGCTCCATCAGGATGTCATCGGCAGCCATCACGATCAGCGTTCCAGCGCTCTTTGCCATACCCGGCACGATCGCCGCGACATCCTCATAGCGGCCGCGCAGCAACTTCACGATGTCCTCGGCGACCTCGCCTGAGCCGCCACCCGTCTCGATCATAAGGTCGAGCGCCTCGCCCTCCAGATTGGCAAGCTGGTCGTTGATCGGCAGCAGATCGGCATACTCGATCGAAATGGGGGCACGCTGCCTGACGCTCACGTTCGCCGCGTACACGAGCACATCGCGACCACGAATGGCCTCGATAGCACGCAGCTGCTTCTTGCGCTCGGCCTCAAGCTCTTGAAAGCCCATATTCGCACTCAAATACTCAGAGTAGACCCCCATAGCCGTATATTTTCACACTCGTAGGACGGAAGGATTCCGTCCTACGGTATGAACCTGGATAACTGGTGGTTGGTGAACTCCCGGCCGGGATCGACCCGGTCGATCTACCCGCAACGCCTCGCGCGATGCGACCCAACCGCCCTCCATCAGCGTTCGACAGTTCGGAGTGGACTGAGTCACAAAAACAAAAGCGCTGCGGAGCAGCAGTTACTTGATGTGCATCCCGCTGATAGCGCGGGAGATCACCAGCTGCTGGATCTCCGCGGTGCCCTCGAAGATGTCGTAGATCTTCGCGTCGCGATGGAAGCGCTCGACGGGGAACTCGCGCGTGTAGCCGTTGCCCCCGAGGATCTGGATCGCCCGCTCGGTCACCCACACGGCGACCTCGCCGGACTTGAGCTTTGACATCGAGCCCTCAGCATTCTCGAACGGAACCTGATTGCGGCCCATCCAGGAGGCGCGCCAGACGAGCAGGCGAGCGGCGTCGATCTCCATCTTCATACGGGCGAGCGTGAAGGCGATCGACTGGTTCTCGACGATCTTCTTGCCGAACTGCTCGCGCTCCTTGGCGTAGTCAAGCGCGTACTCATAGGCGGCGCGGGCGATGCCGAGCGCCTGCGAGCCGACTGTCGGGCGCGAGGCCTCGAACGTCGCCATCGAGGCGTTGGACTTGTTCTTCTTGCCCTCCTTGGCACGGGCTAGGCGTTCGTCGAGCTTCTCCTTGCCGCCTAGGACATAGTTCTCGGGGATGCGGCAATCGTCCAAATAGACATCGGATGTGTGCGAAGCGCGCAGGCCGTGCTTTGAGACCTTCGCGCCTTCGGAGATGCCCTTGGCTTCGCTCATCGGCACCACGAAAGCGGCGTGCCCGCGGGAGCCGAGCTCGCGGTCGACGGTGGCGATCACGACGTGGACATCGGCGATGCCGCCGTTGGTGGCCCATGCCTTCTGGCCGTTTAGCACCCACTCTTTGGTCGCCTCGTCGTACTTGGCGGTTGTGCGCACCGCGCTCACGTCCGAGCCGGCGTTGGGCTCAGAGGAGCAGAAGGCCGCGACCTTCAGATCGTCGGGCGTGCCGAAGCAGCGCGGGATCCACTCGCCGATCTGCTCGCCTGAGCCCTGTCCGAAGATGGCGGCCACAGCAAGAGAGGTGCCCATGATCGCCATGCCGATGCCGGCGTCGCCCCAGAAGAGCTCCTCGTTGACGATCGGCAGGGTCAGCCCGGTCGGGTCGGCGAAGAACTGAGCGAGACCCTCGAAGCCATACAGACCGATCTTGGCGGCCTCTTCGATGATCGGCCACGGGGTCTTCTCCTTCTCGTCCCACTCGTGCGCCGCGGGTCGCATCACGTCAGCGGCGAACCCGTGTACCCAATCGCGGATGTCCTTCTGATCCTGCGTGAGGGCCATCGAGAAGGCCACCTCTTTGCCGGCGGCGCTCGTGATCGCCTCGACCGCGGCCTCGGCGGCTCCGGTCGCCTCGGCGGCGGTTACGTCGGTTGCTGACATTGGGGCGCTAGCTCCTTTTCCTGTCTCGGTGGGCGTCTGGTGTTGCATGTCGGCGCGCGGGGCCAAGCTCTCCCGACCCACGCTCTAGATCATCCTCGACTCGAGGAATGCTAGCAAGCCGTAAACGCTTGTCAAATGCAAGTTTGAACGGCGTTTACAGTAGCGCTATAGTCGCTTGCGCAATGGCAAGCGCACCTGCTCAGGTCAATCGCGTCGCCCGCCGCCGCGAGCGCGAGCGCGAGATCATCGCCGCCACGCGCCTGCTGTTCGACGAGCGCGGCCTGCAGGACGCGCCGATCGAGTCGATCGCGCGCGAGGTCGGCATCAACAAGGCGCTGATCTACCGCTACTTCTCCTCCAAGGAGGAGCTCTACGTATTGACGCTCTCAAGCTACCTGGCCGACCTGGCCGCTCGACTGGAGGACGTGCCTGCAGAGCTCGAGCCGGTGGCTCGCCTGCGCGAGGGCCTCGTCCGCTACACCGATTTCTGCCTGGAGCACCCGGCGTTCCTGGATTGCGGCCTGTCGCTGATGCGCCGCTCGGCCGACGATCTGCGCGAAGTCATCTCCGACGCCATCTGGATCCGCCTCGGCCAGAGCATGGCCGCCTGCCTGGGCAAGCTCTCGGCGATTCTGGCCGAGGGCGCGGAGGCGGGCCTCTTCAACGTCGAGGACCCGGACTTCACGGCAAATCAGCTGTACGCGCAGACGCTCGGCACGATGCACCTGGCGCGGATCGGCGTCGGCGTGCGCACCACCCCGGGCGGCGTGCCCGAGCCTTTCGCGATCGACCCGGCGCGCGTCCAGCGTGCCTGCATCGAAGCCGTACTAGCTTCGGTAGGCGCCCGTAGCAACGACTGATCAGCGGGCAAACAGCACCTATTCACCAAAGTCGATCCAGTTTGTGATATTAGTCTTGCATCGTCTTGTTCATGAAACCGATGCAGAAAGTGACTATGCGCATACGCACGATTCCGGCAGTCCGCTCCACACTCCTTGGCCTCCTCGCGCTGGCGGCGCTCGCCGGCCTGTCGGCCTGCGGCTCCTCCTCCGGCGGCAAACAGGTCACGCTGGTGGCCTACTCCACCCCCCAGGGCGCCTACGCCTCTCTGATCCCCGCCTTCCAGGCGACAAGCGAAGGCAAAGGTGTGAGCTTCAGTCAGTCCTACGGCCCCTCCGGGGACCAGAGCCGAGCCGTCGTCTCAGGACTGAAAGCGGACGTCGTCAACTTCTCGCTGGAGCCGGACGTGACGCGCCTGGTCAAGGCCGGACTCGTCTCGGCCGACTGGAACAAGAACGCCACGCACGGCTTCGTCACCAACTCCGTGGCGGTGATCATCGTGCGCAAGGGCAACCCCAAGCACATCGCCGGCTGGAGCGACCTCGTAAAGCCGGGGATCGGCGTGGTCACACCCAACCCCTTCACGTCCGGCAGCGCCCGCTGGAACATCATGGCCGCCTACGGCGCGCAGATAAAGGAAGGAAAGACCCCCGCTGAGGCGCAGGCATACCTGCAGAGCTTGTTCAAAAACGTCGTCTCGCAGGACAGCTCGGCCCGCAACGCCCTGCAAACGTTCCTCGCGGGTCGCGGCGACGCGCTGATCGACTATGAGGACGAGGCGATCTCAGACCAGAAGAAGGGTTCGCCGATCGAATACATCATCCCCAAGGCGACGATCCTGATCCAGAACCCGATCGCGATCGTGACCGGCGGCAACACTAGCGAGGGCCAGAAGTTTGTCAACTACCTGCTCTCCGGAGCCGGTCAGAAGATCTGGGCGCAAAAGGGCTACCGGCCTGTGATCGAAGGGGTGGCCGCGCCAGGGCAGTTCCCGACCCCGGCGAATCTGTTCACGATCGACGCCCTGGGCGGCTGGAAGAAGGTTGGCAAGGAATTCTTCGAAACCGAAGGCTCGCCGGGGATCGTCACCAAAATCGAGCAATCGTTGGGGGTGTCCACCGCCAAATGAGCACAGTCGTCGCCCAGCTGCCGGCCGGCGCGCACTGGCGCTCGCGCGTCGGCTCGGCGCTGGGCAAGGGCGTGCTCGGCGTCTACCTCTCGGTGCTGGTGCTACTGCCAATCTCAGCGCTGCTGACAAACGCGGCCAAAGGGGGCGCCTCGACGTTTTGGCGGGAGGTCTCCTCACCACAGGCCCTCGCGGCGCTGAAGCTGACGTTGATCGTCTCGGCGATCGTCGTGGCGATCAACGCGCTGACGGGCACGCTGATCGCCTGGGTGATGGTGCGCGACGAGTTTCCCGGCAGGCGCGCGATCAACGCCATGATCGACCTGCCGTTCGCGCTGCCGACGGTGGTAGCGGGTGTCGTGCTGCTGGCTCTCTACGGAAAGGGCGGCCCGACCGGCATCGACATCACCTTCACGCGCGCAGCGGTTGGCCTGGCCTTGTTGTTCGTGACGCTCCCGTTCGTCGTGCGCTCGGTGCAGCCGGTGCTGCTCGAGCTCGACCGCACCTCCGAGGAAGCGGCCGGCTCGCTCGGCGCGGGATCGATCACGGTCTTTCGTCGAATCGTGCTGCCGGCTCTGACGCCGGCGATCCTCTCTGGCGTCGCCTTGTCCTTCGCTCGCGCGGTCGGCGAGTTCGGCTCGGTCGTGCTGATCTCCGGCAACCTGCCGTTTAAGACCGAAGTCGGCTCGGTCTACATCTTCAATCAGGTCGAGAACGACAACGTCGGCGCGGCCGCGGCCGTCTCGGTGCTGCTGTTGCTCTGCGCGCTGGTCGTGCTGGGCGCTATGACGTGGCTCTCACGAGCGAGGTCCAAGCATGTCGGCTAGCGCAGCCCCTCGGCTCGGCCTGCGCTTCGCGGCGCTTGGCTACCTCCTCGCCCTGCTTGGAGCGCCGGTGGCGATGATCTTCTACCGCACCTTCGAACACGGCCTGGCCCCCGTCTGGGAAGCGATAACGCAGCCCAACGCTGTACACGCCTTCTGGCTATCGATCGAGCTGGTGGCGATCGTCGTGCCGCTGAACACGATATTCGGGATCGGTATGGCACTGTGGATCGAGCGGGGCAACTCGCGCGCCCGCGGCTTGCTCGGACTGCTACTGGACGTGCCGTTCGCGATCTCCCCCGTCGTCGTCGGCCTGGCGTTGCTGCTCGTCTACGGGCGCACCGGTTGGTTTGGCGGCTGGCTGACCAGCAACGGCATCCAGGTGATCTTCTCGATCCCGGGCATGGTGCTGGCAACCGCCTTCGTCTCACTGCCGTTCCTCGCGCGCGAGACGATCCCGGTCCTACGTGAGCTTGGAGAGGACGCCGAGCAGGCGGCGGCAACGCTGGGCGCAAGCGCTTGGCAGACCTTTCGCAAGGTGACGCTGCCGGCGATTCGCTGGGGTGTCGTCTATGGCGTGGTGCTGACAACGGCCCGGGCGCTCGGCGAGTTCGGCGCCGTCAGCATCGTCTCGGGGCGCCTTGAGGGTCAGACCCAGACGCTGCCTCTGTACGTGCAGGACCGCTTCGAGAACTTCGATGCCACCGGCGCCTACGCGGCAGCGGTCGTGCTTGCGCTGCTTGCCTTCGCCACGCTGATCGGCATGAACCTGTTGGCCAGACGCACGAGTCCAGACACGCTCGTCTGATGAGCACCCAGAACGCGCACATCCAAAGGAGGGCTGTCCGATGGCCATAGAGGTCCGTAATGCCACCAAGCGCTTTGGCGCGTTCACCGCTCTGCACGATGTCAGCGTCGACGTGCGCGACGGCGCCCTGATGGCGCTGCTCGGCCCGAGCGGAAGCGGCAAGTCGACGCTGCTGCGAGTAATCGCGGGCCTCGAGGAGCCCGACGCCGGCAGCGTCTCGATCGGCGGTCAAGATCTGACCGCCGCCCCGGCGCGCACGCGCGGAGTGGGCTTCGTCTTCCAGCACTATGCCCCCTTCAAGCACATGACCGTGCATGACAACGTGGCTTTCGGACTGACCGTACGCAAAACCCCCAAACGAGAGGTCGGCGCACGCGTGCGAGAGCTGCTCTCACTGGTTCGCCTGGACGGCCTGGCGGCCCGCTACCCATCCCAGCTCTCCGGCGGGCAGCTACAACGCATGGCTCTGGCGCGCGCATTGGCGCCTGAGCCGAGCGTGCTGCTACTCGACGAGCCGTTCGGAGCGCTCGACGTACAGGTGCGCGCGGAGCTGCGCGAATGGCTGCGACGCCTGCACGAGGAGATCCACGTCACCACCATCTTCGTCACCCACGATCAGGAGGAGGCGATGGACGTCGCCGCCCAGATCGTCGTCATGAACGACGGGCGCATCGAGCAGACCGGAACGCCGCGCGAGCTCTACGAGCACCCCGCCAACGAGTTCGTGATGTCCTTCGTCGGCCCGGTCAACCGTCTGGGCGATGCGCTGCTACGCCCACACGACATCCAGATCCTGCGTGGCGGCAGCGATCTCTATTCGCGGGAGAGCACAGTCGAGGCATTGGTACGCCGCGTCGCCCATCTGGGCTTTGAGGTGCGCGTCGAGCTGACGCTCCCCGACGGCCGCGACGTATGGGCGCAGATCACACGCGAGACAGCGGCAGAGCTTGAGCTGGCCGAGGGCCAGATCCTCGCCGCGCACTTGCCGGCGCCGCGTGTGTTCGTGTGAAGCCGCGAGGTGAACGATTCAGCGTGGCGCGCCTCGCAGAAGACGTAGGAGGAATCTGTCTTCCTGCTCGACCAGCTCCGGGTCAGTCCCGTTGAGTTCACGCATCAACCGCACGATCTTGCGTGGCACACCCAGCCCACGGGCGTCCACGTACCGATAGTCGCGCAATACCTCCTTGACCAGCTCGTTGCGGGTGGCGCGATAACCGCTGCGCATCTTCTCTACGGTGACCGTATTTGGCAGGCGACCCGGGGAGACGATCTCGATCCGGTTGTCGAAGACGGCTATTTCTATATCGGTTACGGCAATCGTGTAGTCGCGGTGCGCGACTGCGTTGACCACAGCCTCCCGCACGACCTCCTGGGGATAGGCATCCCGATCCTGCCGACGGGCCCCCTCAAGCGTCGCAGTGTGACTGGTGTTGCGGTTAACGAAATCCACCGCCTGGTCGATCAGGCCGCGATCCTCGATTTCTCCGCTCTCATCGAGCAAGGGAACAATCGGGCCGCGAAGTCGCACATCCTCACGAGCGGCGTAATCTCGCTCCGTGCCCTCGTAAGCGATCGCGGTGATCCCAGCCTGCGGCAGCCATCGATGCGGGTTACGGCCGAAGAGCAGTATGGCCCCCACAGTCACGATTCGACGGTCGCGGTCTTCGACCATAAAGTCGGTATTCACGAGCAACGTTTCCCACTCCTCGCGTGAGTCGGGCGCATCCTGTTCACGCACATCACGGAAGTAGGACTTCAGACGGCGCAAATCCAGGTCATCGAGCGATGTGCCCGCCATCGGGCGGATGTCATATCTGAGTAGACCTGCAGCCTGATAAAGACGCGCCTCCTCCTCACGCGACGCTTCAATCGAGGTCGTACCGCGACGCATAAACACCTGCCAAGCTCGACCGCGCTTGGCCTTGTACGGCTTGTCCGGCAGATCTGCCGGCAGACTTACGACACCAATGACCTTGCCGTCGACGTCCACGGTCTCCCAGTACGGATTCACGGGCGGGCGCAGCAGATCGCCGCGGCAGATATTCATGAGCCACAGCTCTGCGTCGCCAAGCGATCTGGTGAGACCGCTGATCGCACCGTCTTGCTCAACGCCCAGCAGCAGATAGCCGCCCTCGAAGTTCGCAAGCGCGCAAAGCTCCTTCGCGACCTCCTCCGGCCGAACGTCGTCGCGCTTGAACTCGACCCCGGAGCTCTCGCCATTACGGACCAGCTCCAGCAACTCCGCGCGCAGCATCAGAACCCGTACTTTCGCCGACGCATTTCGAACGCCTCACGCCCGCCCTCAAGCAGTATCTCCACGAGCTCGCGGACGGGCTCTGAGTCGATCGACCCGGCATGCTCGTCGGGGATCTCTGCGTGGCCCCGGTCGCCGCCTTCGCCCCTGGCGCGCAAACCGAGTATCAGCTCCGCGTCGCCAAGAACCGGGATGTTTGCGTTGTGGGTGGAGAAGATGAACTGCCGCCTGCGCTTCTCCTCGCGCATTCGCGGCACCACCCCCTCGCTGATGAAACGGTTGTCGAGATCGTCCTCCGGCTGGTCGATGATCAGTGGGGCGCTCGACTCGTGAAGCAGCAACAGCAGTACGGCTGTCGCCTTTTGCCCAGTTGAGAGATCGTTCAACGGCTGCCACTGTGCGGGCGCGGTCTCCGCAGCCACGTTCAACTCGATCTGAGTGGTGGGCGCCAGATCGAGCTCCTCCACCTCCATCAGTACCTCGGGTGCGGCACCGGCGATCCTCTCCGCTTGCCCCGATGCAAGCGTGTACTCTCTTGCCAGAGCCTCCCCACCCTCACGCGCCAAGCTTGCGAGTTGCTGCACCGACAGCTCGGGCTCATCGGTCAGCGTCTGGATCGCCTCGGAGAGACGGCCACCAACCCTCTTTCTGAGCAGCTCGGCCAGCGGCGCTCGGTTACCCGAGTAGCGCACCGTCACTCGGATGCGTCGCTCAAGCGCTCTGCTTATCTTCTTGGCGGCAACTAACAGCGCATAGAACTCTTTGCTGCGTAGATCCTCCCATTCGGCGAGCAGATTGCGGCGCTTCTGCATCAGTTCCTCAATGGAGCTGTTCACGAGGTTCTGCCGGTGGCGCAGCGGTCGCAACTCCTCGATGCTGCGCCGCAAGCCTATGAACTCCTCGCCGTCGACCCGCTCCTTCTGCAACTCGCGCAGAATCTTCTCGTATGCGGCCGTCACCTCTTGCTCGCGAACCGACCACGATCGGCGCACCTCCGCGATCGTTCGCTCCATCTTCTTCATCTCGGAGTGAAGGTTGCGGGCCGCGGAGGCGACAGCGTCGTTGAAAACTCCGATGCCACCGCCGAGGGTGGACAGCAAGTCCTTGGCCGGCAGGCCCTCCAGCGCCCGCTCACTCACGAATGCGACATCGACCGTCAGATCCCTCTCGAACTGCTCAAGTGTCTCCCGAGTTTCACCCACGCGCTCCACCGCGGTGTCGAGCACATGCTCCTCGCGCACCAACTCAGTCTGCTCGCGCAGACGATCCTCCACACCGGCGGCCCGGTAGCGTTTAAGGGTATCCTCCAGACCTGGCAGAGCGTCAAGGCGCTCTCCCACTGAGACGAGATCCTGTTCGGCGTCTATCAGCTGCCGGCGAGTGCGAGCAAGCTCACGCTTGACCGATTGCTTACGGCGTTCCAGGGAATCATCGCGGTCGACAAAGCGATCGAGCAACCGAGTCAGTCGCTCTTCGCTCTTGGTCAGCTCGGAGATCTCATGCTGCCCAAATATCTCTGTGCCGCGCACGATCTCCGACGGCTGTACGTCAAGGACGTTGCCACCCTCGTCCTTGACCACAGGCGGGTTGGGCACCGTGCGCTCGATCACATACAGGCTTTCGCCTGGCTGTCTCGTGCAAACAAGCAGCGATATCTTCGTGCCGCTCTGAAGCACGTTACGAACGATTCCCTCATGCAGCCGCCTGGCTTCCTCCCCAAGCGGCTCCAAGTCGAGCACATAGCGCAGGCTCTCCACAATCGTGGACTTTCCCGCCCCTCGTCCACCGATCAGGACGTTCAGATTCTCGCTCAGATGGACCTTCTGGCCATCGAGGAAGCCTCCCTTCCACGCTAGCGCAACCAGCTCTGTGTGCTCCTCCGGCACCGGGTCGGAGGCCAGCCGTATACGTGAGAGCGGGTCAAGCACCGCTTGTCGCAGCCCATCGATCGTCATCTGCGCCATCTTGATCCAACACCATGCGCCGGGTCGCGCAAGCGCCTCTGGCTCACTGACGTCGCACGCGTTAAGCACGGCGGGAGGATGCACGCGGGCGTAGTCGCCCTCGCAGCGGACGATGCTCCGTAAACCCGGCTCGAGATCATCGACCCTGCCCGCGATGGCTATCGCCTCAAGCAGCGGCGAGCGCCACACGCGGACCCGTGGCTGGCCCGAGAGCTTGTAAAACAGGCCGCCCTGTTCTGATGACACGTGCGCAGCAACCAAAACGGCGTCCCACGACCTGGCCTTCTCCAGCATCTCAAGAACGTCCAATGCCCCCACCGGAGAATCCGCGACTTCGTCGTGAACGCCGCAGTCGCCGATGATCCGCTCGATCTCCTTGTACGGCCTATCCGGATCGAACAGGCAGAGCAGGTGCACGCCCTCCTTCGACACAGCCTCAAAGCCGCGAAACACCGTTACCCCGGCCGCGCGCGCGGCCTCGTCCAACTTCCGCGAACCGGACACGCGAAAGTGATCGGTCACCGCAATCGCATCGATCTCGTTCTCGACGCACGCGGCGACCACCGCCTCGTTGTAGTCCCGTTCGGTTGTGTATCGAGTGGGCTTGCTATGCCTCGCCATGTACTCGAAGGGGTTGACCTGCAGTGCCGCCTTGCGAAACCTGGCGCCGCGCGGTCGCCGCAGCGCCTCGGCCAGCAGGTCTGGGAGCATCGGTTCAGCGGTCACCACGGAGTGGACGGTACCGCGCGCCCCGGTCCTCATGCCTGCCTGGACGGTCGGTGACGGCAGGCTTACGCGCAAATTCGCATCTACGTCGCGATGTCGCTAACGCGTCGTCCAAGCTTCCTCTTCTCGCGTCAGCTTGGTGATCGCGGCCGGCAGCTTGCCGGCGGCGATGTCAGCGACGGTGACGTGCTCGAGCACCTTGCGCAGATTCGATCGCAGGGCTATCCACACCTGCTGCAGGGACTCGGCCGAGCCCCTGTACTCGACCTCCTCCGGGCGCTGACCGCGCACACCCACAAGCGGTCCCTCGACCGCGCGAATCACGCGGGCGAGATCGAGCTCCTTTGCCGGCGCCGCCAGCCAATACCCGCCTTCGGGGCCACGCTGGGAGCGCACGATCCCGGCCGAGCGCAGCTGCGTGAGGATGTTCTCAAGGAACGAAACCGGGATGCTCTGGGCCTGGGCGACCTGGTCGACCTTGCGCGGTGACTCTTGGCTCGATCCGGCCAGCTCGACGACGGCACGGACGGCGTAATCGGCCTTGGCGGTGACGTGCATCGCGGCATTCTCTCCTAAATGCGAGACGTAAGCGCCTAGGTGCCTCCCAGCAGCCGATCCAGCTGCGCCGGGAGGGTCATCGGATCAAACGGCTTGGCGATCACGCCGGCAGCCCCGAGCGCACGCAGACGCTCGGTTTCTGAGGCGCCGGTCTTTGCCGTCATGAACACCACGGGGATGTGCTCCGCCGGTTTTGCCATGCGCAACCGCGCAAGTGTGCCAGGACCATCGAGGCCCGGCATCATCACGTCAAGCAGCACGGCGTCAAACGGCCCGTCGTCTGCGAACACTTCAACCGCCGCTGTTCCAGACGCCGCGGCGATCACTTTCCAATCGCCTACACGCTCCAGGCTGATTTGAGCGACGGTGCGAATTGCATCCTCGTCCTCGACCAGCAACAGCCTTCGTGTCATACGGCCTCGCCTTGCCTGCCGGCACCAAATGGGTCCTGCTCTGACAGCGGCAGCGTGAAGCGGAAGGTACTGCCCTCCCCCAGCTTGCTCTCTACCCACAGTCGCCCGCCGTGCTGCTCGACGATCGCACGCGCGATCGAGAGCCCGAGGCCGCTGCCGCCAAGCTCCCGGGCGTCGGAGGCGTCGACCTGACGGAAGCGCTCGAAGATGCCCTGCAGACGATCCTCCGGTATCCCCCTGCCGTTATCGCTAACAGAGCAGAGCGCCCACCCGTCCTCGCACGCGACTGTCACGGAGACCACCCCCCAACGCTCGGAGAACTTGACGGCGTTGCCGAGCAGGTTGACCAGCACCTGGATGATTCGGTCGGCATCGACTCCGACGATCACATCTTCCTGCACGTCGATGTCGATCTTCACCTTCGCCTGGGTGGCCGCGACCTGCACGATCTGCGCCGCCTGGCGGACGAGCTCAGACACTCTCGTCGGAGCGAGCTCCAGTTGCATTGCGCCAGCGTCCATCCGCTCGATGTCAAGCACGTTGTTTATCAAGCGCACGAGCCTGTCGGTGTTGGTCACCGCGATGTCCAGCATCTCGCTCGCCTCGCCGGTGACCTGCCCGACCAGACCGGCCTGCAACAGCCCGAGCGAACCGCGAATCGAGGTCAACGGTGTCCGCAGCTCGTGCCCGACCACCGAGACGAACTCGTCCTTGACGCGCTCGCTGGCTCGCAGCTCAGCCTCCGCCTCGGCCAGCTCCCGCAGCGCGAGGTGCTGGCGCGCCGCAATCAGCGCCACCAGCAGACCGACGATCAGCACGACGCTCGTGTCTGGGAAGAAGGCGCCGCCAAGCTCAACTCCCAACAGCAGGCCGAACCCTGCGCCAAGGCCGAGATATGGAAGCCAACCGCCCAGCCGGCTGGGCTGCATCCAGTCGCCGAGCGACGGGTCGGCAGCGCCTGCGGGGATAGGCCGTTGAAAGATCGCGGCAAACGTGAAGGCCATGAACTCGATCACATAGAGGGTGTCGAGCGGGTCGCCGCCGGTATAGGTCCCGTGCAGGGTTCCGTAGCCATAGATCGAGTCGGCGAGGATCGCCGCCGTGACCCCGATCGCGATCGACAGCAACGGCGCACGAAACACTCGCGCGCTATCGCGCAACAGCAGCGCGGCCAGTCCCGCCAGCAGCACCAGATCGGCGATCGGATAGGCAAGCGACACGGCTCTGGCCAGCGTGTCACCGCTTGATTCGACCACGTTGGGACCGAGCACGTAGTACCAGATCACCGCGCCACCGCCGACGACGATCGTGGCGCAGTCGAGCAGTATCGTCGTCAGCCGCGAGCGGGTCACCCGCGCCAGCGGTACGCGCAGCAGCGCGGCAAACAGCACGACATAGAAGGCAAGGAAGAAGGCGTCCGCCGGCGAGGGAAACGGCGGCTGCCGATAGTTGATGTCGTTGGCAAGCAGCAGGCTGTCGGCGATCGCCTCGCAGGCCATCGCCACGCTCATCAACGTCCAGAACGAGCGCAATGTAGGCGAGCCAGGACAGCGGCGAGCCGCCATCACGCATGCCCACAAAGCGACGACGTCGACCGGTATCAGGAACGCCTGGCCGAGCTGCTGCTTGCCAGGCAACCAGTGAAAGATCTGCCAGCTCAGGTATACGAGCAGGTACGTGGCGAGTCCGAGTGCCGCCGCTCGCCTGGGTGTGATTTTCGCCAGAGGCCGTCGTCTTGACTCACGCTCGCGAGGGCGCTCGGCGACTGGCGTAGGCGTGTCGAGAATCGCCACTTTGAGCACCACGTCCTGTGCTTAGAGTTTCCCGACCTGTGGATGATTTCAAACAAACCGATCGGCGGTTCGCCCTCGACCGTCTTGCCACTCCCACATCTCGGCGCGGACAAGTCCATACGCCGCAGACCGACTCAGCCGCCGGCGGCGGCCTGTGCCCCGGCCAGCAGTGTCAATGTCGCCAGGTCGTCTGTGGGCTCTGATGTGGCCGAGGAGCGCACGTCGTCGAGATAGGCCAGACCGTGACCGTTGAGCGCGGCGAAGGGGTCACGCCCGTTATGAGGGCAACGCCTCGCTCCTTCGGGAAGTTCAAGACGTGCGACTTCCGAAGGCGCGGTCGGGCCGTCTACGGTGGCGCCCACCAGTACGCGACCGCGCCCGTCAAGCGAGCCGGCGAGATTGGGGATCTGGGCGGCCAGGCAATGAGGGAAGACATTTCCGTAGCCGACGACGAACGACGAACCCCAGGCGTTGGCGCCGAGCACCCAGTTCAGCTGGCTCTGCGAAAAAGCCGCGAACGTTCGTGAGCCTGTCATTTCGCCAAACATCCGTGCCTGCACGGCATAGCCGAGCGCGTGAGCGACGGTGTCCAGGTTGGTGGCGGGATTGGCAAGCCCGAACGGTTCCCGGCGTGCCAGGCGCTGGGCCAGCCGCAATTGATCGCCGCGATCCTTGATCAGGCTGGCCACGTCGGTGGGAACTTCCACCCCCGGCCTGGCTTCCAACTGCGCGGCGGTGGGAGTGCGCAAGATCCGCACCAGGTCGTAGTCGGCGAGACTGGAGACGTCGTACACGTTCAGCGAATCCTGACCGGAGGCACGCGCTTCGATGTAGGCATTGGCCCAGATTCCCGCCTGTTGCAGGTAATAGGCGAGATCGGTGTGCGCCAGCCCGGCCGTGGCGCCGGCGGCCAGTGCCTGCTGGGTGGCCAGATACAGCTCAGCGGCGCCGAACTCCATGTCATCGCGCCATTCGGTCTCGTTGTAATAGGCATGTGGCGAGGCGCTCAGCAGCTGAGCGTGCGAGGTCGTGTCCGCCAGGTCGTAGATCGTCTGTCCCGCCACTAGACAACGCGCCGCGTAGGCCGGATCCTCGGCGGCGTACACCTGCGCACACAGACCGAATGCGGCCGCCATCCGTCCGGCCAGGTTTGGGCTGATCGGCGCGCCCGGCGCGTTTGCGGCGAACACGGGCCGGTAGCTCTCGAAATATGTCGGTGAGCCCGGGCGAGGGTTGCGCGCGTCGTCTGCCTGCGGCAGACGCCAGAGATCGTGATCGCCGAGGATCGAGCCCCCATTGCCGTCGCCGATTCCGACCTGGTAGTAGAGCACCCGACTGTTCTGGTCCCACATCTTCAGCAGCCAGTCGGTGCCAAAGCGCGCCTCACGCCCAAGCGCCGCCGCAGCGGGAACGCCAGCCGGAAAGCTGCGCAGCGCGAACAGCAAACCGGCGTCGGCAAAGGACGCCGTCTCCACGAACTTCAGGTAATCGCCGGCGTCAAACCATCCGCCGGAAGCATCGACTTGCGTACCTGTCGAGGCCAGGCCGCCGAGCAGAGTCGTGCCGCGATAGCGCGGCTGACCGTATAGGCGCGCCGCGCTGTCGCGAAGGTGCGAGGGCAGGCGGCGCAGGGGCCCGGAGATCGTTTCCGGGCCGTCTCGCTGCTGCTGGAGCATCGCGATCGAGCCGCCCGCCAACCGACCGTAAAGCGCGGCGGCCGTTGAGAGCGTGATCGCGGGCGAGCGCGCGCCGGCAAACACGATCGTGTAGCGCCCCTGACGATGCAGGCCGGTGAGGCTCAGCTTGTAGAGCATGCGACCCGCGTTCCAGCGCACAGGTCCGCCGGCTCGAGCGCGCATCACGACGTGCTGGGAAGCGTCGCGCACGAGGAACACCGGCGAGCGCACTCGCGCGCCTGTCATCGCAAACGCCTGCTTGGCGCCGGCGGTGGGGTAGCCAACCTGGTTGAAACGGAAGGCCACAGCAGCGGCTCGGCCGCTCGCGAGGGCATCCGGGGGAGCGGCGAGCGACGCACAGTGAAAGGCCGCCAAAGCAAAGGTCGCCAAAGCGACCGTGCGCAAAGGCATCGGCGCACTCATCCTGCTCACGGTTGGATCGCCGCTGAGGAGCCGGGCTCGCGTGCCTGCACCGCCGCCGGCGGGACGGCCGCGCCGCCGGGGAGAGCAAAGTCACCGAGCGCGGGGACGCCGGCGGCGATCGATCCGACGGTGATCTCGCCCGTGCGCTCGATGCGCTGCCAATGCAGACGACTGCCCAGCAGCGCGGAGACGATCGCGTCATAGACGACCATGTACATCACCTGGCGGTGGACGAACTGCTGTAGCGGCAGCGCCCACAGCGGCCGGCGCGACTCTTCGTCAAATCCAAATGCCGCCCAGGCGAGCACGAGCTGAAACAGATTGAAAGCGCCCCAGTAGAAGAGGATCGGGATCGGGTCCAGGAAGACGATGCTGTAAATCGCGAACAGGTCGATCAGCGGCGCCGCCAGCGGCAGCAGCACCTGGAAGACCGCGATCGCCGACACTGCCCGCGCGCCCTCGCCACGCTCGCGGCCAAACAGCGCGTGCCGGTGCTTCCACATCGATTGGATCGTCCCGTAGGCCCAGCGGCTGCGCTGGCGGTAGAGCGCGCGCAGTGTGCTCGGCGCCTCCGTCCAGGCCCGCGCGCGGTGCTCGTAGACCACACGCCAACCGGCGCGTCCGATGTCCAGCGTGACGTCGGTGTCCTCGGCCAGCGTCGCGCCGGAGACGCCACCTATGTCGGCGAGCGCGCGACGGCGGAATGCGCCGATCGCGCCCGGGACCGTCGGTGTGGAGCCGAGCACCTCGTACATGCGCCGATCGAGGTTGAATCCCATCACGTACTCGATGTGCTGCCAGCGCCCGATCAGCCCGCGGCGATTGCCAACCTTGGTGTTTCCGGATATGGCGCCCACGCGCGGATCGCGAAAACGCTGGACCAGCAGCGCGAGCGTGTCGGGCTCGAACACCGTGTCCGCGTCGACGGTGACGACGATCTCATGGCGACTGGCGGCCAGCGCGCGATTCAGCGCGGCAGCCTTACCCGCGTTTGCCTGACCAAGCACACGTACCCGCGAGAGGTCCAGTCCTTCGGCGATCGAGGCGGTGGCGTCGCTCGAGCCATCGTCGACGACGATCACCTCGAGTTCGCCGCCGTAGCGAGAGGTTGCCAGTGAGCGCAGAGCACGCTCTATCCCGACCGCCTCGTTGTGAGCGGGAACCAGGATCGAGACCGGTGGCGCATACACCGGTCCAAGCGCCTGAGCGCGCGTAGCGGCGCGCTCGCGTGAGATCTGCACGCGCGCCAGCGCCAGTCCCGCCACCATGCGCAAACCGACGAGAATCGTCACCAACATCACCAAGCGGGTGAGCAGGTTTGTGATCGTGGCGGCCAGCGCGAGCATCGTGTCGAAAACGCGCCCGCGCAATCGTTGCGCGCCGGTGGCCGGGACCTCGGCTTGCGAGCGCGGAATGCCGGCCATCTGAGAGACCGTCTGGAAGCTGAAGCCACGCCGGCGCAGAGCCGCGATCAGACGCGGCAGCGCCGCGACCGTCTGCGCACGGTTGCCGCCGGCGTCGTGCATCAGCACGATGCCCCCTTCGCCGCGACGGACGCGCGGGTCTGAGAGGACGTTTTCGAGGATCGCCGGCACGCCAGGCCGCGCCCAGTCTTCGCTGTCGAAGTTGGCCAGCGCGATCGTGTAGCCGTCGGCGGCCAGCGCTCCCCAGGCGCGCACCTCCGCCGGCGTAACCGCTTCGGTCGTAGACGAATAGGGCGGGCGCACAAGCCGCGGTCTGATTCCGGCGGCGCCGCTGATCGCGCTCTCGGTCAGCGAGATCTGAAGGCGCGCCTCCCAGCCCGGCAGACCGACAAGTCCGGTGTGGGTGAAGGTGTGGTTGCCGAGCTCGAAACCGTCTCGATGGAGCATCTGGGTCAGGCTGGAGTGGCGTACCACCTGGCTGCCCACCTCAAAGAACGTCGCCGGTACGTGTTCGCGCAGCAGGATCGCTGCGATCTTCGGCGTCCATTCGGGACTCGGGCCATCGTCGAAAGTGAGCGCTATGTGCCGTCCGGGCGATGGTTGGTGGGAGACCAACCCCCCGCGACCGTTCGTCGTAAGCACCGGCCGCGAATCGCTCAGCGGTGAGGTCACGGCGGCGCGATCGCCGGTGCCTGCCGCGCCGACCGTCTTGGTGCTGAAGCCGTCAACGAGCAGCAGCAGCACGAGCATCGTCAGGCAGAACCCGAGCAGCACGCGCCGCGCCCACGGGCGCGAGCGCGTGTCAGGAGCGCTGGTCAAGCACAAACCGTCCTGGCGTGGCCGCGGCGACGCGCACCGGCTGAGGTCCCGAACGAGACGGGGCGCGGGGCGCGCGAGCACGCAGACGAGCGCGCGCGGTACCCGCATCGGCGATCCGATCGGCCGCCACCGGAGCGCGGGAAGGCCTGGCGGCAAGCGTCGCGTGTGTCAAGGGAAGATTGCTGAAGCCGATCGCTCCGACGATCAGCCCGCCCAACCACAGCGCCGACGCGCCGCCCGTCAGCGCTCCGCCGACAAACACCCAACGCCGGCGCCGGCCCCGCTCGTCGAGGAACACCGGCCGCTCGAGGCCCGTGGCCCTCCAAACCTCGCCGCCGGACGTCGCCGTCGGGCCCGCGGTATGCATGGTCGAATCGGTCATAGCTGGAGTCGGGCCGCCGCACCTGGCAACTCATCGAGACGATGGTGGCGCATCGGAAGCCGATTCGGGGGGTTGCAATTGTCAGCTTAATCGATTTTCTTCAGTTCTTAACGTGTGGTAGTTCTCACGGATACAGCCGCTCGCCGGTCTCCTCGTCGATCACGCTGATCGCGGTTGTCGGGCAGGCTTCGCCGATCGACACCAGCCGCTCGAGCGACACGGTTCCGATCGCCACGGCGGCATCCTCCACCCGGAATGCCTCGGGAGCCATCTCTTCGCACTCGCCGTGCGCGATGCACGCCGACTCGTCGATCACCGGTACTGCTGCCATCAGAATCACCTCGACTCCGGTTGTGGGTTGGCAATCATTCGCTGCCCGCGCCGATGCGCACCGGCGGCGCGATCGACCCGCGGTGCGGCAAGCTGCGCTGAGGCTCGATCCGCTCGTGCCGCGCCGCGCCGGCGCGCCGAGAGCACGCGCACCGTCGTCAGGTAGGCGATCGGAATGGCGGGCAGAAGCACGAACGCTCGCAGCCACTGAGTCGCACCATCACTGCCGGCGCCGAGCGTGTGAACGACGCCCAGCACCCACACGAGCACGGTCGCCCGATGTAGCTTTCGCCACCGGCGCGCACCGATCCGCTTGCGTGCATAGAAGCTGAGCCCGAGCAGCGCCGCCAGATAGCCGCCGAGTATCCCCAGGCCCGTGTAGAGCGGGCGGTAGCTCATCGCGAACGGGATTGTCAGTCCGCGCAACCCCGGGCGCAGCCAGGGGTCGCCGAGCAGCGTCAGCCCGTGCACCGCGATCGCGCCCAGCGCGACCAGCGCAAGATGCTCGTGCAGAGCAAGCAACGTGCGACCGATGCCGGGCCGGCGCAACAGCTTGCTGGACATCGTCAGGCCGACGATCACCGCCACCGTGACGAGGGCCAGCGCGACGATGCCCGACGCTCGACCGGCCAGCCACCACAGGTACGGCGTCGGGTCCTTGGCGGCGGCGCTCACGCGGCGCTCCCAGAGAACCGCAACACGCTGTGCGGCGCATCGAGCGGCCCGATCTGCTCGACCTCTCCGCTGTCGTGGACGATCAAGCCCCCGTGCTCGCCAAGCACGCGCCGAGCGCCCAGCGGGCCGCGCAGCAGCGCCATCTTGGAGAGCGTCTCGGCCTCCAGCGCGCTCAGGCCAAGCGCGGTGACTCCGATCAGGCCGGTCCATGCCGGCCTGCCGGTGGCCGGGTCGAGCAGATGATGGGCAAAGTCGCCACGCTCATCGCGCCAGACACGCACGTTGAGACCGGATGTCGCGATCCCGCCCGCGCCGACGCGGACCCGGCGGATGACCTCGCCGCTGAGCGGATGCTCGATCTCGACCTCGTAGGGCGCAAGCTGCGCGCCGACACCGCCGATCGCCAGGTCGCCGCCACAGTCCACGACGAAGCGCTCGTAGTGGCGCAGGCGGTATGCGACGGCGTCGGCACAGAGCCCCTTGCCGGTTCCGCCGGTGTCGATCTGAACCCCGGGCGGACGGCGAACCAGGCCGTGCCTATCATCGATCTGGACTTGACGCCAAGCGGCGCCGGGATGCGCCCTCGCCGGCCGGCGAGCCGGCGCGGCGACCAGCGCTTCGAGCAGCGAAGCGGGCGTACAGCCGTCAAGCGAAGCTCGATACCCCGCGCGCTCGATCGCGCTGAGGAGCGTCGGGTCCACCAGGCCGTCACTACGCTGGGCTGCCCACAGGCCGGCGCGCACGGCGCTGCGCAGTAGCGGCGAGGCCGGTACCGCGGCGCGCGGGTCGCGGTTGAGCGCAGTCAGCTCGCTGTCTGAGCGAAAGCGCGAGAGCCGCGCCGCGAAGTCTTCGACGTATGCCTGCTCACGCCACGCGGCAACGTGTGGGTCCTCCGCGCCGGCCAGCAGTGCGGAACCCACCAGCACTCGCACATCGCTACCCATCGAGTGAAAGAGAATGTCGGCCGACTCGCTCATGAGCTTCGCGTCGCGATCCCTGCACTGGGCAGCCCGCCAGAGACCGAGCCCGATTCCGACTGGGTGACCGAGGCGCCGCCACGCCCTCCGCTCCCGGCTGGAAGCACACGTTCGATCACGGTCGTGCGGTAGACCTTGCGCAGCAGTACCGGTACCGCGCGTGGCCGAGGCGAACCGACGGCGAGCTGGGAGGCAAGCAGCGCCAGAATCGCGAGGAAAGCCGCGAAAGAGAACAGCGCGACCGTGACTCGATCGAGCCCCCCGCGCGAGACCCGACCCTTGGCCGCCCGCCCGGCGGACGAACCCTCCTTGCCGGCGACAGGCGCCGGCGCGCGCCGGTCAGTTGTCGTGTCCGCCACCGTCTCCACCATCCCCTCCACCGCTCGAGCGAGTGCGCACGGCGCCGCCGGCGCCGGAGTGGCCTGAGCCGCTCGATCCGCTCGATCCGCTCGTATGGGTACGAACGGGCGCGCCAGCCGCGCCTTCGGAGTGGCTATGCGACGGAGTGTGCGCGGCGGCGGTGTGGCTGGTTCGAGTCCGCACCGGCCCCGAGCCGCCAGACCCGCTCGAACCGCGCGAAGGAGGCACACCAACGCTGCTGTGAGAGCCGCTGGAGCGGGTTACCGGGGCGGCCGAGGAACCCACGACGGTGCTCGGCGCCGCGGCATGTGAGCCACTTGCGGCAGTTCGCTGCGCTCCTCGAGCCGTCACCGCGCCGGCGGCATTTGCGGAGCCGGGCCTACCGGCGCGGCCACCTGGGCCTCGACCGCGCGGCGGGCGTTCGTGGCGGACGATGTGAACGGTGCGCCTGATCACCTGTGTACGCACCTCGGCCACCGGTTGCCTGGCGCTCGTGACGGTTGTGGGGGACGAGCCTGGCCGCAATGCGTAGGCGGCAAGCACGCCGGCGGCCAGAGCCGCGGCGAGGGCTACGAGACGTGTACTTGCAATGCGGCGCATGGATTCTCCTTGGCGAAGGTGTGCACCTGCACTGTGCGCCGCGACGTGCAAGCCGCGGTCAAGGCCGCGGCAAAGCTTTGGCTAAGAAACCGCGCGGCGGATCAGTCGTCGCGACCGCGCCCGGAGCCTTCACGGCCGCCACCGCCGGCCGAGGAGGCTTCGCTGCCTGAGATCCCACCGCCCGGCGCCTGGCCGGAATTACCGCCGCTCCTGGTTTCGCTGCCATCCTCACCAGAGGCTTTGGACGTACGCATGGAGGGGGTCGGTTGCGCTTGGAGTTCGGGCGTCGCTTGAGCCGTTGAGGTGGACGTCGACGACGTGCTCGATTCAGGCGCGAGCACCGGGGGCGCGGTGGTTATGTGCACAGCTGCTTTGCTGGGCTTCTTGACGACCACCTTGCGCTTCGCCGGCTGCGTATGCCGTTCGATCACGCGGGGAGCGAGCCGGCTGGCAGCCGAGATCGGTTCGGAGGAGATGCCAATCCGTTGACTGGTCAGCTGGCTGGTCGCCCAGGTGATACCCGCCGTCAGCACGATCCCGAGCAGCGCGGCGAGCGTCCACATCGCGGTTTGGCGACTCATAGCTTCACCGTAGGACTCTTGCGGTTAAGCGTTGGCAAAGGCCCGCCGGCCAGCGGCAATACGATCGTGGCCAGCGCGCCTGCGCCCGGGCGGTTCACCAGGTTCACCTCGCCGCCCCACTCGCGCATGAGCTCGCGCGCGATCGCCAGACCCAGGCCGCTGCCGGCCGGCCCGGCGCGACCGGCGCTGCCACGGTGGAAACGCTCCAAGATCGCCTCATCGTCCTGCTCGCTGAGACCGGGGCCTTCGTCTGTGACCTCGATGCGTCCGGCGGCGCAGGCGATCTCCACCCGCGAATCCGCGGGTGCGTAGCAGAGCGCATTCTCGACGAGCACGTCGACAGCGCGGTCGAGGTCAGCCTCCGAGCACCACACCTCGCCGCCGCTCAAAGCGCCGGCTTGCAGCTCAATCGCACGCTTGCCCGCGGCGGACCGCCAGCGTGCAAGCCCACGACTTACGGCGTCATCCAAGCTCACGCGCGAGCCCGGTGCTTCGCGCTCGCCGGCGCGGCTCAGAACCAGCAGCTCCTCGACGATCCGCGCCAGGCGGTCGACTTCACCCGAGGCGGCGTCCAGTTCCAGGCCTGCCTGCGAGCTGACGCCGGCTGCGCGCGCCTCCTCGATGCGCAAGCGCAGACCGGTCAAGGGCGTACGAAGCTGGTGAGAGGCATCGGCGACGAACGCGGCTTGAGAGCCGAGCAGGCGCTGGACACGCTCGGTCATCTCGTTGAAGGACGCTCCAAGCGAGCGCTGCTCGCGGCTGCCCTCGATCTTTGCGCGCGCGTCGAGGTCACCCGCCGCGACACGGCCCGCGACCTGCTCGAGGCGTCCCAACGGTCGTGCGATCTGCGCCGCGATCAAGACCCCTACACCGAGTCCGAGTGCCAGAACAACGACACCGATCAGGGCCAGGCCGAGCTCCACGCGCCTGACCGCCGCGTGCACCGCCGCGACGCTCTGCGTGACACGGACAGCGCCAACCGGCGCGCCGTTGCGGATGATCGGCACAGCGGTGGCGAGAATTTCCTGGCCGAGCGTGCGACTGGCGCGCTGAACTTGAACTGTCCTTCCTCTGAGCGCACTCACTATCTCCGGGCGCGCGCTGTAGTTCGCACCCAGCTCAGGCGGCGATGCGCTGTCAGCCACAACCCGGCCGGAGGCGTCGACCACGAGCACGCGGCCGCGAACGGCGCCGGCCGAAGTGCGCACGAGATCGCCGAGACTGCCGCGCTGCGAGCTGGAGAGCAGATCGGCTGCCGTTGCGGCGACCAGGTCGGCCTGCCCCTGCGCTTGGGAGCGCACCTCGTCGTTTACCCGTGTGCTGAGACTGAGAGCAAGCGGTACGCCGAGCGCGAGAATCGCCAGCAGCAGGACATAGGCCAGCGCAGCCAGCAGGCCGGTCCTCAACCGCACTACCCGGCCAACTATCGTGACTCCTCGGTGGCCACGAAGCGAAAGCCGACTCCCCGCACCGTCTCGATGTAGCGCGGCCGGCCGGCATCCTCACCGAGCTTGCGACGCAAGCCGGCTATGTGAACGTCCAGCGTCTTGGTCGAGCCAAACCAGTTCTCATCCCAGACATCTGACATCAGCGTCTCGCGCGAGACCACCCGGCCGGGCTCGCGCATCAATCGGGCCAGCAGGTCGAGCTCCTTGCGCGTCAGCTCAAGCTCCTCGCCACCCTGCCATGCACGGCGCGCCGCGGTGTCCACTCTCAAATCGCCCACGCTCAACTCTTTCACCGCGGGGGTAACCGTTCGGGCCCGGCGCAGGACCGCGCGGATCCTGGAGATGACCTCGTCCACCGCGAATGGCTTGACCACATAATCATCGGCGCCCATCTCAAGGCCTACGATGCGGTCTGTCACGGTGCCGCGGGCGGTGAGCATGATGATCGGCACCTCAGAGGTCCGGCGCAGCTCGCGGCACACGTCGCGCCCGTCTCCATCGGGCAGCGTGAGATCCAGCAGCACCACATCTGGCGCCATCTCACCGGCGATTCGCAACGCCTGCGCGGCGGTGCCCGCTATGACCGGCTCGAACCCGTTGCGGGCAAGCGCCTGGGCAAAAGGCTGCGCGATCGAGGCCTCGTCCTCGACCAACAGCACCTTCCCGGCGGGGCCCGAACTCATGGCCATCTCACCAGCCAACAATAGGTGGGCCGCGGCTGGAAGCTAACCGCCAGGCGATCTGACAGACCGATCGCGGACATACTCTTCCCCGATGACCTCCGTCGGCACTGAGCGCGCGGCGGCCCAGCGGCGGACAGCGATCGGTTCGATCCTCGCGGCCGCCACCTTGGTGGCACTGAAGCTCGGGGTCGGCCTGGCCGCCGCGAGCCTGGCATTGGTCTCCGCCGGCATCGAGTCAAGCGGTGACGTTCTGGCCGCCGCGATGACGTTCTTCGCGGTTCGCCTCGGCGGCCAACCACCCGATCCCGAGCATCCCTACGGGCACGCACGCGCCGAGAACCTCGGCGCGCTGGCCGAGGCTGGGATTCTGCTTGCCGGCGGCACGATCGTCGCGATCGAGGCGGTCGTGCGGCTGGTCAATCCGCAGGGCGCGCCGGACACGCGCTGGTTCGTCTTCGCGGTCGTCGGCGTCGCGCTGTGTGTGGACGCCCGCCGCACACTTGTCTCGTATCGAGCCGCCAGACGCTGGCACAGCCCGGCGATGCGATCAAACGCCTTTCACTTCGCAAGCGACATGGCGGGGTCGATCGTCGTGCTGATCGGCCTGCTGGTCGTCCGTGCCGGAGTTGGGCAGGGCGATGCGATCGCGGCGCTGGTAATCGCCGGACTGATCATCGCCGCCGCGGTGCGCCTGATCGCCGAGAACGCGAACGTGCTGATGGACCGCACGCCGCTGCAGGCCAGAGAACTCGCTCTGGGGGCACTCACTCAGTTGGAGCCGGAGATCGAGACTGTGCGGCTGCGCCTGCGCGAGTCCGGTGGACGCTATTTCGCCGACGCCGTTGTGGCGGTTCCCCCGGGGCGGGCCGTCGTGGAGGGCCACCAGGCCGCCGACGCGGTCGAGCAGACGATCCAGGCCGTCCTGCCGGACAGCGACGTCGTCGTTCACGTCGAGCCGCGCCGCGACGGTCTGGACCTGCGCGAGCGAGTGCTCCAAATCGCCTTGGAAGAGCCACTGGTCAAGGAAGTCCACGACGTCACCGTCTATGAGGAGCAGGGCAGCGCCAGCGTCTCTCTGCATCTGAAGTTCCCGGCCGAGCTAGACCTGGACGCGGCGCTGGCGGTATCCGAGCGGGTGCAGCGCAGCATCTGCTCAAGGCCACGGGTCATCGACGTGCAGACCCATCTGGAGCCGTTGGAGCAGCCGCTGCTCGCGCAGGCGATCGACTATCAGCGCGACGCGAGCGAGCGGCTGGAGATCGAGCGTCTCGTCCGCGAGCAAACCGGCCGCGCACCGACGCGCACGAGGCTCCTGTCCACCGAGGACGGTCTCGTTCTGTTCGTCACGCTCGATGTCGAGCAGGGAATCTCGTTGGTAGCCGCACACGAGCTCGCCGGCGCGCTCGAGGAGGAGCTGCGCCGCAAGCTTGCGAATATCGCCGAGGTCATCGTGCACACAGGCCACCGACGCCTCGACTGAGCTCAGGCGCCACATACGCCTGGCGCACCGCTCGGCTAAGCGCCGATCCCTCCACCCCTGCCGGGCTCATGCGCGCCTTGCAGCGACTGGATCTCAAGCAGCTCGCCGGCCTGCGGCTCTACCTGCAGGGTCGTGTGCTCGATCCCGTAGCGCTCGCCCAACATCCTCTCCACCTCGCGCCGCAGCTCGTGACAGTCGCGGTCTGCGACCACCAACAGGTGCGCAGAGAGCGCCGGAAAGCCGCTCGTGACTTCCCAGACATGCAGATCGTGCACCTCGATCACCCCCTGCTGCTCAGCCATCGCAAAGCCGATTTGCTGGGGATCCAGACCCTTCGGCGCCGCCTCCAGGAACACCCGCCCGGAGGCCTTCACAAGCCCAACCCCACCCACGATCATCGGCACGGCGATCAGCAGCGAGGCGACCGGATCGGCGCGCTCAAAGCCCCACAGCAGGATCACACCGGCGGCAAGCGCGGTCGCGGCGGCCGCGTAGGCATCGATCAGGTTGTGCCTGAGCGCGCCTTCGACATTGAGGCTTTGCCGCTGCGCTCGCATCAGCGCCAGCGCGGCGGCCGCGTTTACGGCGATACCGGCAAGAGCGACCACGAGCACCAACGACGCTTGCACGTGAGGTGGCGCCACGAGCCGTCGAATCGCCTCGTAGACGATGAACGCCGAGAGGATCACGAGTGTTAGCCCGTTGACCTGTGCGGAGAGGATCTCGGCCCGCCCAAAGCCGTAGGTCATCGCCCCCTCCGGGCGGCGACGAGCCAAGCGCGCCACGAACAGAGCAAGGCCGATCGCGCCGGCGTCGGTGAGCATGTGCGCCGCGTCTGAGAGCAGCGCCAGCGAGGAGGCGAGGATGCCGGCCGTAAGCTCGACCGCCATGAAGGCGACGTTGACGAGCAGCGCCAGCGTCAGCCGGCGCAGATCGGCGTCGCTTGAGATGGCATGCGAATGCCCGGCGTGGGAATGTCCTACATGTGAGTGCCCGGCGTGATGGTGACGCGCGGTCGCGCTCATACTCAGAGGCTACGCCGTCCGAGGTTCGACCCAGTCGGCGGCCACGCCGGTCGGCGGCGCTCTGTGGCGGCGACAGAGCGCCGCCGCCACACACGCGATGGGCAATCCCTTGGCCGGCTGTCCTAGTACGTCTCGGGCTCGCCCAGAACCCAGATGCCGTGGATCACGACTATGCAGATCGCAAAGACTCCAAGTGACCACCAGGGATGCGCGCCGCCGACGTCCAGCAGCGCGGCGATCGCGCCGATCGATGCGGCGAGGATCCCGACCACCCGCCCGTAGGCGTTGCCCGCGAAAAGCGAAAATGCCGCGGTGAACTGGATGATGCCGACGATGATCGTGATCCATCCCCATGTGTGCAGACTTCCGAACACGAACTGCGTGTCGTTGACATAGAACTTCGAGTCCCCGACGGCGGCGATGCCGTAGATGACATTCAGGACTCCGATTATCAGCAGCATCGTTCCCACGAACAGGGCGCTGCCGACGCCTCTCATCGAACCGCTTTCTGGAGTGCTCATCAACTGCTCCTCTTCACTTGTGATGGAACTTCGTGTGGGCCTCTGACTGCGCTAGCCCGATGCCCCGAGGAGACAGAACTCCTCAAATACGACACCCATCGTCCCATCGTCCGTCGAGCCGGCCTACCGTAGATAACACTGATAGACAAACGTACTTGGCCCTAGCTCAGAGCTAGCCGTAACCGAGACGGACGCGGTTCGCCGGCACCCTGTGCACGAACAGCGTTCCTCGCTGCTCGCCCGAGAGCCCGAGCTCCTGCACGGCCTCGCGCACTCCCGGATAATCGTCGTGTGTGTAGTCATCGAACACGACAATTGCGCCCGGACGCAGCACCGCTCGCCACGCCTGGATCTCTTCGATCGTGCCAAGACGCGAATGAGAGCTGTCGACGTAGAGCAGATCGATCGGCTCCCCGCTCGCCGGCCCCACCGCTCCGGGATCGGCGATCAACCGGACCCTGGTCTGGACGTCTGCGCAGACCAGCTCCAGGTAGCGGTCGCGCTCCGGCCGCACGATCGGGTCATAGGAGATCACCTCGCGTCGAGAGTCGGCCAGAGCGAGGGCCAGTGTCGTCCAGGCCGTCCCGGTCCCAAGCTCGACCACGCGCCGGCGCCCCCGCGCGAGCTTCAGAAGCACCTCCAGGTCGGCGGGCCGAGTCGCCGACGGGAGACTGAACGGATCCCCACTTCGCCGAGCGAGCAGCCGCGCCCGCCAAAGAAACCAGGCAACCCGTGGTGGCAGCCCTCGCAATCGAGCGGCGTCCACGAGGGCGTACTGTGCACTCCTGATCAGCTCTTCTGAGCGCGGGGTCACGCCTCCCCCAACAGCACGACCTTGTCGCGATCGACCTCCTCGATAAAGAACGATCGGACCGCCCGGCGCCGATCGAGCCACTCACGATCCCGGGTATGAGGCACGAACGGAGCTGGGTTGGCGTGAAGATCATCCGCCGCCCTATCGATCAATCGCCACGCCCGCTCGCGGTCCCTGGTCCGATCACCACGCGTTATGACGAGCAAGTCGATATCCGAATCGGGCGCTCGGCCCTCACCGCGCGCGCGGGAGCCGTACAGCCACACCGACTCCAGATCAAGCTCGCCGCGCAGCAACTCCAGCCAGCGCTCCAAGACGCTTCGCTCCTCATCATTCAGGCTAGCTCGGGTGATTGGCCGGGTCTGCATGCGACAAGGATAAGCCCAGACGCAGCGCCGCTTCGGCCGATACACCCTCAAGCGGCCGCAGCAGAGCCCGCCACTTAGCCACCACGCGCCGCCCTGCCCGCGGCGTCGAGACGGATCCCGCTAGCGCGGGGCATCCGCCGGCAGGACCTCGAATGCCCCTCCCTGCAGCGGTGTGACGGCTCTGAACGCACGCTCATCGAGCGTGAGGATCCGGCGTGTCCTCCAGCGGCTCGCGAGGACCACGAGCGAAGCGTCGGCCAAGCCGAGCTCAAGGTCGCGGTAGCGGGCAACGATGTCCCGGGCGACCGTCAACTCCGGCGGCGTCAGCGCATCCACCACGTACGTGCCGTCGGCGAGGTCCTCCAGGAACCGCATCTCGACGTCCACGCCGAGGCGACGCAAGATCAGACAGTCGGCCTCCGCGACGAGGACCTGCGAGGTGACCAGCGCACCATGCTCTTCACGAAGGACGGCGGCCACCGCGGCGTGCTGAGGCTCATCCGCGTCCGCCTGCGCATACAACGCGCCGGCGTCCACGATCACTGCGGTCATCGACCTGGAGTGACCTTGCGGCGATACAGATCTTCAGCGTCCCAGCGTCGGTAGGGCGCTCCCCCACCATGTCCCTGACCAAGGCTGTGGAACGTGCGAGCCGTGGCCTCGGCGCCCCCCGTGACCAATCGCACGCCCTCGCGGATCAACTCCGCGCGCGAGCGCCCGGTGCGCGCAGCCGTGCTGCGCAGCGACTCCGCCTCCTCTGGGCTCAGATACACGGATGTCTTCAACATGCCCTATATAGGGTAGCAAGCGCCTGAGCGGTCGCGAGACCGAGGACATGAACGCCTGAACGCTCCTTTCGATTTCTACGGTAAGATCGATAAAGCTTAGTAAGGTCTATCTAGATGGACGCTTTCGAAAATCCCTTTCGCCCTGGCGCTGGCACTCCTCCCCCAGCATTGATAGGCCGCGACGAACTGATTGAGAAATACGACGTAGCACTGCGCCGGGCGCTGACGGGGCGCCCCGGAAAGAGTCTCATGCCGATCGGTCTGCGAGGGGTCGGGAAGACCGTTCTGCTCAACCGTTTCCAGGAGATTGCGCGCGATCAAGGCTTGCGCATCGCGTTCATCGAGGCATCGGAGTCCGGTGACTTCAAGCGTCTGCTGGTCACTCGCCTGCGGTCTGTCCTGCTCGAACTCGACCAAGGCCCCGTCTCCCGCGCCGTAAAGCGCGCCCTCGGGATCTTGAAGTCCTTTACCTATACGTTGCACGATGGGACGTCTATCTCGCTGGATGTCGATGCCGTCATCGGCAGCGCCGACTCTGGCGTACTCGCGGAGGACATGTCCGACCTTCTGACGGCCGTCGGAGAGGCTGCGCGAGATCGCGACAGTGGCGTCCTTATCGCGATCGACGAGGTGCAATATCTCGACGCGCCCGAGTTGGCGGCAACCATCAGCGCGATCCACCGCACCGTGCAGCTCAGCTTGCCCATTGTCCTGGTAGGGGCGGGACTGCCGCAGCTACCAGGTCTCGCGGGGACGGCTAAGTCATACGCGGAGCGACTGTTTGATTTCCCCCGCATCGGCTCTCTGGAGGCAGAGGACGCCCGCACTGCGCTCTCGCAGCCCGCGGCTGAGCAAAATGTCACCTTCGCCGAGGATGCGCTCGACGAGCTCGTGAGAATCACCCACGGCTATCCCTACTTTCTACAGGAGTGGGGCTACCACGTCTGGAATGCCTCCCCTCGATCTCCGATCACGCTCGAAGATGTCCGCCTAGCCGGACCCGACGTACAACACCAACTAGACAACAACTTCTTTCTGGTTCGCATGGACCGACTCACGCCGGCGGAGAAGCAATATCTATATGCCATGGCAGAGCTCGGACCTGGACCACACCGTTCCGGAGACATCGCCACGAAGCTGGGGGTCAAGGTCGAGAGCGTCGCCCCGAGACGCTCCGTCCTCATCCAAAAGGGCATGGTCTACAGCCCGGCACACGGCGACACAGCGTTCACGGTTCCACTGTTTGACGAGTTCCTCCGTCGGACGCTGCCTGACGGCAGCCAATAGGGAACGCCGTCCACAGGTCGAACCTGGACCCTCAAGCGGCGGACGGGCCTCGAACCCGCGACCTCAAGCTTGGGAAGCTTGCGCTCTACCAACTGAGCTACCACCGCGCCGACGCCAGATATTACGCCTCGCCGGCCCTCCCGCCGTCGCATCGCCCACGTCCCGCGCAATACGCTTGCAACCCAAATGACCCGCAAGCGCAACCCAGTCGTCCCGATCGCCGTCGGGCTCGCGGGCGCCGCGCTGATCGGGCTGCTCGTCTACGGCATCGCCACCCGCTCCCCCAGCCGCACGCTCGACGACGCGATCGCCTCCGGGATCCACCCGCCGGCGCCGTCCTCGACGCAGACCCTGCAGCTACTGGGAGC
>JBOGXY010000122.1:0-5495 GCA_050696495.1 Solirubrobacteraceae bacterium
ATCTCGGTCTCAAGCGTCGGCTGGTAGCCCACCTGCGAGGGCATACGGCCAAGCAGCGCCGAGACCTCGGAGCCAGCCTGCACGAAGCGGAAGATGTTATCCACGAACAGCAGCACGTCCTGTCCCTGATCGCGGAAGTACTCGGCCATCGTGAGCCCTGAGAGCGCGACGCGCATACGGGCGCCCGGCGGCTCGTTCATCTGGCCGAAGACGAGCATCGTCTTGTCGATGACGCCCGACTCCTTCATCTCAAGCCACAGGTCGTTGCCCTCGCGCGAGCGCTCGCCCACGCCGCAGAACGCCGACAGCCCGCCGTGCTCCTTGGCGAGGTTGTGGATGAGCTCCTGGATCAGCACGGTCTTGCCCACGCCGGCGCCGCCGAACAGCCCGACCTTGCCACCCTTGGCATACGGCGCGAGCAGGTCGATCACCTTGATGCCGGTCTCGAACATCTCGGTGGTCGGGGTGAGGTCCTCGACCTTCGGTGCGACCTGGTGGATCTGACGGCGAGGGGTCTCCTTCGGCAGCTCCTCGCCAAGGTCGATCGGTTCGCCGAGCAGATTGAAGATGCGCCCGAGCGTCGCCTCGCCGACAGGCACCGTGATCGGACCGCCGGTGTCGATCACCTCGGCGCCACGCGCCAGGCCATCGGTCGTGTCCATCGCGACGGCGCGCACACGGTCATCGCCAAGGTGCTGCTGCACCTCGCAGACGAGCACGTCCCCGCCGGACTCGGGCGAGATGCCCTCGGCCTCCTCGGCCTCGGCGGCCTTCGGGCGGGCGATCGTGATCGCGTGGTTGATCTCCGGGAGCTTGTCGGGGAAGACGACGTCAAGCACGACGCCCTGGATCTCCTCGATGCGCCCGATGTTGAGCGCGCCGCCCTCTGAGGCGGTGCTCACTTCGGTTGTCGGCTTGGTGGCGATGCTGGCGTCCATTTCTTTGTCGTTTCTCCTAGTTTCTATCTAAGTTCGTTAGTAGTCAAAGCCGGTCTGGCGTGTCGATGAGCAAGCCAGACAAGGACGCAGGCCGCGTGGTGTGCTTCGCACACGAGCGGCCGAGGACGCCGTATGGCGCCGCTCAGCGATCACGCCAGACCCTCGGCGCCGGCGACTACCTCCATTATCTCTTGGGTGATCTCGGCTTGGCGGGCTCGGTTCATCTGCAAGGTGTAGTCCTCGATCAAGGTGCCGGCGTTCTCAGAGGCGTTGCGCATGGCCGTCATCTGCGCCCCGAAGAAGCCCGCCGTTGACTCGATCAACGCTCGATAGATCGAGATCTCGACATAGTCGGGCACCAGGCGCTCAAGGATCTCAGCCGCGCCGGGCTCGTACTCGACCAGCGGCTGCGGTCCTCTTGCCGGCTGCTCCTCATCCTCGCCGCCCTGCAGCACCGAGCCTGCGAGCGGCAGCAACGTCTCGCGGGTGACGTGCTGGGTCAGCGGCGAGACGTAGGCGTTGTAGAGGATCTCCACGCGGTCTAGCTTGCCGTCGATGTAGGCGCTCATCAGGTCATCGGCGATGTTGCGCGCGTCCGCATAGGCCGGCTTGTCGGTAAAGCCCGTGTAGCTGCCGGAGAGCTCTCGGCCTCGGAAGGTCAGCGAGGAGACGCCGCGGCGCCCGGTCGCATACCAGGCGCTCTGCAGCCCCTCATCGGCAAGCTCGGCGCCGGCTCGCACACCGGCCCTGATGATCTGGGAGTTGAACGCGCCGGCCAGGCCGCGGTCGCCGGTCACCAAGAGCAGGCCGACGTTTTGCACGCGCTCGTGCTCTGAGAGCAGCGGGAAGGAGCTCGCCTCCGCACCGGCGGCGTTGGCGGCCTGATAGGTCATCCGCCGGATCGCCTCCGCGTAGGGGCGAAGCTTTGCGATGCGCTGCTCGGCGCGGCGCAGGCGCGCCGCGGCGACCATCTCCATCGCGCGGGTGATCTTCTGGATGTTCTTGACCGAAGCGATTCGGTTCTTGACGTCGCGCTGAGAGGCCATGGCTACGCCGCTACGGTCTCCTGCAGCGGCTGGCCCTCCTCGTCGAGGTCATAACCGAAGTCGGCGGCGAACGATTCAACGGCCTGCTTGAGCGCGCTCTGGGTCTCATCCGACCAGTCGCCGCCGGCGATCTTCTCGCGCAGCCCGCCATGTTCGGCGTGAGCGCGTTCGACCAGCTCGGTCAGGAACTCGGGAACCCGATCGGCGTCGATCCGGTCAAGAAAACCACTGGTGGCCGCGAAGATCTGGATCACCTGATCCTGCACCGGCAGCGGCGCACGCTCTCCCTGGTTGAGCGCCTTTACGATCCGCTCGCCACGCGCGAGCGTGCGCTGGGTGTCGGCATCGAGGTCTGAACCGAACTGGGCGAAAGCCTCCAGGTCGCGGTACTGGGAGAGCTCGAGCTTGATTCGTCCGGCGACCTTCTTCATCGGCGAGATCTGAGCGTTGCCGCCCACCCGCGAGACGGAGATGCCGACGTTGATGGCGGGTCGCACTCCCGAGTTGAACAGCTTGGGCTCCAGGAAGATCTGCCCGTCGGTGATCGAGATCACGTTGGTGGGGATGTAGGCCGAGACGTCGCCGGCCTGCGTCTCGATCACCGGCAGCGCGGTCAGCGAACCGCCACCGAGATCATCGGAGAGCTTGACCGCGCGCTCGAGCAACCGCGAGTGCAGGTAGAAGACGTCGCCCGGATATGCCTCACGGCCGGGCGGACGGCGCAGCAGCAGGCTCATCTGCCGATAGGCGTAGGCGTGCTTGGTCAGGTCGTCATAGACACACAGCGCGTGCTTGCCGTTGTAGAGGAAGTACTCCCCCATCGCGCAGCCGGCGTAGGGCGCCATGAACTTGATCGGCGCGGCCTCATCGGCCGAGGCGGCGACGATGATCGTGTTATCCAGCGCTCCCGCTTCATCAAGCGTCTTTGCCAGCGCGACGACCGTGGACATGCGCTGGCCGATCGCCACGTATACGGAGATCACGCCGGTGTCCTTGTTGTTGATGATCGTGTCGATCGCGATGGCGGTCTTGCCGGTCTGCCGATCGCCGATGATCAGCTCTCGCTGGCCGCGGCCGATCGGGATCATCGCGTCGATCGCCTTCAGGCCGGTCTGCATCGGTTCGGTGACCGGCTGGCGCTGCACGACACCCGGCGCCTTGAACTCGGCCGGGCGCATCTCGCTCGTGTTGACATCGCCCCTGCCGTCCAGCGGGCGTCCGAGCGGATCGACGATCCGGCCGAGCAGCGCATCGCCGACGGGGATCTCCAGCAGGCGGCCGGTGCGCTTGACCGTGTCGCCCTCGGAGATCTTCTGCCAGTCGCCGAACAGGACGGCGCCGACGTTGTCGGCCTCGAGGTTGAGCGCCAGGCCTGTGACGCCGTGGGGCAGCTCGAGCATCTCAAAGGACATGCAGTTCTCAAGGCCGTGCAGGCGGGCGATGCCGTCCGCCACCGACAGGACGGAGCCGACCTCGGTCAGCTCGGCGTGTCCACCGCCGAGGCCCTCGATGCGACTCTTGAGGATGCTTGTGATCTCGTCTGGGTTGATCTGCATTTCTTTCCTAAGGGGTTGGGGAGTGCTTGAGTGCGGTACTCGAACTTGGTGGCGCCTAAGCGACGCCGCTTGCCACGTGCGTGCGCAGCTGCTCTAGCCGGTTTCGTATCGATGCGTCGAGAATCGAATTGCCCACGCGCACGACGATCCCGCCAAGAATGTCGGGTTCGACCTCGGTGGTCAGCTCTACCGTGCGGCCGGTGCGCTCGCCGATCCGGGCGCGCAGCCCCGCCACCGTCTGCTCGTCGAGCTCGACCGCGCTGGTGAGCACGACCGGCAGCAGCCGTTTCTCGTTCTCCCACAAGCGCTCGTACTCGCGCCGGATGCGGAAGATGACGGGCATGCGGTGGTTCTCGATCAACAGCTCCAGAAAGCTGAGCAGCCGCTCGTCGGCGCCGTCGAGCAGGTTTTTGAGCGCGCCCTGCTTCTCGGCCGTGGAGAAGTAGGGCGAGAAGAAGAACAGCTCCAGGTCGTGGTTCTCGGCCAGCGCATCGGCGAGGAGCCCGAGCTGCTCGCGCAGCAGATCGAGCTTTCCCTGCTCGCCGGCCACCTCGAAGAGCGAGCGGCCATATACCTGGGCGAGCTCCTCCATCAGCCCTGGCCACCGCCCGAGGAGATGCCCGAGAAGTCAAGCTCACCGAGCGCCTCGTCCACCAACCGGCGCTGGTCGGCGTCGTCTAGCACCTTACGGGTGACCTTCTCGGTGGCCAGCACCGTCAGGTCGGCCACCTCTTGGCGCAGTTCCTGCATCGCTCGCCGCGTGGCCGCCTCGATGTCGCGCGCGGCCCGCGCCGAGGCTTCGGTGGCGATCTCGCGCGCGTGCTCCTTTGACTCGCGCTCGTGCGCCTCCGCGGTCTGGCGCGCACGCTGGACGATCTCGTCCGATTGCGATCGAGCGTCGCTAAGCCGCTGGCGGTATTCGGCCAGCAGCTTCTCGGCGTCCTCGCGCGTGCGCTGCGCCGAGTCGATCGAGTCTTCGATGTCTTTCTGGCGACGATCAAGCGCCTCGGTGATGCGCGGGAAAGCCAGTCGCCAGAGCAGCACCATCGTCACCCCGAAGACGATCAACGTCCAGATCATCAGCCCGATGCCGGGCTTGACCAGGAAGTTGCCGCTCGAAGCGAGCGTTGTGGGGAGCACCTCGGCCATCCCTGCCTCCTAGACGATGAACGCGGCCAGCAGGCCCGCGACCAGCCCGTAGAAGAAGCACGCCTCGGTAAGAGCGAAGCCGAGCCACTGGATCGAAGCGATCTCGTCGCGCATCTCCGGCTGGCGCGTAATCGCCTCGATCACCTTGCCGAAGATGATGCCGATGCCGACACCGGCGCCCACGGCGCCGAGACCGCCGCCTACTCCGAGGCCGATCGACTTCCCAGCCTTGGCGACTTCTTCGGTTGCCGCGAAGACCGTGATGAGAGCTGTGAGCACGTCGGTTGACTCCTTTTAGTGGTGCTCGGCGACCGCGCCGCCGAGATAGATAGCGGTAAGAGTGGCGAATATGAACGCCTGCAGGGCAGCCACAAGGCCGACCTCGAAGGCGAACAGGGCGATACCGAACGGGAGCGTGATCCAGCCCAGCCAGGCGACGCCCAGCAGGACGGCGAGCGCGCCCGCCATGAACAGAATGATCAGGTGGCCGGCAAGGATGTTCGCGAAAAGACGAATCGAGAGCGACATCAAGCGCATGATGTTGGAGATGATCTCCAGCACGAAGATCCCCCCCGCCATCGGACCGTGCACCCCGGCGGGGATCAGGCTCTTGAGGTAGCCGATCGGACCCTTTACCCGCACGCCTTCAAAGGTGTAGGAGACGAACACGACGAACGCCAGCACGAGCGGCACCGACAGGTTGGCGGTGGCGGCGTACAGCGAGAACGAGGGGATCGTCACCCCGAACACGGTCAGCTCGTGCTCTGTGTTCGTCGGCAGCGGGATATACCCGATGAGGTTGGAGA
>JBOGXY010000123.1:0-5102 GCA_050696495.1 Solirubrobacteraceae bacterium
GGGCGTCTGCCAGCGGCGCGCCGGTGGCTGCATGCAGCTCGCGCGCGACGCCGTAGACGCCGAGGCAATCCGGCCGGTTGGGCGTGATCTCAAGCTCGAGCACGTCGGTCCCGACGCTCAGCACGTCGGCGAGCGCGGTGCCGGGCGCGAGCTCGGCGTCAAGGATCAACTCGTCCAGCACCATGATGCCGCTGTGATCGGTGTCTATCTGAAGCTCGTCGGCGGCGAGGATCATGCCGCTCGAGGCCACACCGCGCAGCTTGGCGTCCTTGATCATCATCCCCCCCGGCATCACCGCTCCCGGGAGTGCCACGGCGACGGTCTGAGCGGCGGCGACGTTGGGCGCTCCGCAGACGATCGTGACCGGCTCGCCCGCGCCTGTGTCGACGCTGCAGACGCGCAGCCGGTCGGCGTTCGGATGCGCCTCGACGCTCAGCACCTTGGCGACGACGAAGTTCTCGACCGAGGGCACGCCGTGGCGGAGGATCGTCTCCACCTTCGTGCCGGTCATCGTCAACCGCTCCTCGATCTGAGCGGTGTCGAGGTCGGGTGAGCAGTACTCGCGCAGCCATGTCATTGGAACCTTCATCCGGTCCTCTCTCTAAGAGAGGGACCGGATGAAGGTCGGAGCAGGGGATCCAGGTGTGCGGCGATCCTCATCCGAACTGCTCCAGGAACCGCAGATCATTTTCGTAGTACAGGCGCAGATCGGGAATGCCGTGCTTGAGCATGGCGATCCGCTCGACGCCCATACCCCAGGCAAACCCCTGCACCTTCTCGGGGTCATAACCCGGCGCGTTGTGCTCGTTGGTCGGCACGTAGGAGTAGACGTTCGGATCGACCTCGCCGGCGCCGAGCACCTCGAGCCAACCCTCGCCCTTGCACAGGTAGCAGCGCGAACCGTCACCCATGAAGCCCTTGCCCGAGCAGTGAAAGCAGGAGACGTCGACCTCGACGCTCGGCTCGGTGAATGGGAAGAAGTGCGGCCGCAGCCGGACGTCGCGCTCATCTCCGAACACGCTCTTGGCAAACGCAAGCAATGTCCCCTTCAGGTCGGCGAGCGTGATGTCCTCATCCACGGCCAGTCCCTCGATCTGATGGAACTGTGGTGTGTGCGTAGCGTCGCTGTCGGGCCGGTACACACGACCCGGGATCACGACGTACAGCGGCGGCGGGTGCGCCTCCATCGCGCGGATCTGCATCGGTGAAGTGTGCGTGCGCAGAACGAGGTCCTCGGGCGCGCCGATGCGAGTGCCGCCATCGCGGTCGCCGTTGCCCTCGACGCTCGCCGCGCCGGCCGCGCCGGCCGCGCCGGGCTGTCGCAGATAGAACGTGTCTGTCTTTGCCCGCGCCGGGTGTGTGGGCGCATGGTTGAGCGCGTCGAAGTTGTAGTGGACTGTCTCCACCTCGCGCCCTTCCAGAACGGTGAAGCCGAGCCCGAGGAAGATGTCCTCCAGTTCGCGCATCGTCGCCGTAAGCACATGCAGCCGACCGACCGGCTGCGGCGGAGTCCCCGGCAGCGTCACGTCGACCGCGTCCTCGCTCAGCCGCGTCTGCAGCTCGCCGGCGTCCAGCTGCGCCGCCCTGGCGTCGATCAGCCGCTCGAGCTCGCGCCGCGCCTCGTTGGCGGCCTTGCCGACCAGTCCACGCTGCTCGGGCTCGAGCGTGGCGACGCCACGCAGCATCTGCGGCAGCTCGGCCTTGCGCCCGAGGTAGCGCACGCGCAGCTCCTGCACCTGCTCGCTGCCGGCAGCGCTCTCGATTTCCGCGTGGGCGGCGGCGCGCAGCTCGTCGATCCGCTCAATCTGCTCGATCCGCTCGCTCATGAGCTCGGGACCCTAGCTGTCTGCGTCGTCATCTCGTAGAGAGCCACGGTGGCGGCCATCGCCGCGTTCAAGGACTCGCTTACGATCGGGATGTGCGCGACGTGCTCGCAGGCGTCGATGACATCCTGTGGCAACCCCTCGCGCTCGGCGCCGACGAGCAGCGTGACGGGGCCGTTCGTCTTCAGCGATGCAAGCGGCTCGCCCACGTGTGCTACCAGCGCAACGCGCTCACCGGGCAACTCGTCGATGGACGCCACCCGGCCGATCGGCACGGAGAAGATCGCCCCCATGCTTGCGCGCACCGCCTTGGGCGAGTGCGGGTCGGCACAACCAGGTCCGAGTGCGACCCCGGCGCCGAACGCCAGCGCGCTACGCAGGACCGTTCCGACGTTGCCCGGGTCTTTGATTGCGTACAAATACACGCAAAGGGGGGCCTTGAACACACCCATCTCCCGCTCATAGACACCAATCGCCCGCGTCCCCGATCCGAGCGTCGAGACTTCGGCCAGCAGCTCAGGCGCGATCTCCTCAAAGCCTGGAATACCGGCGACCGCGCCGAGACCTGCCGTCGCCGGCTCGGCGCCTGGCGCGTAGAAGCCGAACACCGGCGAGCGACCGGCCGCCTGCGCGGCGATGACCAGGTCCTCGCCCTCGGCGACGAACAGGCCCGTGCGCTCACGCTCGCGCGAACGCGCCAGCTTGCGCAGTTGCTTCAGTCTCGGGTTCTGGGGTGATGTGATCGGTGTCATTGCAATAAAAAGGGCGCCGTCCCGAAGGAAGCAGCGCCCGTGAGGTCAAGGTCTGTCGATTGCCGGGTCAGGCAGCCGACGCCTCGCGGGCGGTCTCTACAAAACGTCGGAAAGTCTCGGCGTCGCGCACGGCGATGTCCGCGAGCACCTTGCGGTCGAGCTCCACGCCGGCCTGCGAGAGGCCGTGCATCAACTGCGAGTAGCTCATGCCGTTCTGGCGGGCGGCCGCGTTGATGCGCGTGATCCACAGGCGGCGGAAGTCGCGCTTGCGGTTGCGGCGGTCGCGGTAGGCGTACGCGTCGGCCTTCATCAAGGCCTCCTTCGCACGCTTGTAATTAGAGTTCGCTTCGCCGCGGAAGCCCTTGGTCAGCTCGAGCGTCGAGCGGCGCTTCTTGCGCGCGTGTACCGAGCGCTTGACGCGGGTCATTTGCTTGGCCCCAGCAGCTTCTTGACACGCGGCGTGTCGTGATTGGAGAGGATCACGGGTTTGGCAAGCGTGCGCTTGCGCTTGGGCGACTTCTTCTCGAGAATGTGGCTGGAGAACGAGTGCCGGGCCCGCACCTTGCCGGTGCCGGTGAGCTTGAAGCGCTTCTTCGCGCCGGAGTGCGTCTTCATCTTGGGCATGAGCAGCGAAAGATTATGACACGGCGCCGTCGCCGGCGCCGTTCTGGGACTCGACCGCGCCATCCTCGGCGACCTCGACGGCGCCCTCGGACCCGTCCGCTTTGCCGGCCAACACGGCCTTCGACGGGCCGAGCATCATCGTCATGTTGCGACCGTCCTGGGTCGGGCGCTGCTCGACCACGCCCAGCTCACCTAGCTCCTCGGCCAGGCGGTCGAGGATCATCACGCCCCGCTCGGGGTGGGTGACCTCACGGCCGCGGAACATGATCGTGACCTTGACCTTGTCCTTGTGGCGCAGGAAGCGTTCGACGTGGTGCTTCTTGGTGTCGTAGTCGTGCTGGGCGATCTTCGGGCGGAACTTGATCTCGCGCACCGTTATCTGCTGCTGGTGCTTGCGCGCCTGCTTGACCTTCTGGGCCTGCTCGTACTTGTACTTGGAGTAGTCGAGGACGCGGCAGACCGGCGGCTTGGCGTCGGGGGCCACCTCGACCAGGTCGAGATCGCGTTCTTGAGCGAACTTGACCGCGTCAGGGGTCTTCATGACGCCGGCCTGGTTGCCCTCGTCGTCGATCACGCGCACCTCGGGTACGCGGATACGCTCGTTGATCCTCGTCAGATCGCGCTCTGGCGGGCGGCGATCGAACCTTCTCGGGACCGCCACTATCGATTGGGGGTGCGCGTCAAGAGTGGCTTACGCGCTGCGCGGTGAGTGGATACGAGGCTTCAATTCGGCCGAGTATAGCTGCACGATGTCATCCAGCGAAATCGCGCCCTTATCGCCTGCGCCGTGCTCGCGCACAGAGACCGTTCGCTGCGCCCGCTCGCGCTCGCCGACGATCAGCATGCGCGGGACCTTGCGCAGCTCGGCGTCGCGGATCTTGCGGCCGATCGACTCGCTGCGCTCGTCGCACTCCGCGCGCACGCCGGCGGCGCTCAGGAGCTCGCTCACATCCTGCGCGTACTCGTTGAAGGAGTCGGAGATCGGCAGGACGATCGCCTGCACGGGCGCAAGCCACACCGGCAGCTCGCCCGCGTAGTGCTCGAGCATGATCCCGATGAAGCGCTCGTAGGAGCCGAACAGGGCGCGGTGGATCATCACGGGGCGATGCTCGGCGTTGTCGGCGCCGGTGTAGGTCAGGCCGAAGCGCTCGGGCATGTTGTAGTCCAGCTGCACCGTCCCAAGCTGCCAGGAGCGACCGATCGAGTCGGTCATGTGCATGTCGATCTTCGGGCCGTAGAAGGCGCCGTCGCCGGGGTTCAGCTCGTACTCCAAGCCCTGCGAATCGAGCGCGCTGGTCAACGCCTGCTCGGCGCGATCCCACAGCTCGTCGTCTCCGACTCGCTGCTCGGGGCGCGTCGATAGCTCCAGGCGCACGTCGAGATCGAACAACCTGTACGTGGTGAACGCGAACTCCAGGCAACCCGCCACCTCCTCCTGCACCTGCTCCTCGCTACAGAAGATGTGCGCGTCGTCCTGGGCGAAATGGCGCACCCGCAGCAGGCCGTGCAGCACACCCGAGGGCTCGTTGCGGTGCAGTAGCCCGGGCTCGGAGTAGCGCACGGGAAGGTCCCGATAGGAGTGGCGATCGGTCGCGAACAGGTGCGCGTGGCCGGGGCAGTTCATCGGCTTCAGCGCCATCTCGCGATCCTCGACCTTGACCGTGAACATGTTCTCTCTGTACTTGCCCCAGTGCCCCGATGTCTTCCACAGCTCGGCGTCGAATATCTGTGGCGTCTTGACCTCGCTGTAGTCGCGCACGCCGACCATCGCGCGCGAGACGCCGAGCAGCGTGTTGAACACCGTCGTGCCCGCCGGCAGCCAGAACGCCGCGCCGGGCGAGACCTCCGAGAACGTGAACAGGCCGAGCTCGCGTCCAAGCTTGCGGTGGTCGCGCGCGCGCGC
>JBOGXY010000124.1:0-11052 GCA_050696495.1 Solirubrobacteraceae bacterium
CCCATGCCCATCCCGCGCGGGTAGGCCAGCGCGACGGCAAGCAGCGCCCCGCCGGCGGCCGCGCCCGCGATCAGGCGCGCGCTCTCGCCGTGAGGGTCGAGCGCCGTGCCGAGCGCGATCGCAAGCAGCGCTCCCAGCGCGGTGAGCTTGTTGGGGATGATCCGGTGCTCGAGGTCAATCAGCGCGATCGGGACAAGCAGCAGGATGAACGTGACATCTAGGACGATCGTCGCGGTCGAGCCGCCGGCGAGCACGGCCGCCACGCACAGCACCGCCGTGAGCGCCTCCACCATTGGGTAGCGCCACGGGATCGGTGTCGAGCAGCTGCGGCAGCGCCCATGTAGCAGCAGCCACGAGAGCAGCGGAATGTTGTCGTAGGGCTTGATCGGCGTCGCGCAGCTCGGACAGCGCGAGGCCGGCGTCACCAGCGACTCGCGGCGCGGCAGCCGGTAGACGACGACGTTGAGGAACGAACCGAATATCGCGCCGAACAGACCTGTGAAGGCAAGCTCCATAAGCTCATCATCGACAGCACGAGGCGGTACTTGAGCCCGGAGGGGCATCCGCCAGCGTCCGAGACGTTGAGCAGGCGTTCGCGGCGACGTCACGGCTGCACGCCGAGGTCAAGAGAAGCCGGCGGTGAAGCGGCGCCAAGACTCGCGGTGCGCGCACGCAGTCGCACAGCAGGCCCGTACAGCTCGACGGCGAGCGCGATCGCCAGCGGCACGCTCCAGGCCGCGAAGAAGGCGGCCTGGGCGTCGGGGGAGAGCGAGACCGTCCAGTGCTGCGCGACCCACATCGCGGCGGTCACCGCGACCGCAAACAGCGGTGGCCGCCGCAGCGCCAGCGTCTCCCAGGCGGTCAGCGCCAGCACGCAGGGCAGCGCGTAGTACATGTAGTCGAGCGGGTCTAGCATGAAGCGCAGCGCCAGCAGCAGTCCCAGCAGCAGCAGCGCGGCACCCTCTCGCAGGCGCTCATTCGTAGCTGGGGAGACAGCGGCGCGCTCGCTGCCGCGCAGACGAAACCATGCGGCCAGCGTGAGCGGCAGGACTAGACCGACGATCAGCGGGTGGCCGACGATCCCCACCCAGCCGGGCGCTGTGCGAAACCCGTGCTTGGTCCCGAACAACCCGTACACAATGTGACCCGGTTCGTGGCGGCCGAGAAACCACCACAGCTGCCACGGCTGGAATATCGCACTGCCGGGGTTGGCGACGACGTGCATGCCGGCCTGGAAGCCGCCCGGCGCGAACAGCTCGAACGGGGCGAGCAGCGTGCCGCCCACGGCCCCCACGATCGTCGCGCACAGAATCCGCTTGGCCGGGAGCGCCAGCAGCACCGGCCCGAGCGCCAGCACCGCCCACTCCTTGTTGGCGATGGCGACCCCCAACGCCAGCCCGGCCCATGCCGCATGTCCCCGAGCGGCCAGCAGCACGGCCGTCACGCACAGCGCGCCACCGAGCAGCTCCTCCGGGTGCCCCACCTGGAGCGCCAGCAGCATCAGGGGGTTCGCGACACACAACGCAAGCGCGAGAGCACACACGTAGCGCTTCTGCCCGCCAGCTCGCATGCGCGCGACGAGCCACAGCCCGAGCGCCGGGCAGGCGAGCAGGCACGGCAGGGCCAGCATCCTGTAGACGGCCAGTTCGCCGCCTCCCCACAGCGCCGGCGCAAACGCGAACGGCGCGCGCTCCAGCAGCGAGCCGCCGTAGATCGGCGCGCGCGCGAAGAAGCCGCCGAGATGACCATGTACGAGCGCGTTGACGGCGGGCAGCGCCTCGAACAGGTAGTCGTTGGAGCCGAAGTAAACCAGCCCCAACTTGGCGATCGCCGCCGTAGCCGCAGCCGCCGGCACCACCCAGGCGACGTTCTCTCTAACGCGTGCGCTCACGGTGCATTCATCGTCGCCCGGGCGAGCGGACCTTTAGGTGTTGGCACAGGCTCTCTGCGCCGGGAAGGCAGCGCCGGCGAGCGACCGGGCGAGTACAGAGCAAGGGCGAGCCCCACGACCAGCGGCACGTTCCAGGCGGCGAAGAAGGCGGCCTGTGCGTCGGCGGAGGCGTAGGGAGCGACCGAGTGCTGAGCGGCCCAAACGGCGGCGGTCACCGTCAGGGCGAGCACAGGTGCCCGCCGGCGGGCGAGCGCCTCCCACGTGGCCAGCGCCAGCACGAACGGGACGGGGTAGTAGGCGTTGTCCCAGGGATCGAGCATGAAGCGCAGCGCCAGCAGCAGCGCCAACAGCAGCAGCGCGTCGGCTTCGCAAGCGCAGATGTGCGTGCGAACATTCGCGACGAGCGTCTCGGCGCCGCGAGCCATATGGCGCGTGTGCAGCCACGCCGCCAGTGTGAGCGGCCCCGCGAGCGCCACAATCAACGGATGGCTGACCGGCCCCACCCAGCCTGGCGCGACCCGATAACCATCGTGGGCGCTCTTGCCCAGAAACCACCAGAGCTGCGAGGGAAGGAAGATCGCGCCGCTCGGACTCGCCGCCAAGCGCACACCAGACCCGAATGCGCCGGGGGCGGACAGCGCGAAGGGCGCGAGCAAGGTGGCGCCGACACCACCGGCGACCGATACGCACAGGATTCGTCGGCTCGGAAGCGCCAGCAATACCGGCCCCAGAGCCAGCAGTGCCCACTCCTTGTTGACAACCGCCAGGCCCAGCGCGAGACCGGCCCACGCCGGCCGCGCGCGCGCCGCGAGCAGAACGGCCGCGACGCACAGCGCCCCACCGAGCAGTTCCTCGGGATGGCCTGATTCGAGTGCGGTCAACGCCAGGGGGTTGGCTGCGCACAACGCCAGCGCAAGCACGCGCGCGTAATGTCCCAATCCGTCGCGGCGCATCCGCGCCGCGAGCCACAGCCCGAGCGCTGTGACGGCCAGCAGGCACGGCGCCGCCAGCATCCGGTAGACCGCAAACTCACCGCCATCCCACAGGCCCGGCACGAGTGCGAACGGCGCGCGCTCCAGCAGGGCGCCGCCGTACGCCGGCGCCAACGCGAAGAAGCCGCTCAGGTGGCCGTGCACGAGAGCGTCGACCGCGGGAAGCGCCTCCCTGGCGTAGTCGTTCCACTGGAAGCGGCCCAGCCCGAGCCAGCAGATCGGCGCGGCGCAGGCGGCGGCCAATCCAACCCAGGCGGCGTTGTCGCGCAGGCGCATACCCACGCTCCGCGCATCGGCACATCGCTGACGGGGCTTTAGACTCACCTGTACGCGACCACCAACCGCCTTCGTGTTCCGCATCAAGCAGATGGGGGCGACCCGAAGGCCGCCCCCATCGCTGCTACTGCTCAAACCTGGGGCACGAGCGTCCCGAGGGGAGTTCCTACCATTCGCCTTTCACACAGCCCCCGAGTGTGCCCGAGACCGATGCTCCCCCGGGGCCAGTGCACGTGCGGGTCACGGCGCCGGTGTCATCCTTAGTGACGCTGAATTCGTCTTTGGTGCTGGCGGCCACCGCAGTGACTGTGTAGCCTTTATTGCTGGTATCCGGGTTGGCGACCGTCAGCCATGCACCGGCACCGCCGGCGGATGTGGTCGCGATCGTTTTCTCGTATGCGGTGAGTTCGGTCGTGCTCAGGCCGGAATATTCACCATTATGGTCAGTCGCGTACGTCTCAGCCGTAGTCTCAGCCGTACGCGCAAGCTCCTTCGCGGCGGAGTCGTTGGCCTTGCTCTTCTGGCTCAGGAACGCGGGAATGGCGATAGCGGCCAGAATGCCGATGATCAGGATGACGACCAGGAGCTCGATAAGGGTGAAACCACCCTCCTCGGAGCCGCGCTGGCGCAGTCGATATAGCATGTTAAATGCTCCTTGGATCTTGGTTGCGCCAGTACGAGACCCCACCGCCCAACTGGCGGTGCCGCTCCCCCGAGCGATGCTTACGCTCCGCTATGGAAAAGTTGCCGGCTTTGCCTCACACCCACGTGTGTGCCTAGAGCCGCGATCTGGCTTATCACCGCGTTGATCGACCAAAGCGCCCGATCGCTTTAGCGACTTTCCGGTCTCTGGACACACCCTGCACCGACTGGGCTCACCCGAGCCCAAACTCAGAGAGTCTTTGCCCCCAGCTCGCGCTGATACTCCTGCGCGTCGGAGCCAACAAGACGCACCCCGCCACCGCGACACCATGGGCACGTCACCTTGCTCGGCGTGCCGCCCAGGTTTGAGATCACCTTGCCGCTGCCGTGGCATGGCATGCAGGGCTGGGGCTCGTGCGAGCCCTCGACGGTCTCCTCTGCTTGCGCGCTGCTCTCCAACTCGCTCACCGGCCCCACACTACTCGTTCGCACTCGACGCAGCAGCCGGGTCCTTGACGCCCGACTCGAACTCGTTGAGCAAGGCGAAGAGCTCCTTGGCCTCCCAGGAGTCTCCCCTCTTGCGATTGCGGTGCCGCGTGAGAATGCCGGCGTCGAGGAGACGGTCCAGTCCGTTGAGTGCCGCAACGTTTGACTTACCGGTGCGGTCCTGAATGATCTTGACCGTGATGTAGGGGAAGGCGGGTAGGTCGGAGATGATCTGCCGGGCGATGGCGTCCTTGCGAAGCGGCGGGTCGAACCGACCGAGCCATTCGTGCTGAAGCTCATTGATCTGCTCGGAGAACCGCACGGCCTCCTGGGCCGCGGCCCGTGTAGCCCGCGCAAACTGAGCGATCCAGTCATCCACGCGATTGCGCTCGTAGTTGCGCAACCCCGCGATATAGGCATCCTTGTTGGCGCCGAGCACGAGACTGACGGGAGGCACGTAGTTGGGAGCGACACCGCGCCGGCGAAGAATCACATGGATGAGCGCGCGGCCGACGCGGCCGTTTCCATCTCCGAACGGATGGATCGTCTCGAATTGGGCGTGCGCGATCGCTGCCTGAGCGACCGCCGGTAGATCGTCACGGTTGACGAACGCGCAGAGGTCATCCATGAGGCGCCCGACCTCCTGCCACGGCGGCGGCACGTATTCCGCCTCGACGGGACTTGCGCCACCAATCCAGCCCTGTTCCTCGCGGAACTGCCCGGCGATTCGAGCCAACGACCCCACCAGCGCGAGCTCCCGATGAATGTCCTTGATGTCATCGACGTTCACCGGTCGGTGGATGGAAGAGATTTCCACCGCGCGCTCCATGGCATACATATTCGCGAGTACCTCCTTGGCGCGATGGAGGCCGTGCTCGCTGACGGCGACCTCCGCGAGCTTGCGATGAGAGATCGCCAACCCCTCGATCCACGATGACGCCAGCGCCTCCGAGCGAAGCAGCTGTCGCGCGAGCCCCTCGAAGGACGTTGGCGACGGGTCACGCTGGTTGAGATCGCGGGTCTGAACCTCAGCCATGGTGACCAGGGTCGAGGTCGAGCCGCTCAGCTGCGGGTCGTAGTCCGCGATCTCGTCCGGAACGAACGCCATGTACGCGCCTCGCCGCCCCGCGCGAGGACTCGCGAAGTCCTGATTCCAGACGCCTTGTTCGTAGCGCCCGCGCGCACCATGCCCCATCAGAGGCACTCCGCGAAAGGTTCAGCGACGGTCAGCACAACTAAACCTTAGCGCAAGAACCTTTAGTTTGTGGGGACTTCGCTCAAGCTTCGGGTGCAGCAGGTTAGCTATCGGCGCGACTCGTGAAGCGGGCATCGAGCGGAACGAAGACCGAAACCTGAGGATTGGCTTATTAGGGCGGTGCGCCAACCCGCGCTCGATTACCGTTGCGTCGGTGAAATCGCCAACCCTCCCACTGCGCTGGCTTGCGCTCGCGCTGATCACGGCGCTGGCCGCGGCGCTGCGGCTGATCGATCTCGGCGCTGTGCGCATCGATCCCTTCTATGACGCCGCGGTGCGCAGCATGGGGGTCTCCTGGCACAACTTCTTCTTCGGCGCCTACGAGCCGGGCGGCAGCGTCTCGATCGACAAGCCGCCCGTGGACCTGTGGCTGCAGGTCGCAAGCGTCAAGCTGCTTGGCTGGGGCTCGGCCTCGCTGAAGCTGCCCGAGGCGCTGGCCGGTACGACGGCTGTGCCGCTGCTCTACGGCGCGATCCGCCGGCCGTTCGGCACCGTCGCCGGCCTGGTGGCGGCGCTCGCGCTCGCGGTGCTGCCGATCGAGGTGATCACGGCGCGCAGCGACACGATGGACGCGGTGATGATGCTGCTGCTCGTGCTGGCGCTGTTCCTGCTGGTGCGCGCTTGCGCGAGCGAGCAGCGCGGCACGCTGTGGCTGCTCGCGGCCGCCGCCGCGCTCGGGATCGCTTTCAACGTCAAGCTGTTGGAGTCTTTGGTGGCGCTGCCCGGGCTGTTCGTGTTGGCGCTGCTTGGGATGCCGCCGGGCGCGGCCCGCCGTGCGCGGCAGTTGCTTGCGGCCACCGCCGTTTACGTCCTCGTCGCCCTCTCCTGGCTGGGATCGACGCTCCTGTTTCCCGCGCACGAGCGCCCCTGGGCGATCGGCTCGGCCAACGGCAGCGCATGGAACGCGGCCTTCGTCTTCAACGGGACCGAACGGATCAGCGGCAAAGCCGCCGAAGTCGGTCAAGCCCGTGGACCGGCGGGGCGCATCGCCCCGCCTTCCCCCAGGCGGCTGCTCGCCCGCTCGGGCCAGCTGCCGGGCAAGTGGCTGGGATGGGAGGCGCTTGCCGCGCTGCTGCTCGGTGTCTTCGCGCTGATCGTCCTCGCCCGCCGAGGAGCCGAGCGTTTGCCCCGAGCAGCGGCGATCGGCGTCTTCGTATGGCTTGCGACCGGCCTGATCCTGTTCAGTCAGATGGCGCGCCTGCATCCGCGCTACGTGGAGAGCTTCACTCCGGCCGTGGCGGGCATGATCGGGATCGGAATCGGCCTTATCGCCGCTACCGGCAATCGTGCGCGATGGTTGGCGATACCCCTGACCGCGCTGCTTGCTCTGCCCTTGGCGGTGAGCATTGAAGCGGTGAAAGCGAATGTCACCGACGCCGGCAACGTCGGCGGCTTGGCGCCCGGCGAGCAGGCTGCCTTGAGCGCCTACCTGGCTCCCCGCCAGGGCAGCGCGCGCTACGAGCTTGCGGCCGGCTCGGCGACGGCCGCGGCCTCGCTGATCGTCGCCGACCAGCGGCCCGTGCTGATGCTCACCACCTACAACGGCCGTCCGTTGACCGGCATCGCCGAACTGAAGCCGGCGATCGCTCGCCACGAAGTGCGCTACGCCTTCATCAACTCGTTCTGCGGACCGCACTCGACGAAGGCCACCTCCGGCTGCGCGCCGGCCGCGCGCTGGGTTCGCGCGCATGCAATCGATGTTTCGCGCCAGGCCGGATTGCCCGCTGGAGTGTTGTGGCGACTACCGTGAACGCCGTGAGCTCTACAGCCGCAAGTTCGATCGAGACATCCGCGTCGCTGCGGATTCTCGTCGTCGACGACGAGGCCGCTTTGCGCGAGACGCTCACGCGCTCCTTCTCCAAGGAGGGACACACCGTACTCGCCGTCGCCGACGGTCACGAGGCGATCGAGCGCGCGAGCAGCGAGCGCTTCGACGTGATCCTGCTCGACGTCGCGCTCGGGCCGGGCCCCAACGGCTATGACGTCTGCCGCACGCTGCGCGAGCAGCGCAACATCGTGCCGATCATCATGCTGACCGCCCTCGATACGGAGGCAGACGCCGTGCAGGGCCTCGAGGCGGGCGCCGACGATTACGTCACCAAGCCGTTCGGGCTGGCCGAGCTGCGCAGCCGCATCAAAGCCGTGCTGCGGCGCAGCGGCCCGCGCTCGCTCGGGCGCGAGCGACTGAGCATCGGGCCGGTGACGCTCGACCGCGGTCACCGCGAAGCGAGCGCCTATGACGAGCAGATAAAGCTCACCTTCTCCGAGTTTGAGCTGCTCGCCCAGCTGATGTCCGAGCCCGGCAGGCTGTTCAATCGCCAGGAGCTGCTGCGGGCGATCTGGGGCGATTCGGCCTATCGCGACCCGCGCGCGATCGACGTGCACATCCGCCACCTGCGCGAGAAGATCGAGCAGCACCCCGAGGAGCCGCAGCTGATCCTCACGGTGCGCGGCGCCGGGTACCGCTTCCAAGAACCGTGAGCCCGCTCGCCGACCCGCCGGCGAGCACGAGCGCCGAGGGCGACCGGCGCGGCGAGCGCAAATGGCCGCCACGCGGACTCGGGCTGCGCCCGAAGGTGTTCGGCGCGCTGGTCCTCTCAAGCGCGGTCACGCTCGCGGTCGCCGCACTGGCGGTGCTCTCCCCACTCGAGCAGCGCTTGCGCCGAGAGGGCGAGGCGGGTGTGTACGCCGCCATCTCCGCTTCGCGCCTGGAGCTCGAAGAGATCGGGACAGACCCGAAGACCAAGCGACCCGACGGGCGCGAACTGGCGTTGACCGTGGCGATCCTGCGTCGCCGCTCTGCCGCCGAGGTGACCGTGCTCGACAGCCGTCTGCAGACCGTCTACGCGCCCTCAGAGCAGGATCTCGACCTTCCCTCCGACTTCTACGGTCAGGCCCTACGGGCGCTGCACCAGAACCGGCGCGTCCACACCCTAAGCGGCAACGAACTGACCGTCGCTCAACCGATCCAGATCGGACGCGGCGGAGCGACTTATGTGGTCGTGCTGGTGCGGCGGATGCAGTACGTGATCTCAACCGTCGAAGTGGTTCGCAACGCGTTCTTGGTGGCCGCCGCTGTGGGACTGGGGATCGCGCTGCTACTTGGACTGGCGCTCACGACGACGCTGCTGCGACGACTTGAGCGCCTGCGCGAAGCGGCCGGTCGTTCGCGGGAGCTTGGACTCGATGAGCCGATTGAGACCGACGAGCGCCGGGACGAGGTCGGTGAGCTCTCGCGAGCATTTGCCGGTATGCAGGAGCGACTTCGTCGCCAGGAGCGGGCGCGCCAAGCGTTCGTGGCGACCGCCTCGCACGAGCTGCGCACGCCACTTGCCTCGCTGGACGGCACGCTCGAGCTGCTGGGAGACGACCTCGATCCGGGGCGCCTGGACCTCGACGACGCGCGCGAGCGGGCCGCCCGGGCGCGCGAGTACTCGCTGCGACTCTCACACTTGGCAAGCGATCTGCTCGACCTCAGCCGTCTGGACGCCGAAGTCGCGCTGCGCGCCGAGCCGGTCGAGCTGGACGAGATCTGCCGAGCGGTAGCCGCCGAGTTCGAGCGCCGGGCCGACGACCTGAATATCAGGGTCGAGGTGAGCGTGGCATCGGAGCCGTGCTGGGCTCAGGGCGATCCCGGCTCGCTTGCGCGGATCGTGCGGATCCTGCTCGATAACGCCTGCGGCGTGGCGCCCCGGGGCTCGGCGGTGCGGGTCCACACCGAACCGCTGGACGGCGAGGCTTGCCTGACCGTCACGGACGCCGGGCCAGGAGTTCCAGGGGCAGAGCGCGAGCGGATCTTCGAGCGATTTCAGCGCGGCAGCTCGACCGGTGGGCGCAGTGGCTTCGGCCTGGGCCTTGCGATCGGACGCGAGCTTGCCCTACGGATGGGCGGATCGCTGACTCTGCTCGACGGCGCAAACGACCGCGACATCAACGCCGGGCCGGCCGGCGCGCGCTTTCAGCTGCGCGTCCCGGCCGCCAGCCCGCAGGACATCGCCGGCTGAACCGCGCGGCGCGCTCGGCCGGCGATCGGCGAGGATGCAGGCGTGAGCAGCCCAACCGCAGGCACAGACGAGCATCGCTCGGCGACGGTCCTCGCCGAGCTTGCCGAGCCGGCTCGTGCCGATGGGCGGATCGCGATCGACACCGAGTTCATGGGCGAGGGTCGCTATCGCACGCTGTTGTGCCTGATTCAGATCGCCGTCACAGACACCGGCGGCACTCAGCGAATCGAGCTCATCGATCCGCTCGATCGCGACACGGGGCGCAGCGCGGCGCTGCAGCCGAACTTCGCCGACTGGGCCAAACCGCTGGCGGACATCCTGAGCGATCCGGCGATCGAGGTGATCGTCCACGCCGGCCGCCAGGACATCGCGCTGCTGCGGCGAGCGCTCGCCTGTGAGGTGCAGGCGGTATTCGACACACAGGTAGCGGCCGGGTTCATGGGCATGCCGGCACAGTGCTCCTATGAGACGCTCCTGAACCAAGTTCTGGGCATGCGCGTGGCCAAGAGCGCAAGCTTCACGCGCTGGGACGCGCGACCGCTGAGCGAGGAGCAACGCTCCTACGCCCGTGAGGACGTCGCCCACCTGGTGGAGCTGGCGGGCGAGATCGAGCGGCGGTTGGGGGATCTCGGCCGGTTGGAGTGGGCGCGCGAGGAGTGCCAGTTCCTCGAGCAGGTCAGCGACGAGCGCGACCTCGACATCGTCTTTGAACGGCTCCCGCGCATCCGCGGCCTGAGCACACAGGGCCAGGGCGTCGCAAGAGAACTGGTGGGATGGCGTGAGCGCACCGCCGCCGAGCGCGATCGGCCGGTCCAAAGCGTGCTAGGCGACAACGCGCTCGTCGAGATAGCCAAGCGCCAGCCCAGCACGGCGCGCAAGCTCGAAGAGATCCGGGGCGTCCCTCAGGGCAGCCTGCGTCGCGGCGCCGATCAGGTGCTGGCGGCGATCGAGCGCGGTCGAGACCGAGAGCAGCAGCCGCTCAAAGGCGGCCCGCGCCCGGCCCTTCCCCAACCCGAGGACGCACCCCTGATCGCTCTCTCGGAGGCGCTGGTGCGCGCCCGCGCCCGCGAAGCCGACCTGGCCTACGAGCTGCTGGCCGCCAGAGCAGATCTGCAAGCGATCGTCGTCGGCGAGCGCACGAGTAAACGGGCCGATGTGCGCACCCTGCGCGGCTGGCGGCGCGAGCTCGTCGGCGAGGAGCTGCTCGAGCTGCTGAATGGCCGCGTGTCGCTGTCGGTCCGCGACCGGGCCCTGCGCGTCAGCGCCGAGCCACACGATCCATTGGCCCGATACGAAGCTGGGCAGTCCCGGGGATAGCGCTCTATTGGATGTTCTTGTAGACCGTGAACATCGGCATGTACATCGAGATCACGATGAAGCCGACGATCGCGCCGATCACGAGGATCATGATCGGCTCAAGAATCGAAGTCAGCGCTTTGACCGACGCCGCCACCTGGTCCTCGTAGAAGTCCGCGATGCGCGCCAGCATCGCGTCCAAGGCGCCGG
>JBOGXY010000125.1:0-6938 GCA_050696495.1 Solirubrobacteraceae bacterium
CACGTTCTCTATCGAGCGCTCGATCGAGCCGGAGGCGCAGAACTCGTAGACGATCGACTCGGAGACCATGCTCGGAGAGATGTATGTGTTGGTGGCGAGCTTGGCGATTCGCGCGATCAGATCGGACGGGCCGACCAGATAGCCGACGCGGATGCCGGGGCAGACCGTCTTTGAGAACGAGGACGCGTACACAACGCGCTCTGGGTCTAGCTCGATCATGCGCGGGAGCATCTGACCGCTGAAGCGCAGGTCGACGTAAGGGTCGTCCTCGAAGATCAGGAAGTCGTGCTCGGCCGCCAGCGCGAGGAGCGCTTCGCGCTTGGCCTGCGAGAGCGTGTAGCCGGCCGGGTTCTGGAAGTTGGGGATGATGTGCGCGAGCGTCGGCTTAGCGCCATTCGCGAGCAGATCGCTCAGCGCCTCCGTGTCGATCCCGTCGGGCGCGAGCTCGATCGCGTGCAGCTTGGCGCCGCGCGTCTGCAGCGAGAGCAACGTGCGGTCGTAGGTGGGGCGCTCGACGATCACCTCGTCGCCTGCTTTGACCAGCAGCTCGAAGAGGAAGGCGTCGGCCTGCATCGACCCATTGGTGACGAGCACGCGATCGGGCTCGACACCATGGCGGTCGGCGATCCAGGAGCGCAAGCGGGGATAGCCGATCGAGGTGCCGTAGCCGGTGGCGCCGGCGGGGTCTGACTCAAACGCGCGCACGGCCGCGTCCTTGAGGCCGTCGACGTCGACGATGTCAAGCGACGGAGCGCCGCGGGCAAACGAGATCGTGCTCATGGCTCCGAAGGGTAAAGCAGGACGCTCTCAGACGAAGGTGTGCGCGACCGCGGCGGCTTGCGGATCAGTCGCCGGAGGGCGCTCGCAGCGAGAGCAGGCGGCTGTACTCGCCGATCAGACCCTCGAGCGTCTCCTGCATCGTGTGCTTGAAACGGACCAGCTCGGCCAGATCGATCGTCTCATGCTCGTCCCTGGTTGCTGGGATCTCGCCGAAGGCGGTCTCCTGGGACTCCATGCTGTAGCGGCGCTCAGGCTGGTGCTCGAGCGCCTCGTCGACCAGACGCGTGGGCGTCTGCGGCGGCAGCGGCGCGCGCGGCGGCGGCTCGGTTGCGCGGCGCCCGATCGATGTCAGCTCGCGCTCGAGCTCGCGCAGCTTCAGCTCCAGCTCGCCGAGTGTCCGTGCGACCTCTCGATCCATGGGCCTAGGGTAGCCGCGATCGCGCTCAGACGCTCAGCTGCGCACGCCGCCGAGGATCTCCACGGCAATCTCGGCTACTTCGGTCGGTGTGCGCCCGACGCGCACGCCCTTGGCTTCCAGCGCCTGCGCCTTGGCGGCGGCGGTGCCGGCCGAGCCGGAGACGATCGCCCCGGCGTGGCCCATCTGCTTGCCTTCCGGAGCGGTGAAGCCGGCGATGTAGGCGACCACGGGCTTTGACACGTTGGCCGCGATGTACTCGGCGGCCTCCTCCTCGGCCGAGCCGCCGATCTCGCCGGAGAGCACGATCAACTCGGTCTGCTCATCGCCCTCGAAGAGCTCGATGATGTCCACGAAGGAGGAGCCCGGAACTGGGTCGCCGCCGATGCCGACGATCGAGCTGCAGCCAAAACCGGCCTGGGCGATCTCGTTGCCGATCTGGTAGGTCAGCGTGCCCGAGCGTGAGACGACGCCGACGTTGCCCTCTCTGAAGAAGGAGGCGGGGATGATGCCGACGTTGGCCTTGCCGGGCGAGAGGATGCCGGGGCAGTTGGGGCCGACCAGGCGCGTGCCCGGATGGTCTCGCTTCAAGGTGTTGTAGACGCGCAGCTCGTCGTGGGCGGGGATGCCCTCGGTGATCGCGATCACAAGCTGCACGCCGGCCGCGGCGGCTTCGAGGATCGAGTCGGCCGCGAAGCGCGGCGGTACGAAGATCATCGCCGTGTTCGGCTGCGCCTGCGCGGCCGCCTGCGCCCAGGAGTCAAAGACGGGAATGCCCTCGACGTCCTGGCCGCCCTTGCCGGGGGTGACGCCGCCGACCACGTTGGTGCCGTAGTTGCGGTTGTTCAGCGTGTGAAAGGAGCCCTCTTTGCCGGTCATGCCGGCGACGCACAGGCGCGTCTGGGTGTCTACGAGCACCGACATCAGGCCGTGGCCTCCACGCTTCGGCCGGCCGCCAGCGCGACGACCTTCTCCGCGGCCTCGTTCATCGTCTTGGCGGCATGCACATTGGGTAGCGCGGCTTCTTGCAGCAGCTCGCGTCCCTGCACGTCGTTGGTGCCGTCCAGGCGTACGACGAACGGAACTGTCGGTTTGATCTCCGCGAAGGCTGCGATCAGGCCCTTGGCGACCTCGTCGCAGCGGGTGATGCCGCCGAAGATGTTGAACAGGACCGCTTTGACGTTCTCGTTGGCGAGGATCAGCTCGACGGCCTGCTTGACCTTGCCGGCATCCGAGCCGCCGCCGGCATCCAGGAAGTTGGCGGGCTCGCCGCCCGCCTGGGCGACCACGTCGAGTGTGCTCATGACAAGGCCCGCGCCGTTGCCGAGGATGCCGATGTCGCCGTCGAGCGCGACGTACTGCACGCCCTGTTCTTTGGCGCGCCGCTCGATCGGGTCTTCGTTCTCGCTGTCGGAGAGGTCCTGGTTCTCGGCGTGGCGGTAGAGCGCGTTGCCGTCCAGCGAGACCTTCGCGTCGAGCGCCTTGACCTGGCGATCGGGGGTGACGATCAGCGGGTTGATCTCCGCCAGGGTCGCGTCCTCCTGCAACCAAACCTCGTACAGCGCGAGCAGCGCGTCGGCGACGCCGTCGATCACGTCGGCGTCGGCCGGACCTTGCGTGGCGATCTGAACGGCCTCCTCGCGGCTGAGTCCCACCAACGCATCGACGTGGTGGCGCACGAGCTTCTCCGGTGACTCCTCGGCCACCTGCTCGATCTCCACGCCGCCCTCGACGCTGAAGATAACCATCGGCTGCTTGGCGGAGCGGTCGAGCAGCACCGAGGCGTAGTACTCGGTGGCGATGTCTGAGGCGTGCTCGATCCACAGCGTGCGCACGACGTGGCCCTTGATGTCGAGCCCAAGGATGTTCGTGGCGTGCTCGCGCGCCTCCGCCTCGTCGGCGGCGAGCTTGACGCCGCCGGCCTTGCCGCGGCCGCCGATCAGCACCTGAGCCTTGACGACGACCGGGTAGCCGACCTCGTTTGCCGCGGCGACGGCGTCATCGACGGTGGTGACAGCCTTGCCCGCCGAGACGGCCAGGCCGTGGCGGGCGAACAGCTGCTTGCCTTGGTACTCGAGCAGGTCCATAGCGCGGCGCGCCACTCTAGCGAAGGGAGGCGCAGCGCGCGCCGAGGCGCTGTCGAGGCATAATGCCCGCCGTGCCGATTCCAAAGAACATCTCATTCGTCACCTTCGACGTGTACGGGACGCTGATCGACTGGGAGACCGGGATCTGGGAGGCGTTCGCCAAGGAGGCCGAGCGAGACAAATTCGAGCTCGACCGCAACACCCTGATTCCGTTGTTCCACGAGATCTCCCAGGAAATCGAGGCCGGCTCCTATGAGCTCTACGCCGAGGTGCTGCGCCGCACAGTGATGGAGATCGCCAAGCGGCTTGAGTGGGACCTCGAACCTTCGCGCTCGGGGTTCCTGCCCGACTCGGTGCAGCGCTGGAAGCCGTTCAAGGAGACCGCCACGCAGCTGAACAAGCTGGCCAAGAAGCACAAGCTCGGGCTGATCTCGAACATCGACGACAAGCTGCTCGGGCATACGCGCCGGCACATCCCGATGGATTTCGACCTAGTCGTCACCGCTCAGCAGGTGCGCTCCTACAAGCCCGATCCCGCCCACTTCGTCGAGTGCGCGCGTCGTTTGGGCTCAAAGAAGGGGTGGGTGCACGTCGCCGCCTCGCATCACTCCGACGTCTCGCCCTGCGTGAAGGCGCGCATCCCCGTCATCTGGGTCAACCGCAACAAGCAGGTGCTCGAGTCCTCGCAGCGCAAGCCGACCGCCGAAGTGCCGAACCTGCGCGAGGCCGCCAAGCTGCTCGGGATCGCCTGAGCATCGCGTGGCGCCGGCCGTCGCGCTCGGGTCGGGTAGCGCGATCGAGCCGGTCTGAGCAATCGTGCGCGTCGTCTCGCTGCATCCCGACGTCCTCGTAGCCACCAGCCGCATCTGGCAGACCACCTGCACGATCGTGCGCGGCGGCGATGAGGTGTTCGTGATCGACTCGCCGGTGCTGCCCGATGAGCTGGAGCTGCTGCCGGCCGTGATCGAGCAGTCACGCTTTTCGCAGCCCGCCGGGTTGCTGGCCACGCACGCCGACTGGGATCACCTGCTGGGCCGCCTCGCCTTCCCGGAAGCCGCGCTTGGCTGCGCCGCCTCCACGGCTGAGCGGATGCGAGCAACGCCGGGTGAGGCACAGCGCGAGCTGCGCAGCTTCGACGATGAGCACTACCTCGTGCGCGCGGCGCCGCTGGCGCTCGGTTCGGTGCAGGCGCTCGACGTGCCCGGAGCGTGCGAGATCGGCCCGCACGAGCTGGCGCTTCATGCGGCTGAGGGCCACACCGGCGAGGGTATGGCGATCTGGGCGCCCTGGGCCGGCGTGCTGGTGGCCGGCGACTACCTCTCGCCGGTTGAGATCCCGGTGCTGGGCGAAGGCGGCTCGATCGAGGCCTACGCGGCGACGCTCGAGCGTCTGCGTCCGCTCGCGGCCGAGGCGCAGTTCGTCGTACCGGGACATGGCGAGGCGCTCGGCTCCGAGCAGGCGCTGTCGCTGCTGGATGAGGACCTTTCCTACCTAGAGGCGCTCAGCGCGAGTGGTGCGGGTGTTGAGCTGCCCGACGGGCGCCGCAGCAAGGCTCAGCGCGCGATCCATGCGGAGAACGTCGGCCGCGCCGGTTAGGCGGACTGCGCGGCGTTCAGACGCACATACCAGTCGACCGTCATCTCCGCGACAACGTTGCCGGCCGTGTCGGTCAACTCGACCTGCACCGGGAAGCGGATGCGGCCGTCCTCGCGCAGCTTTGCCTTCAGGGCATCGGCGTCCTCGCCGAAGCGGGCCGTGGCCGTTATCTCGCCCTTGGCGAGCTTCTTATAGGAGATCTGGGCGGACTCCGCCAGTGGCGTGATCTCGCCCATGATGTCCAGGAAGGCGCCCACGAAGGCGGCGCCGGAGGCCGCCTCTGCGGCCGCGAACAAAGCCCCGGCGTGCTGGGAGCCGACGTGGTTGCGCAGTTTCTCGTCGTCGGGCAGGCGCACCGAGCCGCTGTCGGAGGCCACGGCGGTGGTCTCCAGGCCGAGGTGGACGTTGAAGGGGATCGCCTGGCTGAGGCCTGCGGTCACGGCGGTGTAGTCGACGGTTGCCATGTTTTTTCCTCTGGGCTCGAACATTGGCGACGGCGGCAGCCGTCGCCCCATCCCTACTCTGAAGCCTCGCTCTTGATCGTCGCGATCGGTGCGCCGGCCGCGATCGGGGCACCCTCGGAGATCGGCAAGTCGGCGATCGTGCCCGCCTTGTGAGCGGTGATCTCGTTCTCCATCTTCATCGCCTCGATGATGCACAGGAGCTGGCCCTCGGTGACGACGTCGCCCTGTTTGACCAGCACCTTCCACATGTTTCCCTGCAGCGGCGACTCCAGCGTGTCCGGCCCGCCGGCGCTCTTGCCGGCCGAGCGCGCGGAACGCTTGGGCGCGCGCCCCCCAGCCGGAGGCGTGCCGTTGAGGGCAGGACCGCCGCCGGTCGCGGAGTTCGCGGCCGAGCCGATCACGCGGACGTCGAAGCGCTGCCCAGACACCTCGACCGTGTAGGTCTGCTCGACCTTGGCGTCCTCTTCGTCCTCCACGTCGTCCTTTGGCTTGGGCTTCTCGAACGCAAGCGTCTTCAGCCACGCCCTGTCCTCGAGCAGGTCACGGCAGGTCTCGCCTTTGGACCACTGCTCGCTCGCAAGCAGCGCCTTGTGGAACGGGATCAGGGTCTTCAGGCCCTCGATCTCGTATTCGTCGAGCGCCCGCAGCATGCGCCGGGTGGCCTGCGCGCGGTCGGCGTCCCAGACGATCAGCTTGGCCACCATCGGGTCGTACATCGGCGAGACTTCGCCGCCTGAGCCGACGCCGGAGTCCACGCGCACACCGGGGCCTTTGGGCTCTGAGTAGGCGCCGATCTTGCCGGGGGCGGGGGCGAAGTTCTTGGAGGCGTCCTCGGCGTTGATGCGGCACTCGATCGCGTGGCCGCGCAGCTTGATGTCCCCCTGCCTAACCGCGAGCTCCTCGCCGGCCGCGGCGCGAATGCCTTCCTTGACGATGTCGACGCCCGTGGTCATCTCGGTGACGCAGTGCTCGACCTGCACGCGCGTGTTCATCTCCAGGAAGAAATACTCGGCCGGGCCGGGTGGGTCGTTCCCGTTAGATGCCAGCAGTCCCTCGATCGTGCCGGCGCCGACGTAGCCGACGGCTCGCGCGGCCTCGACGCCGATCTCGCCGATGCGAGCGCGCAGGGCCTCGTCCACGACCCATTCCGGCGCCGGGGACTCCTCGATCACCTTCTGGTGGCGGCGCTGGATCGAGCAGTCGCGCTCGCCCAGGTGGATCACGTTGCCGCACCGGTCGGCCAGGACCTGCACCTCGACATGGCGCGGGTCGTGCAGGTAGCGCTCGAGATAGACGGTCGAGTCGGAGAAGAACTTCTCACCCTCGCGGCTGGCTCCCTCGAACGCGCCCTCGAGCTCATCCGCGGACAGCGCCACGCGAAAGCCCTTGCCGCCGCCGCCGCCAGCCGCCTTGACCGCGACCGGGAAGCCGATCTCGCCCTTGGCGATCTTCAGCGCGTCCTTGACGGTCGCGACGGGCTCGGTCGTCACCGGCACGATCGGCACGCCAGCCCGCTTCATCAGCTCCCGCGCCCGCGTCTTTGAGCCCATCGCTTCGATCGCGCTCGCGGGCGGGCCGATGAACACGATTCCCGCC
>JBOGXY010000126.1:0-32739 GCA_050696495.1 Solirubrobacteraceae bacterium
GCGCCCAGCGCCTCGGTTTGGCGCCGGTCCGAGGTTTCGACAATGCGTGCCGCCACCAGAGAAGCGTAGGGCCTATCGGCGTGAACCGGCGAAGTGTCCGCAGAACGAAAAACGGCCGGCTCGCAGGAGAGGAGATTGCGAGCCGGCCGTGGTGCTTGGGAGGATGGAGATGCTGCTGCATCGGCAGGTCGCCAAGCATGCTTTAGCGGCTGCACGAGCGCGTTCAAATCCTTATACGTGAACAATCGCCGATCGGATGCATCCAATTTTTTGGATATTGGGCGTACCTGTGGCGTTTACGACTGAAAGCTCAAAACAGATCGAGTTGGTCCACCGGATCTTGCGGCGTGGCGTTCGTAGTGGCCGGCACTGGCTCTGGCTCGGCAATCGGCTGCGGCTGTTGCGGCTCCGGTTGGGCCAGCAGGTCGGGCAGACGCGCGAAGTCTTCGCGCAAGGTCTCGAGCATCCGCGGGGTGTAGAGGGCAGCGGCCGGATGAAAGATCGGGTACAGGCGCACGGTGCGAGCGCCGAGCGTGAGCTGCTCGGGGCGGCCGTGCAAACGGGTGATCCCGGTCGGATCGCCGCGTAGAAGCTTGGTCGAGAAGTTGCCAAGCGAGCAGATCACCCGCGGGCGGATCAGCTCCACCTTGCTGTCGAGATACTCGCGACAGTTCTCCAACTCCAGCGGCAGCGGATCGCGGTTTTCGGGTGGGCGGCACATGAGGGTATTGGCGATGAACACGTCCCCCCGCTCGAGTCCGATCTCAGCCAGCAACGTGTCGAGCAGTTTGCCCGCGCGACCGACAAATGGCACGCCCTGTTGATCCTCGGTCGCCCCGGGGGCCTCGCCCACGAACATCAGGTCGGCGTCGGCGTTGCCGGCGCCGAAGACGACGTTCTGGCGAGTGGCCGCCAACTCCTGACAGCGCACGCAGATCTGTGCTTGCGCGAACACCCGCTTGAGCGCCTCGCGGCGCTGCTCTCCCGACAGGCCCGTCTCCACGAACGGGACTCTAGCCAGAAGCCGGATCAGCCGTTACCATTGAAGAAGTCGCGACCGGTATCCCGGATGGGAACTGGACCGAGCCAATGAACAGGTCGACCTCCACTTCGATCAAGACCGTGCGCGCCGTCGGCGAGCTGCGGGCCGCACTGGTGCCCCTACGCCGCTCCGGGCGCACGATCGGGCTGGTGCCGACGATGGGGGCGCTGCACGCCGGGCATCTGTCGCTGATCGAAAGTGCGCGCGCTCAGTGCGACGTCGTCGTCGTCTCGCTGTTCGTCAATCCTTCGCAGTTCGACGAGCGCTCCGACCTCGATCGCTATCCACGCGATGAGGCCCGCGACCGCGAACTCGCCGAGCGGGCAGGGGCGGACTATCTGTTCGCCCCCGAGGCCGAAGAGGTCTACCCACCCGGCTTTGCCACCTCGGTCGAGGTGCTCGGGCTGACCGATCGCCTGGAGGGGGCGGTGCGCGGGGCATCGCACTTCCGCGGGGTGACGACCGTCGTCACCAAGCTGCTCAACATGGTCGGGCCCGACGTCGCCTACTTCGGGCAGAAGGACGCACAGCAGGCGATCGTCATCGCGCGCCTGGTGGCGGACCTCGATCTGCCGGTGCGGATCGAGACCTGCCCGACCGTGCGCGAGCCCGACGGGCTGGCGATGTCCAGCCGCAACGCGCGACTGTCCGCTGAGGAGCGCGCTCGCGCCGGGGCTCTCTTCCGAGGACTATCCGCCGCCGCCGCGCTTGCCGCGCAGGGCGAGCGCTCCGGCGAGGAATTGCTGAGGACGGCGCGCGAGGCGATGGCCGCTCTCGACGTGGAGCCCGAGTACCTCGCGCTGGTCGATCCCGCGACGCTCGAGCCCGTCGAGCGACTGGAGCGCGCCGCGCTGCTTGCGGTAGCGGCGCGCGTCGGCGAGACGCGACTGATCGACAACTTGATCCTCGACCCGACCGCCGCCTCACCAGATGAGCTGGACACCACCGCCCCAACCGGCGCCCTCGCCCGACAGGCGAGCCTGGCCGGCTGACCGCCACCAAACCCCACAGGAGACCGACATCCCATGCAGCGCACGATGCTCAAGTCAAAGATCCACCGCGCAAGCGTCACCGACTGCGACCTGCATTACGTGGGGTCGATCACGATCGACCCGGACCTGCTGGAGGCCGGCGACATCTACGAGCACGAGCAGGTGCATGTCGTCGACGTCGACAACGGCGCCCGCTTTGAGACGTACACGATCGCCGGGCGGCGCGGCTCGGGCGAGATGAAGGTCAACGGCGCCGCCGCGCGGCTGGTACATCGCGGCGACACGATCATCGTCATCTCCTACGCGCAGTATTCGCGCGAGGAGATGGAGCACTACGAGCCTCGCGTCGTTCATGTCGAGGCGAACACCAATCGCATCATCACCGTCGATGACGAGGTGGCGACCCTGCTGAGCTCCGACTCCGCCCTCGCGGCGCGGTCGCGCTGACAGAGCGTCAACCAGATCAGAGAGGAAGCACCCCATGTCAAGTCATCCCGATGTCCCCCACACCGGCGCCGCCGCCCCAAGCGCCGTCCCCTCCGATCCCGGCCGTCTGCCGATGACGCTGCCACTGCTGGCCGAGAAGAAGCGGCTGGGCGAGCCGATCGTGATGGTCACCGCCTATGACTATCCGAGCGCTCGCGCCGCCGAGGCCGCCGGCGTCGATCTCGTGCTCGTCGGCGATTCGGCGGCGACGACGATCCTCGGCTATTCCTCGACCACGCCCGTCGATCTGGATGACATGCTCGTGCTGGCGCGTGCCGTGCGCCGCGGGCTGAAGACGGCGCTGATGATCGGCGACCTGCCGTTCGGCTCCTATGAGATCAGCGACGAGCAGGCCGTCGCGAGCGCGGTGCGGATGGTCAAGGAGGCCGGCTGTGACGCAGTCAAGCTGGAGGGCGGCGGTCCCGCCTCGGCGTCGCGGGCACGGGCGATCGTGCAAGCCGGCATCCCGGTGATGGGCCACGTCGGCCTGACGCCGCAGAGCTCGACCGCGCTCGGTGGCTGGAAGGCGCAGGGGCGCAACGCCCGGGCGGCCGCGCGGATCGCCGCCGAGGCGCTGGCGCTGCAGGGGGGCGGCTGCTTCTCGATCGTCTTCGAGGCGATCCCGAGCGCCGTCACCAAGGAGTTGATGGGACACATCGAGGTGCCCGTGATCGGTATCGGCGCGGGCCCGGACACCGACGGCCAGGTGCTGGTCTTTCACGACCTGCTCGGTATCCGCGACGGCCTCGGCCCGCGCTTCGTCAAGCGCTACGCGAACATCCAGCAGGAGATGAACGCGGGGATCACGGCGTACGCCGATGACGTGCGCTCAGGTCGCTACCCGGGCCCGGAGCACGGTTACTCGATCGACGCGGACGAGTTGGCCGAGCTTCACGAGCTACTCGCGTAGTCGATCTTGCGGATCAGCTTCGCCGGGGCACCGGCGACGATCGAATAGGGCTCGACGTCTTTGGTGACGACGCTGTTCGCGCCGATCACACAGCGCTCGCCGATCGTGACGCCGCTGGTGACGACGGCGTGTGCGCCCAGCCAACAATTGTCCCCGATGCGAGTCGGCCCCTTGCTCTGGAAGCCCTGCCAGGTGATCGGCTTGGCAGGGTCCTCGTAGCGATGCGAGGCATCTGAGACGAAGCAGCCGTTGGCGAGCATGCAGTGATCGCCGATCTCGACCAGCTCCTGTGCGGCGATCATCACGCCCATGTTCAGGAAGGTCCCGGCGCCGATGCGCACGCGTGCCTTGCCGGGCGCGGTGATCCACACGTTGGGCTCCAGCAGCGAGTTGGCTCCGAACTGAAGGCGTCCCTCGCGCAGAGCCTCCAAGACGTTGCCATGCACAGGCCAGCGCACGAACGCTTCGCGCTTTGCCATCTCCCGGTGAATGGCCAAGCGGTTCCAGGGCAGCGAGTTGCGCTCGTACCACTCCCACTTGGCCCACCACAAACGCGCCTTCGAGATCTCGTCCCTCATCTAACGATGAGGGGCAGGGAGAAGCGAGGTGAGGTAGGCGCCGACGCTCACGCGCGTGCGGCCGACTTCGCCTTACGCTTGGCGCCGCCCCCACCGCTCGACGAGGCCCCGTTGGCGCTCGCCTTGGCTTGGCGCGCGCGCGGCTTGCGCTTTGGCTTTGGCGCCGGCACGAGCAGCTCGCGCAGGAACTCTCCCGTGTGCGAGGCCGGCTCTGCGGCGACCTCCTCGGGCGTGCCGGCGGCGATCGTCAGGCCGCCCTCCTCTCCCCCCTCGGGCCCCATGTCGATCAGGCGGTCGGCGCACTTGATCACGTCGAGGTTGTGCTCGATCACGACGACGCTGTTGCCGGCGTCGACCAACCGTTGCAGCACCTCCAGCAGTCGCTGCACGTCGGCGAAGTGAAGGCCGGTCGTGGGCTCGTCGAGGATGTACAGCGTGCGGCCGGTCGCCACCTTGGAGAGCTCGGTGGCGAGCTTGACGCGCTGGGCCTCGCCGCCTGAGAGCGTGGTGGCGGGCTGGCCGAGGCGGATGTAGCCGAGGCCGACGGCATCGAGCGTCTCCAGGCGCCGGCGGATCTTGGGGATGTGCTCGAAGAACTTCAGCGCCACCTCGACCGGCATGTCGAGCACCTCGGCGATCGAGCGGCCCTTGAACTTGACCTGCAGCGTCTCGCGGTTGTAGCGCCTGCCGTCGCATTGCTCGCAGGGCACGTACACGTCGGGTAGGAAGTGCATCTCGATCTTTATCTGCCCGTCGCCGCGGCAGACCTCGCAGCGCCCGCCCTTGACGTTGAAGGAGAAGCGCCCCGGCTTGTAGCCGCGCGCGCGCGCCTCCTGGGTCTTTGAGAACAGGTCGCGGATCACGTCGAACAGCCCCGTGTAGGTGGCTGGGTTTGAGCGCGGCGTGCGCCCGATCGGAGACTGATCGACGGCGATGATCTTGTCGAGCTGCTCGAGCCCCTTGATCGCGCGGTGCTTGCCCGGCCGCTGGCGGGCACGATGCAGGCGGTTGGCCACCGCCTTGTAGAGCACTTCGTTGACCAGTGTGGACTTGCCAGAGCCGGACACCCCCGTCACGCAGGTGAGCGTCCCGAGCGGGACGTGCACGTCGACATCGCGCAGGTTGTGCTGCTCGGCGCCGAGGATCTCTATGTAGCCGGTGGGCGTGCGCCGCTGGGCGGGTACGTCGATCGTGCGCGTGCCGGCCAGGAATTGCCCGGTAAGCGAGTTCTTGACCCGTTGCACCTGCACCGCTGTCCCCTGCGCCACGATCCAACCGCCGTGCTCGCCCGCTCCGGGCCCGAGGTCGACGAGATGATCGGCGCAGCGCATCGTCTGCTCGTCGTGCTCGACCACAATCACGGTGTTGCCGAGGTCGCGCAACCGTTCGAGCGTCGCGATCAGCTTGGCGTTATCGCGCTGGTGCAACCCGATCGAGGGCTCGTCGAGGATGTAAAGGACGCCCACGAGCGACGAGCCGATCTGCGTGGCCAGCCGGATGCGTTGCGCCTCGCCGCCTGAGAGCGTCGAGGCGGCGCGATCCATCGACAGATAGCCGATGCCGACGTTCTCAAGGAACTGCAGCCGCTCGACTATCTCGCGCAGGATCAACCGCGCGACGTGCCGGTCGGTCTGCGAGAGCTCGATGTTGGCAAGCCACTCCAGTGCTCGGCGGGCCGAGAGGGCACAGAAATCCTCGATCCGCGTGCCGGCGACGAGCACCGCGCGCGACTCTGCTCGCAGACGCGCGCCACCGCACTCCGGGCAGGCGCGCAGCGACATGAACTCCTCGATCTTCTCGCGCGTCCACTCCGAGTCGGTCTCGCGGTAGCGCCGCTGCAGATTGGCGAGCACCCCCTCGAAGCGGGTCGCATAGGAGCGCGAGCGCCCGAAGCGGTTGCGGTAAGTGATCTGCAGCGGCTCGCCGTTGGTGCCCGAGAGAAATAGTTCGCGATGCTCCTTAGGCAACTCCTCCCAAGGGGCGAACAGGTCGACCTTGTAGCGCTTGGCGATCGCCTCTGAGACCTGCTCGTAGTAGTTGGAGGCGCTGTTGGCCCACGGCGCGAGCGCGCCTTCGCCGACCGACAAAGAAGGATCGGGGACTACCAGATCGGGGTCGATCACCATCTGGGAGCCGAGACCGGTGCAGCGCTCGCAGGCGCCATGCGGGGAATTGAAGGAGAAGATCCGCGGCTCGAGCTCGACCAGCGAGGGCCCATGCTCGGGGCAGGCGAACTTCTCTGAGAAGGTGAACAGGGTTCCCGGCTCGGGCTTGGCGCCTGGGACGATCTGGGCGTTGGCGGCTTTTGTCCCGAGCGCGCCGCTTGAATGACGCGCGCCCGATTGCTCACCCGCCACGCCCGCACGGGCGGCCGTTAGGCCGGCCCCCTCCCCACTCTCACCGGCGTTCTTGCCGACGATCTCGATCTCGACCAGACCGTCGGCCAGTCCCACCGCCGCCTCGATCGAGTCGGCCAGCCGCTTGCGCACGTCGTGGCGCATCGCCAGTCGGTCGACCACGACGGAGATGTCGTGCTTGTAGCGCTTGTCGAGCACGATCGACTCTTCGAGCATGCGAATGCGCCCGTCGATCTTCACGCGCGCGAACCCGTCCGCGCGCATCTCATCGAGCAGCTTGCCGTACTCCCCCTTGCGCCCTCTAACGACCGGCGCCAGCACCATAAAGCGCGTCCCCTCGGCCAGCTCCATCGTCTGGTCGATGATCTGCTCGGCCGACTGCCCGGTGATCGGCCGCCCGCAGATCGGACAGTGAGGCTTGCCCACACGCGACCACAAAAGCCGCAGGTAATCGTAGATCTCGGTGACGGTCCCCACCGTCGAGCGCGGATTGCGCGACGTCGTCTTCTGGTCGATCGAGATCGCCGGCGAGAGCCCCTCGATCGAGTCGACGTCGGGCTTGTCCATCTGCCCCAGGAACTGCCGCGCATAGGCCGACAACGACTCGACATATCTGCGCTGCCCCTCCGCGTAGATGGTGTCGAAGGCAAGCGATGACTTGCCCGAGCCCGACAGCCCCGTGATCACCACCAGCGCGTCGCGCGGCAGCTCCAGTGAGACGTCCTTGAGGTTGTGCTCCCGCGCCCCCGAGACGACGATCTTGTTGCTTTGCGCCATTCGGAGAACCATTGTATTGGGGGGAACAGATGTTCGTGTGTTTGCCTCCACGACAGGCCCGTCTGCCGCCATAGCCGAGTATCCTCCGGGACCGTGGAGAACCCAGGACTTCCCATCTCATACGCGGTGCTCAAGGCGGGCACTCCTGTTTACAGCAGCGACTCACAAAAGGTCGGTGAGGTGACACATGTCCTCGCGGTGACTGAGAAGGACGTGTTCGATGGCATCGTGATCGATGAGCGCGAGGGTCCAGCGGGCCATCGCTTCGTCGACGCGGAGGGGATCGAGTCCATCCACGAGCATGCGGTCGTTCTCAAGCTCGACCAGGCGGCCTGTCGCGCTTTGCCCAAGCCAAGCGCCAATCCGGCGGTAATGATCGACGATCCGGCCGCTCCCGCCGCCTCCGCACTCTCGAACAAGCTCCGCCGCGCCTGGGATCTGATCTCGGGCAACTACTAGCCTCCCGCCCAGTCGGCTGCTCGGCTTACCGTTGCTCGGTGTGCCGCTGCTCGTGCTCGGTTTGCTGCTGCTCGTGTTCGGTTTGCTGCTTCTCCAGATACCGGCGCATCCCCGCGTAGCTCTGATCGGCCGGCATCGCCTGCTGATAGGCACGGGCGGCGTCCGGGTCGCCGTCGATGCGCATCCGCTCGCCGAGCACGCGCTCGAACTCGGCCTGATCGCCGCCGGCGGCCAGACGCTCCCACTCCCCAAGCCGTTCGCGTAGTTGCGCAAGGTGCTCGGCCACGTCCTCGTAGCGTCCGAAGTGGGTGGGCACAAGCGCCGTCGGCCGCCAAGCTTCGATCGTCTCCAGTGAAGCGCGCCAGGCGGGCAGGTCGATATCGGGCGGGGGCGTCGGCGCGAGCACCGGCCCACCCGGCGCGATCCGCACTCCGCCTACGTCGCCGCTGAAAACGGTCCCGCTGTCTTCATGCAGATAGGCGACATGGTGGGAGGCGTGCCCGGGTGTGTAGGCGACACGAAACCCGCAGAGCGTCTCGCCACCGTGGAGTTGGCGCACGCGCTCTGCCGGCACGGGCAGCACCTCCCCCCACAGCCGCTGCATGTCATCGCCGTACAGCCGTCCAGCGCTGGCCAGCAGCTTGGCGGGATCGATCAGGTGGCGCGCCCCGCGCTCGTGTACCCAGACCTCGGCACTCGGGAAGCGCTCGAGGAGCGTCCCCGTGGCGCCGGCGTGATCGAGGTGGATGTGCGTCAGCGCGATCACGCGCGGCTCCTGCCCGTCGAGCCCGGCGAGCAGCGTCTCCATACAGCGCTCCGGCCCCGGATCGATCAGCACGTCGCCGATCAGCCAGGACCCGATCACGCGCTCGTGGCCGAGATGGCAGAGGTCGATCGGTTGCATGGCTGCGAGCGCGAGCGAAGTGCCTCGCGTCTACCCTTCGATCGCCGCGTAAACCTCGTCGAGCAGTCGCTCGCGGTCGCCCACGTCGAAGTTCTCGGCCAGGTAGCGATCGGCAGCCTCGCGCGAGTCGCCGTTCAGCGCCATGTTCAGAGCGACCAACCGCGCACCGTCGAGATCGTCGCCGCCGGCGGGTGAAGCGGGCGCCGGCGCGGGAGCAGCAGCTGGTGTGGCCGCAACAGGAGCCGCGACCACCGGCGTCGGGGTCGCGGCTGCGGCGGGCTCGGTCCCGTTCTGTGCGGCGGCCGGAGAGCTCGAAGAGGCGGCAGGAGTCTCGACCGAGGGTGCGGATGACTGCGGCGATGCCGGCGCCTCGTCACCGGCCCGCCCGGCGGCGGCGTCGTAGAGCGTGCCCATCTCGACGCTGAGTCCCTCGAGGTCGCTCACGAGTCGCCCGGCGCCGCCGCGCAGACTCTCGACCAACGTTCGCGTCTCGCCGTCCATGCTGCCGACGCGCGCAAGCAGCGCCTCGGTGGCCGCGCTCACTGCCGCCACTCGCTCCTGCGCGGTGACCACGGCCTGCTCGCGTGTGCGGCGAGCATCCTCGGTGGCCTCCTGGCGTGCTCGCGCGGCGTCCGTGGCGGCCTCGCTCTCGATCGCCTGCGCGCTGGCCTGAGCGGCCTCGAGAATCCCCTGCACCTGTGCTCCGGCGGCCGAGGCGAGCGAGTCGCGCCCGGCGCCGCTGGCCTGACGGCGCAGATCCTCGATCTCGGCGGCCAGGGTACGCAGATGCAGATCGACGCTGCTGGGGTCATAGCCCCGACGCACGATCGGAAAGTCGCGGCGCTCGATCGCCTGACGGTCCATCTCCACGCGGCTCATCTTAGGCGCTGGGGCGGCGGGCCGGCGCGGATAGGCCGCCACCCTGGGGGGCACTTATTCGGCGGGCGCCTCGCCGGACGGCGCGCCGGCGACAGACTCCACTTCCTGCACGTCGCGCAGCTCTCGTCGCAACTCGCGGATCTCATCGCGCAACTGCGCCGCGTACTCGAATCGGAGATCGTCGGCGGCGGCGATCATCTCCTCCTCGAGCTCGACGACCATCCGCTCAAGCTCGTGCTTGGGCATTTCCTTGGCCTTGGCGCGAGTGGCGCTGCGCTTGCGCCGCCCCTTGGGCACCTTCGACTCGGCCTGCAGGAACTCGGCGATGTCGGAGATCCCCTTGACGATCGTGGCAGCGGTGATCCCGTGCTGCTCGTTGTAAGCGACCTGAATCTCGCGGCGCCGATCGGTCTCTGAGATGGCCGCGCGCATCGCGGCGGTCTCGCGGTCGGCGTACATCAACACGACCCCGTTCACGTTGCGCGCCGCACGCCCGATCGTCTGGATCAGCGAGGTCTCCCCTCTGAGGAACCCCTCCTTGTCGGCGTCGAGGATCGCCACCAGCGATACCTCCGGCAGGTCGAGCCCCTCGCGCAGCAGGTTCACGCCGACCAGCACGTCGTACTCACCCAGCCGCAGGTCGCGGATGATCTGGATGCGCTCGAGCGTGTCGATTTCGGAGTGCAGATAGCGCACCTTGAACCCCATCTCGGCCAGGTATTGGGAGAGGTCCTCGCTCATCTTCTTGGTCAGCGTCGTCACCAACACCCGCTCGTCGACGTCGACGCGCTTTCGTATTTCGTTCATCAGGTCGTCGATCTGGTTCTTGGTCTCGCGGACGCTCACCTCGGGATCGACGATCCCCGTCGGCCTGACGATCTGCTCGACGATCCGCTGCGAGCGGGTACGCTCGTATTCGCCCGGCGTGGCCGAGACGAACACCAGTTGCGGCGTGATCGACAGGAACTCATCGAATCTCTGCGGCCGATTGTCCATCGCGCTCGGCAGGCGGAAGCCGTAGTCGACGAGCGTGCGCTTGCGCGAGCGGTCCCCCTCGAACATGCCGCCGATCTGTGGCACGGTCTGGTGGGACTCGTCGATGAAACAGACGAAGTCCTTGGGGAAGTAGTCGATCAGACAGTAGGGCCGATCGCCCGGTTTGCGCCCGTCGAGGATGCGCGAGTAGTTCTCGATCCCCGAGCAGAACCCCATCTCGCGCAGCATCTCCATGTCGTACTGCGTGCGCTGCCGCAGGCGATGTGACTCAAGCTGCTTACCGTCGGCCTCCAGTTCGCCGCAACGCTCGTTCAGCTCGCGCCCGATCTCGGCGACCGCGGCATCGATCGAGCCCTCCTTGACGTTGTAGTGCGTGGCCGGCCAGATCGCGACATGCTCGATGTCGTCTTCGATCAGCTCGCCGGTCAGCGGGTCGAAGTGCTGCAGCCGCTCCACTTCGTCGCCGAACAGTGTCGCCCGAAACGCCGTCTCGGCGTAGGCGGGGAACACCTCAAGCGTCTCTCCCCTGACGCGGAACGTGCCGCGCGCGAGCACCGAGTCGTTGCGCGTGTACTGGATCGAGACGAGCTTTCGCAGCAGCCTGTCGCGGTCGATCTCCTCGCCGCGCCGCAGGATCTGCATGTTCATCTCATAGGTCTCAGGCGATCCGAGGCCGTAGATGCAGGAGACCGAGGCGACGACGATCACGTCGCGACGCGCGAACACCGCGGCGGTGGCGGCGTGGCGAAGACGATCGACCTCCTGGTTGATGGCGGAGTCCTTCTCGATGTACAGGTCGCGCGAGGGCACGTAAGCCTCGGGCTGGTAGTAGTCGTAGTAGGAGACGAAGTACTCGACGGCGTTATCGGGGAAGAACGTGCGGAACTCGTTACAGAGCTGTGCGGCAAGCGTCTTGTTGTGCGCGATCACGAGCGTCGGTCGCTGCACCTGCTCGATCACCCCGGCCATCGCCATCGTCTTGCCGGTGCCGGTAGCGCCGAGCAGCGTCTGAAAGCGCTGTTTTTCGAGCACTCCTTCGGAGAGCTGCTCGATCGCGCGCGGCTGATCGGCCGTCGGCGTGAAGGCGGAGTCGAGGCGAAACGGCGGCACCGCTCTACGTTAGCCCGAGCGCGCGCGGGTAGGTTGCTCTGTACTCGCGCTGCGCGCGCAGAACCCGCTCGACATAGGCCTTCGTCTCGGGGAAGGGGATTTCAGAGACGGACAGCGTGCCCCCTTGTTCTCGAGCTTTCGCCAGCCAGCCATCGACATTGGCCAGGCCGGCGTTGTAGGCGGCGATCGCGAGCATCTCATCGCCTTCGTAGTGCCCGAGCAGATAGCGCAGGTACCAGCTGCCGTAGGCGACGTTGATCTTCGGCGTGGCGAGGTCCCCCGTCGTGAAGCGGATCCCGCCCGAGAGGTGGGCGATGTATTCGGCCGTCGCCGGCTCGATCTGCATCAGCCCGAGCGCGCCGGCTGCCGAGGTGCGCGGTTCGAACTTGGTCTCCGCGTAGATCACGGCCGCGATCAGGGCGGGGTCGAGGTGCTTGTCGGTGGCCTGTTCGCGGATGACCGCCACGTCGGTCAGCGGCAGTCCGCCGCTCGTGTGGTCGTGCTGGACGCGTGCGACGACGATCACGATCAGCGCGATCAGCGCGCCGCCGGCCAGCAGCGCCCGCAGCGCCGATCGCCCAGAGGACGCTCGCGCGCGACGCGGCGCGCGTGCCGAGGATCTGTAGTTGTTGCGGCGACGAGCGGTGGCCGAGGAGCGCTGAGCACTCATCCCGACAGCTTGGCAAGAACCTCGGCCAACTCGCGCCGCAAGTCCTCGACGCTGCCGTCGTTGTGCACGACAAAGCTCGCACGCTGCGCCTTTTCTGTCTGCGTGAGCTGCCTGGCCGCACGCTCGTCGGCGAGCGCATGCCCGCGCCCGTCCGCACGCTGGCGCCGCGTCTGCTCCTGGGCGATCACCGCGATGGTGGCGTCGAATCCCTTCTCCATCCCGGCCTCGAACAGCAGCGGCACCTCGACGACGGCGGCCTTCGGCGCGGGCGCCAGCGCGCGCACGTGCTCGAGCCAGCCGGCGATACGCGCGCCCACCAGCGGCCACAGCAGCCCCTCAAGCCAACGCCGCTCCTGCTCGCCGCCGGCAAACGCCTTGGCGGCAACGGCGCTTCGATCGACCACTCCGCCGGGCGCAACCTCGTCGCCCCAACGCTCCACGACCGCGTCGCGCACACGCTCGTCGCCGTAGAGCTCATGCACGACGGCATCGGTTGAGAGAACCTGCGCCCCCAGTTCCCGCAGCGCATCTAGCGCCGTTGACTTGCCGGCGCCCATCCCGCCGGTCAGCCCGACGAACGGCACCCCTGTCATGATCTGGCCTGTCAGCCTTGCGGCTGCTCGGCCGGTGCGGCGGGTTCGGCATCGGCCGCTGGAGTGTCCTCGGCGGGCGCCTCGGCCGCCGCGTCCTCGGCAAGTGCCACCTCAGGCTCGACCGCCGCCTGTTCGGCCGGCTGCTCGACCGCCTGCGGCTGCTCGTCGCTTGCCTGCTCGACCTCGACCGCGGCCTGCTCGACCTGCGGCTCCTCGGTAACCGCCTCGACCGCCGCCTGCGGCTCCTGGGCAGCCTCCTCGGCTACCGCCGACTCCTCGGCGACGGGCGCCGCAGCGGCCTCGCCATCGGCGCGCCCCAGCGGCAAAATCTGGTCCTCTACCCGCTTGGCCGACAGCGACAGGCGCCGGCGCTCGGAGTCGATCTCGAGGATCTTCACGCGAATCTCATCGCCCGGATGGACGATCTCGCGCGGGCTCTCGACGTGGTGACCGGCCAGCTCGGAGATGTGCACGAGCCCCTCGACCCCGTCGAGCACCTCGACGAACGCGCCGAAGGTGACGACCTTCGTGACCTTCCCGGCCAGCTCGTCGCCTACGTTGTAGGTATCGACGATCCGCTGCCAGGGATCTTCCTGGGTCTGCTTGAGGCCGAGCGAGATGCGCTGGCGGTCGCGGTCGATGTCGAGCACCTTGACCTGCACGGTGTCGCCGATGCCAAGGATCTCTGAAGGATGGTTGACGTGTGACCACGAGAGCTCGGAGATGTGGATCAGACCGTCGATCCCGTCGAGGTCAACGAACGCGCCGAAGTCCACGATGTTGGAGATCTGCCCCTCCACGACCAGGCCGGGCTGCAGGCGGTCGAGGATCTGCTGGCGAACCTCCTTGCGCTCCTCCTCAAGCACCGCGCGGCGCGAGAGCACGACGTTGTTGCGAGAGCGGTTGAGCTCGATCACCTTCGTCTCGATCTGCGTACCCATGTACTCGTCGAGGTTGGGAACGCGGCGGATGTCCACCAGCGAGGCGGGCAGGAAGCCGCGAACCCCGAGGTCGATGATCAGTCCGCCCTTGACGACCTCGATGACCGAGCCGATCACGGGCTCGCCGGACTCGGCGGCGCCCTCGATCCGGCGCCAGGCCTTCTCGAAGCGCGCGCGCTTCTTGGACATGATCAGCCGACCGTCCTGGTCCTCCTTGGTGAGGACCATCGCGTCGACCTCCTCGCCCAACTGCACCTCGTCGTGCGGGTCGACCGACTTGCGGATCGAAAGCTCGTTGGCGGGAATGACGCCCTCGGACTTGTAGCCGATGTCTACGAGGACCTCGTCCTTGTCGATGCGAACGACGTTGCCGGTGAGCACCTCGCCCTCCTCGAAGGGCTGCATCGTCGCGTCGTAGTTGGGGACTATCTGCCCGTCGATTTCAAGCAGCAGTCCTTTGGAGCCGTCCACGATGTGGGCGGCGCTGTTCTCGATCAAGGTCTCCACCGGGCGAAGCGTAGCGAAGTCTCACTGACCGACGGCCGCCGGCCCGCACCTATGATTCGGTTTGCATGCCGGTGAGAGCAACCAAGCGGGGCGCCGAGCGAACGCCGCTCGGCCTCGACTGCGATGTCCTGATCTGCGGCGCGTCATTCGCCGGCCTGGCCGTGGCGCGCGAGTTGGCGGGCAGCGGCGCACGGGTGCTCGTGATCGACCGCTACGAGATCGGCGAGCGCCAGACCTCCGCCTGCGGAATCCCGACCGAGTGGCTGCACGCGCTCGACCTGCAGGCATCGCTGCGCCAGACATTCGACGAGCTGGTCGTGCACACGCGCTGGGGCGAGACCCAGCGTTGGCGGCTGCCGTGGACCTTCTCGACCTTCGACTACCGCGAGCTGTGCGCGCTCTTGTGGGAACAGTCGGACCAGACCCAGACGACGTTCGAGACTGCGACCGTCTCGGGCCGCACGGGTCGCACGGTCCACACCGATCGCGGCGACCTGACCGCTCCCTACATCGTCGACGGGCTCGGCTGGCGGCGGGTGCTCTCAAATGGCTCGACGATCCAGCCACCGAACGCGCGCCTCTCGCGCGGCCTGGAGGTGCACCCGGCCGGCACGGGCGAGGATCTCGAGCTGTGGATCGACCCGAAGTACGCCCGCGCAGGCTACGGCTGGAGCTTCCCGGCGCGCGATGAGGTGCGGGTGGGCGTCGGCTCGTTTTGGCCCGAGCGCCAAGTGAAGGACGCGACGGTGTGCCTGGCGGGCGACCTTGACCTGCCCGCACAGGGCTATCAGGGCAACTGGATCCCTCACCAGTTGCGGGCGGCCGTCGAGGACGGCGTGTACTTCGTCGGCGACTCGGCCGGCCACTGCCTGCCGCTGACGGCCGAGGGAATCCGCACGGCGCTGTACTTGGGCCTGGCATGCGGCCGGGAGCTGCGCGCCGCGCTTGCGGGCGACGCGACGGCCGAGCAGGCGCTCGCTCGCTATGGCTCGTTCTCGGACTCGCACGAGCGCAAGTTCCGCTGGCTGCTGAACACCCAGCGGGCCGTGGGTCAGTTGACGCCCACGCGCGCGATCGCGGCGATGGCCAGGTCGATGGCCAACGAGCGCTTTTGCGCGTGGGCGTTCAACCACTACCTGGAGATCGCGCCGCCGCGATACGCGGCCGGCGGCCAGCCCCGCTCGCTCGGCGTGACGGCGGCGGCCGCGGCCTGAGCCGCTTCACGCCACCGCCAGCGCCACGGTACCTCCAGCGCCACGCCGCCTCAAGCTACCTCGCGCATGGCCACCCGCGGGCGCGCGGCTCCACGCAGCGCCTGAACGGCGCCCTTCGCCGCCTCCAGCGCGCTGGACCACGACACCTCCGCCAGCAAGCCGGGCGCGGCCATCATGTCGCCCGCGACAAATATGCCGTCGCCGCGGTCCACGGCGGGGCGGTCGCGCCAGCTCGATCCGGGCGGGTCCAGGGCGCCCGAGCGTGCGTCCATCACCTGCCGGCGCCGCCACGTCTCACGCCCGCGCCAATCGGCGAGGCCCAGGTCGAGCAGCCGCTCCAAGCGCAGACCGGCCTGATCGGCGCTCTCCCCGGGCCGGATCGGCATCTGCGCCTGCACCAGCTCCTCGCCGTCGGGCGCGATCGAGGGGTTGGTGGTCGAGTAGCGACCGATCCAGCCGGCCTCGTCCATGTCGGAGACGATCGACGGATCGCCACGGCGGTGGCGCAGCCCGATGTCCAGACACAGCGTGTTGCCGCTCTGCCAGCGCAGGGTGTCGTCACCGAGCAGATCGCGCGCCTGGTCGATCTCTGTCGCGAGGATCGTCGGCGTTCCGGGCAGCGAATCGAGTCGCGTCGAGGTCTCCACGCGCACCTTCTCAAGCGAGCGCACGCGCCGCTCCAGCGTGGCCACGAGCGCGCTCCAGCCACCGACGGGATAGCGAACACAGGGCGGAACGGTCATCAGCAGCCGCACGCTGTGCGGCCATACGAACGCCGCCGACAGGGAGCCGGGATCGTGGTGGAAGGTGTAGACGCCCGCCGCCGCCGAGAGCAGGTCGGCGGTCTCCTCATCGGTGTGGGAGGCGGCCCACGTGCGGAAGTCGACGTCGACGGGCGCTTCGCGCCCGCGCAGCCGCAGCACCGAGGTCAAGGCGCCGAGCGGGAACGTGCGCCGCAGTGCGCCGCCGATGCGCAAACGCGCGCCGGTAAGGCGAGGCGTGACGTGCTCGGGTTGCAGCTGACGCTCCTTCATCCAGTTCCAGAAAGGTCCGGTGTAGATGGCGTGCGGGCCGAGGTTGGCCTTGTAGGGCCCGTCGGTGCTGCGCGCGCGCCCGCCGAGCCGCTCGTGCGCCTCGACCAGGCGCACGCTGGCTCCGTCCTCCGCACAGGCGATCGCCGCCACCATGCCGGCGATGCCGGCGCCGACGATCGTGATCTCTGCGCTGCTGTTGCCGTTGCGATGGTTGGTGCTCATCTGAAGAACCTCCTGTGGGGCGCCGGCCATGGGGTGGGGCCGATCGTGGGGCGTAGTTCGATCTCGCTGTAACCGTGGTCCGATCTCGCTGTCACGGTACGCCGAGACTGGCCTCGATTACAGTTCCAGTAATGGCGGGCCAGAAAGGTCCAGTTGCGGGACCCGAGCTGTTGATCGAGCTGCGGCGCTCGGGCGAACTGCCGCTGCACGAGCAGATCGAGCGCTCCCTGCGCGAGCAGATCCGTGCCGGACGGCTGGCGGCGGGATCGGCTCTGCCCTCCACTCGCGGCCTGGCGAGCGAGCTGGGGGTCTCGCGCGGAGTCGTGACCGAGGCATACGGCCAGCTCGCCGCCGAGGGCTACCTGACGACGAGCCAGGGAGCGCCGGTGCGCGTGGCGGCGGCGGTGCGTGCCGCCCCGGCCCGGCCGCCGGCGACGTCACTGGCCCAGAGCTTCGCCTACGACTTCCGGCCGGGCCTGCCCGACCTGGCGGGCTTCCCGCGCGAGGCGTGGCTGCGCTCGCTGCGTGCGGCGGTGCGCGACTCGCCGCTGCACGCGCTGGGCTACCCCGACCCGCGCGGCGCTCCGGAGCTGCGCGAAGCCCTCGCCGGCTACCTGGGACGCGTACGCGGCGCCGACGCCGAGCCCGAGCAGGTGCTCGTCTGCACCGGCTTCATGCAGGGCCTGTCGCTGCTGTGCCGAGCGTTGCGAGCGCACGGAGTGGAGCGCGTGGCGGTCGAGGAGCCCGGCTGGCACATCCACCGGCTGATCGTCGAACAGTCGGGCCTGGAGGTCGTGGTCGTTCCGGTCGACAAGCGCGGACTGCGCATCGACGTACTGGCCGAAAGCGAGGCCGCCGCGGTGATCGTCACGCCCGCACACCAGTTCCCGACCGGCGTCGTGCTGGCGCCCGAGCGACGTGTTCGGCTGATCGAATGGGCCGAGGAGGAGCGGCTGGTGATCGAGGACGACTACGACTCCGAGTACCGCTACGACCGGGTCGCCGTTGGTGCACTGCAGGGCCTGGCCCCCGAGCACGTCGCCTATGTCGGCTCGGCCAGCAAGCGCCTGGCCCCCGGCATGCGCCTGGGCTGGATGCTCGCGCCGTCCTGGCTGACCTGGGAGCTGAGCGCGGGCAAGACGGTCGAGGACGGCGGCTCGGAGGTGCTGGGGCAGCTCGCCCTGGCGGACTTCATCGCCCGCGGCGAGCTGGATCGCCACATTCGCCGGATGCGGTTGCGCTACGAGCGCCGGCGCGAGTTGCTGCTGGGAGCGTTGGCGAGCCTGATGCCAGATGCACGGCCCAGCCAGGCCAGCGCGGGCTTGTTCGAGCTGGTGCGACTGCCGGCCGGGACCGACGAGCCGGCGCTCGTGCGCGCCGCCGCCGAGCGCGGCGTTGGCGTCGAGGGGCTGGCGCTGCACCGCTACGCGGCGAGCGAGGAGCCGGCGCTATTGCTCGGCTACGCCGCGCTGGCCGAGCCCGCTATCGAGCAGGGTGTCCGGCTGCTGGCGGGCGCGTATGAGCAGGCGCACGGCGCCTGAGCGTGGATGCGGCTAGACGCGCGCCCTGCCGGTCAAGCACCGGACAGCGGCTGCCTCAGCGTCGCACCACCAACAGCGCCCCCACCACCAGCAGCACGAGCCCCACGATCCGTGTAGCGCCGACCGACTGCTTGGCGATCCCGAACAGGCCGAAGCGGTCGATAACGACCGCTGCCGTCAGCTGGCCACAGATCACCAGCGCTGTGAGCCCGCTGACGCCGAGCGTGCGCACCGTCAGGATCGCGACCGTCACGTAGGTGGCGCCGAGCAGGCCGCCGATCCAGGCCCAGGCCGGGGCTTTGGGAGCCTGAGCGAAGCTGCCGAGGCCACCGTAGAAGAGAATCGCCACCAGTGCCAGCGCGACTGTGCCGACGACGAACGAGAAGGTCGCCGCCTGCACCTTGCCGATCGTGCCGCCCAGACGCGAGTTGACGGGCGCCTGGATGCCGACCAGCACACCGGCCAGCGCGGTGATGGCGATCGCGAGCGTGCGCGTCACTTCGCCGCCAGCCAGTTCTCGCCGACCCCGATCTCCACGGCCATCGGCGGCTTGTGCTCCCACACGCCGCACATCTCCTCCTCGATCAGCAGGCTCGCGGCGTCGATCTCGTCAGGAGCCGCCTCGAACAGCAGCTCGTCGTGGATCGTGAGGATCTGCTTGGTCAGGAAGCCGCCGTCGCGCAGGGCGTCGTGGCAGCGCACCATCGCCAGCTTGATCACGTCTGCAGCGGTGCCCTGAATGACGGTGTTGACCGCCAGCCGCTCGCCGAGCGAGCGCACCTGGAAGTTGCGCGCACGCAGCTCGGGAATCTGCCGGCGCCGACCCCACAGCGTCTTGACGTACCCCTCGTCGGTAGCAGCCTCGATCGTCTCGGCCATGAACGCCGCCACGCGCGGAAAGCGCTCCAGATAGGCGTCGCGGAACTCTTTGGCCTCCTCCAGGGGAATGTTCAGACGGTCGGCCAGGCCGAAATCCGAGAGGCCGTAGACGATCCCGTAGTTGATCATCTTCGACTTCGAGCGCATCCCGGGATCGATCTGCTCCGGCGCGACCTGAAAGACCTGTGAGGCGGTGGCCGTGTGCACGTCTTCGCCGCGCTCGAAGATCTCCTCGAGCACCGACTCACCGGCGGCATGGGCGAGCACGCGCAGCTCGATTTGCGAATAGTCGGCTGAGATCAGCAGCTTGCCGGGTTCGGCCTCGAAGCAGCCGCGTATCTCGCGGCCGAGCTCGGTGCGGATCGGGACGTTCTGCATGTTCGGGTTGGTGGAGGCCAACCGACCGGTTTGCGCTCCGGCCTGCAGGAATGTGGTGTGGATGCGAGAGCGCTCGTCCACCAGCTGTGGCAGCACATCGATGTAGGTCTTGATCAGCGTCGAGAGCTCGCGCCAGCGCTCAATCGCGGGCACGATCTCGTGCTCGGAGCGGATTGCCTGCAACACGCGCGCATCGGTCGAGAAGCCGGTCTTGCCGCGCCGCTTACGTGAGAGGCCGAGCTTTACGAACAGGATCTCGCCGAGCTGTTGCGGCGAGCCGATCGTGAACTCCTCCTCGGCCAGCGCGTAGATGCGTCCTTCGAGCTCGGCGATCTCAGTACGCACGCGCTCGGTGATCCCGGCCAACCGTTCGAGGTTCAAGCGCACGCCGATCAACTCCATCTCGCGCAGAACGGGCACAAGCGGCAGCTCGACGTCGCGCATCAGCCCACCCAGCCCTCGCTGCTCGATCTGCTCGCGCTGCCAGGCCGACAGCGCCGCCAACAACAGCGCCTCGCCGGCGAGCTGGTCCTCCATGTTCGCGCTCAGCCCGCGCTCCTCGCACAGCTCATCGAAGGGATAGCCACGTCGGGCCGGCTCGAGCAGATAGGCCCCGAGCAGCGTGTCGTGCGCGAGCCTGAGCGGCACCGCTCCCAGCGACTTGGCGTCGTGGGCGATGACCGCGCGCTCGCCGCAGGCGACTACGACCTGCTCGGGCCCCTGGCAATCGCCGACCAGCACCACCGAGCCGGCGGCTACGGCAAAGCGCCAGGCGGCGCCTTCGGAGAACAGCTCACCCTCTGGCACCTCAGCCTCACGCACGACGACGCACAGCTCCTCGCCGCGCAGGTTGGCTATGTCAGCCGGGGAGCCGTTGCGCACGCGGCCGACCAGTATCCTCTCGCTCTGCGCAGCCGGCGCCGCCAGCTCCGCCTCGCCGAGCGCCTCTTCCAGGCGGCGCAGCGGATCGCGCAACTCGTGCCTGCGAAAGACCTCGCGCAGCTGGGAGCGGTCGGGCTCGCGGTCTGACTCCGCCTTCAGGTCCAGCTCGATCGGCAGATCGCGCTGGACGGTCGCGAGCTGCTTTGAGACGCGAGCATCCTCGGCGTGATCGATCAGGTTCTGCCGGCGCTTGGGCCCGCCAATCTCACGCACATGGGAGAGCACTCCCTCGAGCGAGCCGTATTTCTGTATCAGGTCGCTGGCGGTCTTCTCTCCTATCCCGGGGATGCCGGGGATGTTGTCGGAGGTGTCGCCCTTGAGCCCGTAGAAGTCGGGAATCAGCTCGGGCGCCAGCCCGTAGCGGTCGATCACCGCTTGACGGTCATACAACTTGGTCTCGGTGATACCGCGCGCGGTGGCCATCACCTGCACCAGCCCGGCCTCGTCAATCAGCTGGAAGACGTCGCGGTCGCCGGTGACGATCGTCACCGGCACGCTCGCGCCACGTGCCTGCTCGGCCAGCGTCGCGATCACGTCGTCGGCCTCATAGCCCTCGACCTTCACGTTGCGATAGCCGAAGGCCTCCACCAGCGGTTCCATCTGCGGCCACTGCTGCTTGAGCAGATCCGGCCGCGAACGACGCCCGGCCTTGTATTCGGCAAAGACCTCGGTGCGTCCCGAGGATCCCGCGTCCCAGGCGACGATCGTCGGCTGCACACCGTGATCGGTGACGATCTTCACCAGCATCGAGGCGAATCCGAAGATCGCGTTGGTCGGCTCCCCCGTGGAGGTGGCGATCGACTCCGGCAGCGCGTAGAAGGCCCGGTAGACCAGGCTGGGACCGTCGATCAGGAACAGGCGGCGCTCCACGTCGAGCACTCTAGTGGCCCGCCATGCGGCGCTTGTGGGCGGCCGAGGAGCGGCGCGTGTGGAGCGAGCGGTGGCCTGAAGGCGTCAAGCAAATAACATGCCGCGCCGTGTCCGTGACCCCGAGTGCGCAGTACCGCCTGACCATCCGCGTCAAGATCGACGAGCGCCTCGGCATGCTCGGCGCGGTCACCGACATGATCGGCGAGCAGGGCGGGATGGTGATCGCCGTGGACCTGGTCGAGGCAGACGCCGAGCACAGCGTGCGCGACGTGCTGGTCGACGCGTCCAACCGCGATCACTGGAACCGCATCCTCTCCGCGCTGACCTCGCTTGCCGGCGTCGAGGTGATCGACACGATCGACCGCACCTTCCTGCTGCACGTCGGGGGAAAGATCGAACAGCGCAACAAGCACCCGCTGAAGACGCGCGACGACCTCTCGATGGCCTACACCCCCGGAGTCGCCCGCGTCTGCACCGCAATCAAGGACGACCCCGACAAGGCCTTCCAGTACACGATCAAGCGCAACACGGTCGCCGTCGTCTCCGACGGCACGGCGGTGCTCGGCCTGGGCGACATCGGTCCTGAGGCGGCGATGCCGGTGATGGAGGGCAAGGCCTGTCTATTCAAGGAGTTCGCCGGCGTCGACGCCTTCCCGATCTGCCTGGACAGCAAGGACCCAGATGAGATCGTGCGCACCGTCAAGCTGATCGCCCCGTCCTTCGGCGGGATCAACCTCGAGGACATCTCCGCCCCGCGCTGCTTTGAGATCGAGGAGCGGCTGAAGGAAGACCTCGACATCCCCGTCTTTCACGACGACCAACACGGCACCGCGGTCGTCGTGATGGCGGCGCTGCTGAACGCCGTCAAGCTGACCGGCCGCGACCTGGCCGACCTGAAAGTGCTGGTGATCGGTCTCGGCGCCGCCGGCGTGGCGGTCACAAAGATCCTGCTCGCCGCCGGGGTCAGCGACATCGTCGGCGCCGACTCGCGCGGAGTGCTCGGCACCGGACGCACCGATTACCTGGACGGCAGCATGTCGGCGATCAAGCGCTGGTATGCCGAGTCCACCAACAAGCGCGGCCTGAACGGCGGCCCGGCCGACGCGATCGAGGGCGCCGACCTGCTGGTGGGCCTGTCGGGAGCGCGGGCTTTGCCGGTCGAGTCGCTGGCCAAGATGAACGACGACGCGATGGTCTTCGCTATGGCCAACCCCAACCCCGAGGTGATCCCCGAGGAGGCCGCCCCCTACGTGCGGATCATGGCCACCGGCCGCTCGGACTACCCCAACCAGATCAACAACGTGCTCTGCTTCCCCGGCATCTTCCGCGGCGCCCTGGACGTGCGCGCGCAGTCGATCACCGAGGAGATGAAGATGGCCGCCGCCCAGGCAATCGCCGACATCGTCGAGGACTCCGAGTTGCGCGACGACTACATCATCCCCTCGGTCTTCAACCGCGACGTGGCCCCGGCCGTGGCCGCCGCGGTCGCCGATCAGGCGCGCGCCAGCGGCAACGCCCTAGCCGGCCAGGAGGTCGGCTTCGCCCCCGGCGATACGCTGAGCGGTATGGCCGAGCAGCGAGCGCACAACGGCGTCTGAAGGACCGTCGCGCGATGCGGGTGAGCGTGACCGGCGCGACGGGCCTGATCGGCTTGAGGCTGGTCCGCGCGCTGAGGGCGCGCGGCGATCAGGTAATCGTGCTCAGCCGCGATCCCGAGCGAGCCATGCGCAGCTTGCAAGACCGCACGGCGCGCTCGGCAGGCGCGGGCACGGGAAGCGCCACCTCATCGGGGAACGTCACGACAGGCTCCTCCTCAGGCGTAGCCGCCGGCAACCTTCAAGCTGTTGCGTGGGATCCCTCCGCCGAGCCGGCACCGGCGGCCGGACTGGCCGGCAGCGACGCCATCGTGCACCTCGCCGGCGAGCCGATCGCACAGCGCTGGAGCAGCTCTGCCAAGCAGGCGATCCGCGCCAGTCGCGTCGAGGGCACGCGCAACCTCGTGGCGGGCATCTCGGCGCTGGCGGCAGATGAACGGCCACGGACGCTGATCAGCAGCTCGGCGGTCGGCTACTACGGCCCGCACGGCGACGAGCCGATCGACGAGGAGGCGCCTCCCGGCCCCGGCTTCCTGGCGCAGACCTGTGTCGCCTGGGAGGCCGAGGCCGACGCGGCCGCCGCCACTGGAGCGACCGGAGAGGTAGGGCTCGGCCTGCGCGTCGTGAAGGTCCGCACCGGCGTCCTGCTCGACCCGGACGGCGGCGCGCTGGAGAAGATGCTGCCGCCGTTCAAGCTGGGCGTCGGCGGTCCCGTCGCCGGAGGCAAACAGTACGTCTCCTGGATCGTGCCCGAGGACCTCGTCGGCATCATGCTGGCGGCGCTCGAGGACGAGCGCTGGAGCGGCGCGGTCAACGCCACCGCCCCCCAGCCCGTGCGCAACTCGGAGCTCTCCAAGGCACTTGGGCGAGCCCTTCACCGCCCCGCCCTGCTGCCGGTGCCGGGATTGGCTTTGAAGGCGATGTACGGCGAAATGTCCGAGGTCGTCACGACCGGCGCGCGCGCGCTGCCCGCCAAGGCACTGATGAACGGCTACGAGTTTCGCTACGAGCAGCTGGACTCGGCGCTGCAGGCCGTGCTCAACCCGTAGGGGCGGTGCCGCGCCAGAAGACCGCTTCGCCGTGAGCTATGCGGTCGATCGCGTAGCTTGCGAGAGTCGATTCGCCGCCTGAGCTCATCGAGTAGGTCCCGAGCACCGAGCGGCGATCGTGCAGCGAGAGCAGCCGTTCGATCACGCTTTGGCGATCGTCGCCGTGCTTGCCCGCTTGGCGGATCGCGACCAGCACCGCACTCATCGACTCATACCCGTACAACGCATAGGGATTGGGCGTTTCCCCGAACTGACGCCGGTATTGACTAAAGACCCGCTGCGCGGCGGACGGATACATGTGCGCGGGCAAAATAGGCGAGCCGACCGTGCTCACAGCTTCGGCGGAGCCGAGATTTGCCGTAAAGAGCGGGTTTAGCATCGCGCTGGACGCAAGCAGCGAGAGCTTCGGAGCAGCTGTGTGCAGTTCGCGGAAGAGCTGGGCGGCCTGGGCGGTGGCGGTGGCGCTGACGAACACCGCTTGAGCGCCGCTTTCGGCGATCTTTGCGACCTCGCCGGTGAAATTGGCGCCCGGCGCGATCGCCAGCGTGTCCGAAGCGGCCACTTCGATCCCGGCAGCCCGCGCGTCGCCGGCGAAGATCGCGGCAAGCGGCGCGTCGAACGGATCCTGGTCGGCTAGCACGTACACGCGTTTTGTGCCCAGGGCACGCAGCGAGGAGACCTGTGCGGCGGCCTGAACCGAGTCGCTCGGAGCGATCCGGCCGAATGTGCGCTTCCCCGTCGGATAGAACCGTTCGGGCTCGTCCTGCCCGGCGTCAAGCGAAGATGTCAGCCCGATGTAGGGGCTGGCCGGGCTCACCTGCAGGATGCCCGCCCCGTTGATCAAAGGCAGCGAGATAGCCGTGGCGCCCGAGTTGAAATCACCGATGTAGGCGATCGTCGTCGGGTCCTGTGCGACGGCCTTGGCGTTGGCGGAGGTCACGTCAGGGTCCCACTCTCCCGTCGTGGCGTTTGAGTCGTTCAGCGACACGTAGCTGACGACGAAGCGCCCGACGTGCCCACCGGCGTCGGCCAGCGCCAGCTTCTCGCCGTCGACGATCTGCTTGGAGATCGGAGCATCGGGCCCTTGCAGCGGCAGCCCCGAGTAGATCGTCAGTTGTCCACCAACCGTTTCGGCCGTCGCTGAAGTGCCGACGCCCCCGCAACCGGGCAGCGCGACACACAGGGCGATGACCGCAAGCCACCCGCCCCCAGCGCAAAGCCTGCGCGCGCTCACCAAGCGGCTACTGATCGTGGCGGCCCGGCAGATAGCCGGCAACGATCTTCAGCGAGGCGCCGATGATGACGATCACCGTCGCGAGCATGAACGCGTCCCACCCCTTGGCGCCGAGCGCCCAGAGCACGACCCAGACGACCAAGCCCGTCGTGACTGTCAGTACCAGTCCCATTGGCCGAGCATCCTATAACAGCCCGCCCCGCCGACACGCCGTCGGCGGCCCTACGCCGCCAACGCAGCGGCGAGCTCGCCAACGACCTCGCCAACGGCCGCTGCTGGGTCATCGGACTCCGCCGCGGCGCGCACCAGGCGCGAGCCGACGATCACCCCGTCGGCCCCCGCCCGCGCGGCCGCCGCGGCCTGCTCGGGCGTTGAGATGCCAAAGCCCAGCGCGACCGGCACCTCGGTGCAGGCCTTGGCCTGGGCGACGATCTCGGCGAAACGCTCGGAGAGGGCGGCCCGCTCACCGGTCGTACCGACGACCGAGACCGTGTAGAGAAAACCGCGCGCCCGCGCGCCGATCGCGGCGAAGCGCTCGGGGGGAGTCGTCGGCGCCACCAGCGGCACGAGCGCAAGCCCGTGCTCGTCGCAGGCGGCGAGCACCTCCGCGGACTCCTCGTAGGGCAGGTCGGGCACGATCAACCCGGCCGCCCCGGTCTGCGCGAGTCGCTCCACGAACCGCGCGGCACCGGGCGCCAGCACCATGTTCGAGTAGCACATCAGCACGACTGGAACGTGTGCAGAGAGCTCGCGGGCAACCTCCAGAACGCCTGCCAGGTCCGCGCCGCTCGCCAACGCGTTGGTCGCTGCCTCATGGATGACGGGGCCGTCGGCCAGTGGGTCGGAGTAGGGCACCCCCAGCTCGAGCAGGTCCGCTCCCGCCGCTACGCACGCCCGACCTATCCCAACAGAATCGGCAAGCGTCGGGAACCCCCCCATCAGGTAGGGCATCAGCGCCGCCTGCTTGCCGCTATGCGCGAACGCCGCCGCGATCCGCTCGACGCCGCTCGCCCGGACCGTGCTCACTGCGCGAGCACCTCGGCCAGGTCCTTGTCGCCGCGCCCGGACAGACAGACCAGGTCGAGCTCTCCCTCGCTCCGCGCGAGCGTCCAGGCCAGCGCGTGTGCGCTCTCAAGGGCGGGAATGATCCCCTCCAGGCGCGAGACGAGCCTGAAGGCCTCAAGCGCCTGCGCGTCGGCGATCGCCTCGTAGCGCGCGCGCCCGCTGTCGCGCAGATACGCGTGCTGGGGCCCGGTGCCGGGGTAGTCGAGGCCCGCGGAGATCGAGTGGGCCTCGACGATCTGTCCCTCCTCGTCCTGCATCACGGCCGACAGCGCCCCGTGTAGGACGCCGGCCCGCCCGCCTACGGTCAAAGGCGCCCCATGACGCGGTGTGTCGATGCCCTCGCCGGCCGCCTCCACGCCGATCAGCTGCACGTCGTCGTCGGGAAGGAACGCCGTGAAGATGCCAAGCGCATTGGAGCCGCCGCCCACGCAGGCGATCACCCGTTCGGGCAGACGTCCCTCGCGCTCGAGCAATTGCGCGCGAGCCTCGTCGCCGATCACCCTTTGCAGGTCGCGCACCAGCGCCGGATAGGGCGCCGGCCCGACGACCGAGCCGATGATGTAATGAGTGTTGGCGACGTTCGTGACCCAATCGCGGATCGCCGCGGAGGTCGCCTCCTTGAGCGTGCGCGCCCCCGCGTCGACGGGTTGTACGCTCGCCCCGAGCAGTTCCATACGCTGCACGTTGGGCGCCTGGCGGCGAGTGTCCTCAGACCCCATGTAGATGATGCACTCCAGGTCCAGCAGCGCGCAGGCGGTGGCTGTCGCTACACCGTGCTGCCCTGCCCCGGTCTCGGCGATGATCCGCCGCTTGCCCATCCGCTTGGCAAGCAGCGCCTGCCCGAGCGCGTTGTTGAGCTTGTGCGAGCCGGTGTGGTTGAGATCCTCGCGCTTGAGGTAGATCGTGCGCCCCGCGCGATCTGACAATCGTCGTGCCAGGTACAGCGGCGTCGGCCTGCCCACGTAGTCGCGCAGCAGTACGTCGAGCTCCGCGCGATAGCTCGGGTCCTCGCACGCCTGCGTCCACGCCAGCTCGAGCTCGGCCAATGCCGGCATCAGCGTCTCGGGGACGTACTGGCCTCCATAGCGGCCGAAACGATGCTCGATTGCGCTCACGCGGGCGAGATTACCGGCGCCGGCGCGTCCTGGCCGATCGACGATCCCTCACCGTCGCTCGGTGCGGGCGTGGCGGTTGCCGAGCCGACCGCCACGAAGAAGTCGCGTAGCTTGACGGGGTCCTTGTGTCCCGGCGAGCTCTCCGTGCCGCTGGCGCTATCCACCGCGTAGGGCTGTACGCGCTCGATCGCCTCGACGACGTTGGCGGCCGTCAGCCCTCCGCTGAGGACCAGCGGCGTCTTCGAGCGTCGTGCCGCGAGCAAACTCCAGTCGAAGCTCTCGCCGGTGCCTCCGCGCAGTTCCTCCCTGCCGATCGCGGTCGAGCGCGCGTCGAGCAGGTGAAAGTCGGTGTGAAAGCGTTCGGCGTCGCGCACGTCGCCAATGCCCGAGACCTGCAGCGCCTTGATCACGCGCGCGCCTGTGCGCCGCGCCGCCTCAGAGCAGAAGGCGGGACCCTCGTCGCCGTGCAGTTGCAGCAGCGTCAAAGGCACCCGCTCGCAAACGTCGACGATCTCCTCCATCGAGGCGTTGACGAACACGCCACACAACTGGACGCTGCGCCGCAGCGCCGCCGCCATCGATTCAGCTTCCTGTAGCGAGCAGCGGCGCGGACTGCGCTCATAGAGCACCATCCCGATCGCCCACGCGCCCAGTTCAACGGCCAGCTCGGCGTCCTTCAGTTGCGTGACGCCGCAGATCTTGACCTTCGGGGTCTCGGCGAGCATGTCCCCAACGGTAGCGGGCGGGCGTCAGCCTTCGGGCGTTGTGGCGCTCTTGACCGAGTTCGGCCGAGCGCCGAGCGTGACTTTGATCGTCTTGTGTTCGTAGCTGCCGGTGCCGGTGGCGCGCAGCACTTCGACGGAGATCGTTTCGCCCGGTTTCTTTGAGCCGATCAGGTTCGTCAGGTCTTCGGCGCTGGAGATCGTCTTGCCGTCGACCTTGACGATGATGTCCCCGCCGACCGCGACCTTGCCGCCGGAGGTCTGTGCTTCCAGGTTGCCGCCGCGGATGCCGGCCTTGGCGGCGGGCGTCCCCGCTTCGACCGTCTCCACCAGCGCGCCGCTTTTGACGGGCAGGTTCAGCGCCGAGAGCGAGCCGTCGACGCTGAGCGTGCTGACACCGAGGTAGGCGCCGCGGACGGTGCCCCCTTTCTCAAGCTGCGAGAGCTCGTGCTCGGCCGTGTCGATCGGCACGGCGAAGCCGATGCCGACGCTGCCACCGCCGCTGCCGCCGGTCTCGATCTGGGAGTTGATACCGATCACTTCACCGGCGCCGTTGAGCAGTGGACCACCGGAGTTGCCCGGGTTGATCGGGGCGTCGGTCTGGATCACGTTGCTGATCGTGAACCCATTGGGCGAGGTGATCTGGCGCTGAAGCGCCGAGACGACGCCGGTCGTAAGCGTCCGTTCCAGGCCGAACGGATTGCCGATCGCAAGCACCGGATCGCCGACCTCGGCTTTGCTGGAATTACCGAGCGTGAGCGGGTGAAGCGTCACGCCTTCGGTCGGGATGCGCAGGACGGCGAGATCGTTGGAGGGATCCTTGCCGATCACCTTCGCTTCGACGGCCTTGCCGTGTTCGAAGCTGACGGTCACCTTCACGGCGTTCTCGACCACGTGGTAGTTGGTCAGGATCGTGCCGTCCTTGTTGATCACGAAGCCAGAGCCTGTGGCAGTCCCCTGTTGGGTCTGTCCTTCGCCGAAGCCGAACGGCGATTCGCTCTGGCGAACGATCGTGGAAGTGATGTAGGCGACGCCGGGCGCGGTGCGTTCGTAGATCTGGTGGGGCGTCAGCCCTTTGCTCTGCTGCGAGGCGTTGGAGGGCGCGATCGGCGCCGCCGACTGCTGCACGACGGTAACCGTCTTCTGTGATGAGTCGAGGTTGCCTGTTGCCGCCACGACGGCGACGACGACGCCACCGCCGAGCAGTGCGCAGAGAACCGGGATGAGGACGTTTTGCTTCATCGCTGTCAGTGAGGATTACGCCTGGCGATCAATCTGAACTAAAGAAAGCCATCTGACTCTATAAAGCTTTCAGCCGAGCAACCAGGAGAGTTTCAGCCGAGCAGGCCGGCAAGAGCGGCGCCCGGGTCGGACGCCCGCATCAGCGTCTCGCCCACCAGCACCGCGGCGACGCCCTCGCGATCGAGCTGATTGACCTGCTCTTTCGTGGCTATTCCAGACTCTGAGACGACCAGCGCATCGGTTGGCATCTGCGCCAGCAGCCGCGAGGTTCGACTCACGTCGACGCTGAAGTCGCGCAGGTCGCGGTTGTTGACACCGATCAGCGTGGCGCCGACGGCGGCGGCGCGGGCCAGCTCGTCGCCGTCGTGGACCTCGACCAGAACGTCGAGCTGCAAGGCCTGCGCCTGCTCGTGCAGGGAGCTCAGTTCTTCGTCGTCGAGCGCGGCGACAATCAGCAGGACCGCGTCGGCGCCGGCAGCTCGCGCCTCATACAGCTGGTAGGGGTCGACGATGAAGTCCTTGCGCAGGATCGGCAGCGAGCAGGCCGCGCGAGCCGCACGCAGATCTGTGAGCGAACCGCCGAAGTTGTCCTGCTCGGTTAGAACCGACATTGCGCTGGCGCCGTTTTCCTCGTAGGTGCGGGCGAGCGTTTGCGGGTCAGCTTTGGCGCGCAACTCGCCGGCCGAGGGCGAGCGGCGCTTGAACTCCGCTATCACGCCGATACCTGGCCGTGCGAGCGCTTCGCGCAGGCGTCCGGGTGTAATTCGTGCGGCGGCAGCCTCCGCTTCGAGCGTTACGATCGGCAGCTCGCGCCCGCGACGCTCGATCGTAACGCGGGTTTGGGCGACGATTCGCGCGAGGACGCTCGTCGGGTCCGCGCCGGCGTTGCGCAGCTTGTCGGTGCCCCGTCCGCTACCTGCGCCCTGGCCGGGAACCGCTCGCGAGGCGCTCACCCCGGCACCTGCTCGGGTGCGTGCCGGCGGCTTGCCTGGATGTAGCGCTCGAGTGCGTCGGCCGCCGCGCCGGAGGCGAGCGCCTCGCGCGCTGCGTCCACGCCGGCGGCGATCGTCTCGACCGTGCCTGCCGCGTAGATCGCCGCGCCGGCGTTGATCGCCACCAAGTCGGCCCGGGCGCTCTGCTCACCGGCAAAGACGGCACGGGTGATCTCAGCGTTCTCAGCCGGTGAGCCGCCCCCCAGCGCGGGATCGTCCGGGTCGGCCGGCGCGATGCCCACATCTTGTGGGGTGAGCGTGTAGCTCGAGATCTCTTCGCTGTCCACCTCGACAACGCGCGTGGCGGCACTGGTCGAGACCTCGTCGAGGCCGTCCTCGCCGCTGACGATCAGCGCCCGGCGGACGCCCAGCCGCGCCAGCGCGCCCGCGATCGTCTCCAGGAACGAGGCATCCGCGACGCCGATCAGCTGGTGGGTGGCGCCAGCCGGGTTGGTCAGCGGGCCGAGCAGGTTGAAGATCGTGCGCACCGCAAGCTCGCGCCTGACCGGCACGACAAAGCGCGTAGCCTGATGATGGGCGGGGGCGAACATGAAGCCGAAACCGGCCTCTTCGATGCAGGCGCCGACCCCATTGGGCGCCAAGTCGATGCGGGCGCCGAGCGCCTCCAACAGGTCGGCCGAGCCGGACGAGCTGGTGGCGGAGCGATTGCCGTGCTTTGCGACCGCACAGCCGGCGCCGGCGGCCACCAGCGCCGCGGTGGTCGAAACGTTGAACGTCCGCCGCCCTCCTCCGGTGCCTGCCGTGTCGAGCAGATCGTCGCGCTCGATCGGCACGTGCGCCGCCAGCTCGCGCATCGTGCGCGCGAGCCCAGCCAGCTCATCAATCGTCTCCCCCTTCGTGCGTAGCGCAATCAGGAAGGCACCGATCTGGGTCTCTGAGCCCTCGCCGTGCATGATCTCGGCCAGCACCTCGGATGCCTCGTCGCTGCTGAGGTCGCGTCGCGAGGCCAGCGCATCGATCGCCTTGGTGAGGACTGGGTTTGGCATTTAGAGGACAGCCGGCTGTAGGTCGGGCACGCGCAATTGCAGGTTCTGCACGCCGTCGATTGGCCATGAAAGGCCGAGGAAATTGGCGAGCAGCTGCTTGCCCTCGGCGGTCAGGACCGACTCGGGATGGAACTGCACCCCCTCGGCGGGGAGCTCGCGGTGGCGCAACGCCATCAGCACCCCACCGCCGTGCGCCGAGGCTTCCAGGCAGTCGGGGAGTCGCTCGTCGACCACCAGCGAGTGGTAGCGACCGACGGTCAACGGGTTCGAGAGCCCGGAGAAGATCGTGCGCCCGTCGTGCTCGATCGTGGTTGCCTTGCCGTGTACGGGAGCATGCAGCTTGACCTCGCCGCCAAAGGCTTGGGCCATCGACTGGTGCCCGAGGCAGACCCCGAGCGTGGGGATCCCGGCTTCGGGCAGGCGGCGGGCGACCTCGACGGAGATGCCGGCCTCGTTGGGGGTGCAGGGACCGGGTGAGATCACGCAGCGCTCGTAGCCGGCGTCGAGCAGGTCGTCGACGCTGGAGCGGTCGTTTCGGACGGCCTGCACGTCGGCCCCGAGCTCGCCCAGGAACTGGACGAGGTTGTAGGTGAAGGAGTCGTAGTTGTCGATTACGAGGACATTCATCTGCGTCACTTGTCATCCGGGAGGAGCCGGTGGCGACGCCTCACAAAATCACCAAACAGGGGGGCGGTATAGGCATAGACACCCTGCTGGTCACGGTACACGAGGTTGTCGGAAATGAGACGACTCAAGCTCACCGACAGCGCGCCGGTCGACTTCGTTGAGGCCTCGTCCAAGTCGGACTTCGTGAACGACTCGCCGCCCAGGGAGGCCGCTATTCGCAGCGTCGCCTGGTCGCCTTTGCGTGCATCGCCGTAGCGAGGCTCGAAGAACTCGTCGTCGAGGCTTCGCTGGATAGCGGGCCGCTCACGCTCGTAGGACTCATGCGTGATGAGCTCAGAGCCATCCAAGTCAGCCGCATCCCACAACGCCTCGCCGAACCACTGGATGAAGTACGGATAGCCGCTCACGTCACTGGCGATACGCTCGGCGACGCCATCGGCGTAGGCGATTGTGTCGGCCGGCCGGACAAGGGCTTGCGCGGCCGCACTCAAGCCGGCGGGTGACTCTGGAGCGAGCGATAGGTTGCCGATCTCCCCCGCCCTGAACAGCCGCTCGGCGTTGCTGCGCGCCGCGTGAATGTTCGTGATCAGCGGCTGCAAGCCGCACAACACGAGCATCACCGGCAAGGGCTCCTCGTCGTCGTCCTGCGCCCCGACAATCGCTGAGAGAAGTGCCCCAAGCGGATACTGGTGTTGCTTGGGCCTGTCGTAAACGCTATGCGCCTCGTCGAACAGCAGGGCGACACCTCGGCCCTGAGCGCGTGCAACGGACCCAACCTCAACGACGGCGCGGCGCAGACGGTCCTCCAAT